>NZ_CP010115.1:0-310407 GCF_000833475.1 Francisella tularensis subsp. tularensis | reverse complement strand
GCTAATTGGGGAATAGTCAAGCTAAACTCAAATAGATTAGCCTAAGCATGTAGATCCAAAGATCTAGAGTTTGTGGACGCGGGTTCAAATCCCGCCGCCTCCACCAAAAAACTTTGAATAATAATCACTAAATAGCTATTATTTAGCTAATAAAAACTTACCTTTATTATTTTTACAATGAAAAAATTATCAGTTTATACATTAGTGATTCTACTCTTAAATAGCTGTACTTTATATGACAGAGATACTATATCTAGCTCTTCTCCTCTAGTAAAAAGACAACAAAAAACACTATTTATAAATAAAACTCAAAATAATAAAAAACTCTTTGACTTTTTCAATTATTAAAAATTTTAAAACTAACTTTGATTTTTGTATTGATCAAATAATTGCTGTGATTGCGCAGACACTTTTTGACTATTTTCACTAGTATTTTGATATTGCTGAGCATTTTTAATATTTTCTTTTATTAGCTCTAAATTTTTACGTAACTAAAACCAAATTTTAATAGCCTGATTATAGTTTTTTTCATACTATTTTTTATATATAGTTAATCCGAAAGATATTTGTAGAAAAAGATATTTGTAGAAATGTTATAATGTCTAATAAAAATGCCATCATATAGCCAATATTTTAGAGACATCGTAATTAATAAATATGAAGAAGGTATGACGGAGTTCGAGCTGAGTAAGTTTTTTAACATAGATAAGCGTACAGTTGTTTCATGGATAGAGTTTTATAAAAGAACCGGAGATTATAGTTCAAAGCAAGGAGTTGATTGTGGCAGAGTCGCTAGCTTTACCGATAAAACATTGATTGAACAGTATTTGATAGATCATCCAGATGCAAGTGCATTAGATATAAAAGAAGCATTAGCCCCTGATATTCCTAGAAGTACATTTTATGATTGCCTTAATAGACTTGGTTTTAGTTTTAAAAAAAGACTCCAAAATATAAGCAAAGAAAAGAACATGAAAGGTTGGAGTATATAGAAAAACTAAAAGAAATAGCTCAAAACTTGTTATTTTATATAGATGAGATGGGGTGTGACAATAAGCTTTCTATCCTAAGAGGATGGTCACTAATTGGTGAGCCTAGTTATGGTGAGGTTTTAGCATATCAAACACAAAGAAGAAGTATTGTTGCTGGATATAATTATGCAGATAAAAAGATTATAGCTCCATTAGAGTACAGTGGATATACCAATACTGAAATTTTTAATCAATGGTTTGAGGAACACTTATGCCCATCATTAAAACCTAAAACTACTATAGTAATGGATAATGCTAGTTTCCATAAATCCTCTAAGCTGATTGAAATAGCCAATAAATTTGATGTACAAATATTATATCTACCTCCGTACTCTCCAGATTTAAATCCTATTGAAAAGGTTTGGGCTAACTTTAAAAAAATATTTAGAAAAGTGAATAATAGTTTTGAAAAATTTTGTGATGCTATCTCTTATGTGTTTAACAAAATACTCTCGGATTAACTATATCACTCTTTCCACTAATCACTAGCGATAGCAAAATTAAAAATATAACTATTGAAAAGACGTCATTAAACATTGCCTCGCCAGATAATATCGACTTAACTCTCATCGGAACACTTTTGCTAGTTTTAAAAACAGCAAATACTGTAACAGGATCAGTTGGTGAAAATATTGCTCCAACTATAAGACAATATATATAACTAACATCATGTTTAATAACTATTGGAGCAGCCAACCAACATAATGTTCCAATTATAAAGGTTGAGACAACAACCCCTAGACTTGAAAGAACAAAAATGCTTGCTAAAAAATTTTTTATTTCTAAAAAATTTAGATGCATTGCTGCTGCAAAAAGTAAGTATCCAAGCAATACCTTTAGTACCAATATCTTAAAGTCGATACTATTTAGCATATGATACGCTGGATAAAATAACTTAGGTTCTAGCTTTATTAGTACCACAAGCATTAGTGATATTAAAGCACTAACTACTGTTAAACCTATAGCTTTTGGCAACTTGAGAAATCTCAAGTTAAAATAGCTTGAAATAGCTGCGATAACACAGAGCATTACAAATAAAGAATATTCTGACAAAATAACCTTCTTATAAAATATTTAAACATTTTAGTTTGAGTGCTAATTATAATCAGTTAAATAAAATCTTTATACTGCTAATATAATTTATTTTTAGAATTGATATTGCTATACTAGTTAAATAATCTTCAGGGCAGGGCGAAATTCCCTACCGGCGGTAACTGCTTATAGCAGAAGCCCGCGAGCGCTTTCTAATAAAAATAGAGAGGTCAAGCAGATTTGGTGTAATTCCAAAGCCGACAGTTAAAGTCTGGATGAAAGAAGATTGAGGAAAACATCATCACGCTATTATTACTGTGGCTATAAATATAGTTTTATAGTCTATTGTATTTTTATAGTAATAATACTTCCTTGGTCCTGCCCTAACTGTAAGTAAATATAAATGGGCAAATGAAAAATATCGATAAATATTATATGCAACAAGCACTTACTCTAGCAAATAGAGGTAGACTTACAGTATCACCTAATCCAATGGTTGGTTGCATAATAGTAAAAAATGGTGCAATTATCTCGGAAGGTTGGCATGAAACTGTAGGAGAAGCGCATGCAGAGGTTCACGCACTGACAAAAGCGGTTGATAAAGCAAAAGGAGCTACAGCATACGTAACACTAGAACCATGCTGTCACTGTGGAAGAACTCCTCCCTGTACTGATACCATAATCAAAGCTGGGATAAAAAAAGTAATTATTGCTACTCTTGATCCAAACCCTAAAGTTGCTGGCAAAGGCGTCGAAAGACTCAAAAATGCTGGTATAACAGTCGAAGTAGGCTTACTAGAGAAACAAGCACAAGAGTTAAATAAAATATTTTTTCATTATCAAACAACCAAAAAACCTTTTGTTTATGCAAAATGGGCTATGTCATTAGATGGTAAAATAGCTGTTAATGATGGTGACTCAAAAAAAATAAGCTCACATCAAGCATTCGTAAATACTCATGAATTGCGCAATATTTGTGACGCTATCTTAATTGGCAAGCAAACTCTAATTGATGACAATCCAAGTCTTGATGTAAGAATAAATATCAATAAAATAAAACATCCAACTAGATTTATACTTGCTAATCATCTGACAACAATAAATCATAATTGGCGAGTTTTAGATCAAAGGCATGCCAAAACGATTTTTGTTTGTTCAAAGATCTCTGCACGAGTAGCAACCAAGCTTAACCAACTTGGCATTGAATATTGGCTATTACCACAAAGTCAACATCAGGTTTGTTTAGATACCTTACTTGAGAAGATGGGTAAGATTGGAATAACTAGTCTTCTTGTTGAAGGTGGTAATAAAACCCTAAATAGTTTTATTAATCAAAAACTTGTTAATGAATTTTATACATACTTAGCTCCGGTAATAATAGCTGATTATAACCCCAAACAGCAGCTAAGCTTCAATCAAATCTCTGTAAGAGAGGATATAATAATAAACTCTTGTTTTAAGGAAAATTCTAATGTTTAGTGGCATAGTTCAGCAACTAGGAACAATTAAAAAAATAACAACTAAAGATAGTCTAAAAACTTTTTGTATCAAATTTGATAATAGTCTTCAATGTAGCATTGGTGATAGTGTTGCGATTAATGGTACCTGTCTTACTGTTACAAAACTTGATAAGCAAAACTTAACAGCTAATTTTGATGCAGTACCAGAGACACTTAAAAAAACTAATCTTGATACTCTTAAGGAGAACCAACTAGTAAATATCGAACTTGCAATGCGCTATGGTGATCATATTGGTGGGCATATGGTACAAGGTCATATTGATGAACCAGGGCAAATCAAAAGTATTCAAAATGTCGGTGGTGCATGGTTAATTGAAATTTCTGCTTCTAGAGAATTTCTAAAATACTTAGTAAAGAAAGGTTTTGTAACTATAGATGGTATGAGTATAACTGTAATAAATGTACTCAAAGATTCATTTACTGTAACTTTGATACCTCACACCATTGAAGTTACTATCGCAAAAAACTATAGTAATGGTTCTATGGTAAATCTTGAAGCTGATGCAACAGGTAAATATATCTATAAATATATACAAGGATTTAAAGAAAATGTTTGAGCAAATAAAAAATAATGTTGAGAATGCCATAGAAGCTCTTAAGCAAGGCAAACCCGTAGTTGTACTTGATGATTATGATAGAGAAAATGAGGGTGATCTAATTCTACCGGGTCAAAAAGCCACAGAAGAAAATATCGCATTTATGCTTGAGCATACAAGTGGCATCATTTGTTTGGCAATGGACTCAAAGAAAGCACGAGAATTAAATCTAACGCCAATGGTAGCTGCTGACCAAAACAATAGTACTTTTACAACTCCTTTTACTGTAACTATAGAGGCTAAAGAAGGGGTAACTACAGGAGTATCGGCAAAGGATAGAGCACATACTATTCAAGTTGCATCAAAAGCTGATGCTAAAGCAGAAGAATTAGCTAGACCTGGACATATATTCCCTCTTATAGCCAATGATAAAGGCGTACTTGGTAGAAATGGTCATACTGAGGCAACTGTTGATCTTATGAAACTAAGTGGTTTTAATAGCGCTGGAGTTCTATGTGAGCTAATGAATAAAGATGGCACCATGATGAAAGCTGCTGAACTAGAAGCATTTGCTAAAAAGCACGATCTGCCTCTTTTAACTATTGCAGAGCTTTACCAATATCGTTTAGCAACTGAAATTTTTGTCACGAAAATGGCAAGCTCTACTATACCATTCAAGAAAATTGGCGAATTGGAAATGAGTGTGTATAAAGATAACTTTAGTGGTGATGAAGTTGTTGTTTTATCTAAACCTTATTCTGGTAATAATCCTTTAGTAAGAATGCATTCATCTTGCATAACAGGAGATATTTTTGGCTCGCTACGCTGTGACTGCCAAGATCAATTACATAAAGGAATTGAAATGATTAGCGAAGAGGGTGGCTTTTTTATATATCTTGACCAAGAAGGTAGAGGTATTGGTTTAACAAATAAGCTTAAAGCCTATAATTTGCAGATGAATGAAAATATGGACACTCTTGAAGCTAATTTAGCTCTTGGCTTACCCGCTGACGCAAGAAAATACGATCTAGCTATACAAGTCCTAAAATATAACAATGTCAACCGCTGCCGATTAATATCTAATAATCCTGAAAAGCTAGCTGCTCTTAGAAACGTTGATATAGAAACACAACCAGTATATTGTGAGGCATTTGTAAACTCTCACAATAGAAACTACTTGATAACTAAAAAAATTAAAGCAAAACATACAATTAAAGGAATATAGGTATAAATTATGAGAAAATTAGCAATCGTTGTAAGTGAATTTAACTCTTTGATAACTGATAAAATGCTTGAGGGTGCATTAGAAGAAGCATATGCTCAAGGCTTAAAAGATAGTCAAATTTGTATCAAAAAAGTTCCTGGAGCAGTTGAACTTCCATATGCAGCAAAGCTCCTAGCAGAAACTAAAGAGTTTGATGCAATAGTATTACTAGGTTGCGTAATCCGAGGCGAGACAGATCACTATGATTATGTTTGCGATCAGGTAAGTTATGGTACACAAAAAGTCATGCACCAATATAATTTACCAGTAATTTTTGGTATATTAACCACACACAACAAAGAGCAAGCCTTAGAAAGAGTCGGTGGCAAAAAAGGTCATAAAGGTAAATACTCTATCCAAGCTGCCATAACGATGGCAAAGATGAAAAAAGATATTTTAGAACAAGGAGTATGAATATGTCTTTAGAAATTCTAAAGTACCCTCACCCAGTTTTAAAAGAGGTTGCTAAAGAAGTTACAAAAGATGAAATCAATGATGATTTACGTGCAACTATTGCTGAAATGCATGAGCTAATGCTAGAAGCAAATGGCGTGGGTTTAGCAGCAATACAAGTTGGTATCAAAAAAAGATTCTTTATCATGTATGATAACTTAGAAGAGCAAAACCCTGAAATAATCACTATCATTAACCCTGAAATAATTGAACAAAACGGTAAAATAATTGATGAAGAGGGCTGTCTTTCTTTTCCTGGTGTTTCCGCAAAGGTAAATAGAGCCACTGTAGTCAAAATAAAGGCACTTAATGAATTTGGAGAAGAGATTGAAGTTGAAAAAGATGGATTTTTAGCTAGATGCATCCAACATGAGATAGATCATCTTAATGGCATAACCTTCTTTGACCATCTTGGTTCACTAAAGCGCAAAATGATAGAGAAAAAGTATAAAAAACTAATGCAAGAAAATGCTAAGAGTTAATTTTTGATTATTTTGTATAATCAATACTTTACTTTTTAGCAGCATTACGCAAAAATTATCTCCTGTAATTGTTATTAAATCATGGAATTTAGTATGCGCAATATATTCAAAAAAACATTATTAATATTATTACTAAGCGTAATTATAGCATCATGTGGTATGCTATCTAACGACCAGTTTGTTTATCTAGGTCATGGTGAGAACTCTCCTGACTATCAGCTCTATTACGATAAGACACAAAAACTTTTTGTGCTAATTGATAAGAGAAATGGTTGTTTTCAGAAAGATGATACAGGTACTTGTCTTGCATTTACATTAAAACAAGCTCGTGAATTTAGAGAATATGTTTTAGCTAAGATGATTGAAATAGATGTTAGACTTGCTAAGGACGACTATGGAAACTACGCTATTGAAGAGTTACGAAAAGCTGGGGTTACCACGGTTAATAAACCAATTAAAACTAAAAAAGTTTTTGCAACTCCAGTTAAGCAGATTGTCCTTGATAGAAAGCAACAATATCACCTTGTTAGAAAAGAATATGAAATAGATTCAAATCTTGTAGCAATGGTTGTTAATGATAAAGAAGGTAAAAAACGTATAAAAGTTGCTTATACTGTTGATTTTCCTGGCTTAGAGAAAGAGTATAGTACCGAGCTTAGACCATTTATTATTGATCCAGAATACTTATATACACATATGACTATTGACGCTGTCCATGAAGCTCAATTCATGCAGAGAGATGTTATGAAGAGTCAAACAAATGTCAAAAAGAAAGTTGATGACTATCTTAAAGATGTTGTCGACAGCGATAAAAAAGATACAGGATACACTCACCAAGAAGTTGCAAGTAGTGTCGCAGCGCTAGATAACGATCTAATAACTAAGGCAGATGAGCAACGCGAAGACAAAGAAACCACACTAGCAAGTGGTAGTAGTACAATACAAACAGCCACAAAAACTGCTTCAACCACTCAAGTTGATAGCAATGATACTCCAAAAACAACTCTAGCAAGTGACAATAAATAGAAATTAAATAAGAGTAATTCTAAATAATTACTCCCCCACCTAAGCAAACATCATCAATATAAAATACTACTGACTGTCCTGGTGTGATTGCTCTTTGTGGCTGATCAAAAGTTACATTAACTGAACCATCTTGATTTACTTCGACTTCACAAGACTGATCTTTTTGTCTATAGCGGACTTTTGCTGCACATCTAAATTTATCTGCCGGAGCCATACCTGCAACCCAACTTAGCTCGATAGCTTGTAGTGACTGCTTAAATAGTAATGGATGATCATGACCTTGCACAGCAATCAAGACATTGTTTTCTAAATCTTTTTTAGCTGCAAACCAAGGTACCTCAGGGCGATCTTTTACACCACCTATACCAAGCCCCTGTCTTTGACCAATTGTATAATACATTAATCCATCATGCATACCGATCTTGATACCATTTTCATCATGGATTTCACCTTTTTGAGCAGGCAAATACTTAGACAAAAATTCTTTAAACTTACGTTCACCTATGAAGCAGATACCAGTACTATCTTTTTTATCAAATGTTACAAGATTATTTTCTTTGGCAATTTCACGCACTTTAGATTTTTCAATGTTGCCTATAGGAAATATCGTCTGTCTAAGTTGCTCTTGACCTAGAGTATATAAAAAATATGTTTGATCCTTATTATCATCAAGTCCTTTGACTAACTGTACTGAACCATCAGCGGCTAGTCTTGTTTGAGCATAATGTCCTGTAGCGATATAATCACCGCCTAAAAGATGTACATAGCTCAGAAAGGCTTTAAATTTGATTTCCTTATTGCATAAGATATCAGGATTAGGTGTTCTGCCAGCTTTATACTTTATTAGAAAATGCTCAAAAACATTATCCCAGTATTCAGCGGCAAAATTAATCTTTTTGAAAGGTATCCCTATAGAGTCACAAACAGCTTGAGCATCAGCGATATCTTGCTCCGCTGAGCAAAACTCATCTGTATCATCTTCTTCCCAGTTTTTCATAAAAACACCTGTTACATCATAACCTTGCTGTTTCAAGAGCAAAGCTGAAACTGATGAGTCCACACCTCCTGAGATACCTACTATTACTTTTTTATTTTCCATAATAACTATAATTTTATTTTTTAAGCACTGATAAAAAAGCTTCTTGAGGAATTTCAACAGAGCCAATATTCTTCATTCTCTTTTTACCCTCTTTTTGCTTCTCTAATAGTTTTTTCTTACGTGAAACGTCACCACCATAGCATTTCGCTAAAACGTTCTTACGCAATGCTTTAACTGTACTTCTTGCAACGATAGTTCCACCTATAGCTGCTTGAATTGCGACCTCAAACATTTGTCTAGGAATCAACTCTTTGAGACGCTCAACTAGTTCTCTACCTTTGTATTTAGCCTGATCTTTATGCACAATACTTGCTAATGCATCAACCTTATCGCCATTTATGAGCACATCTAGACACACCATATTCGCTGGCTCATAACGAATCAACTCATAATCTAATGATCCATAACCTTTCGTTACAGATTTAAGAGTATCAAAGAAATCAGACACAACTTCAATCATTGGTAGGTCATAAGTTATAGAAACTTGATTCCCCACATAATTAAGATCAACCTGTACACCTCTTTTTTCAATACAGATAGTAATTACACTACCAACATAATCTTTTGGCACAAGAATATTTGCCCTTACAATTGGCTCTTGTATCTCAGCTATCGCTCCTGGCTCTGGTAGTTTAGATAGATTATCAACTTCGATAATTTCACCATCTTTCTTAATAGCTTTATAAACAACTGTTGGTGCAGAAGTGATTAAATCAAGGTTATACTCTCTTTCTAATCTCTCTTGAATAATCTCCATGTGTAGCATACCCAAGAAACCACATCTAAAGCCAAAACCTAAAGCTTGTGATACCTCTGGCTCAAAAAATAGTGACGCATCATTTAAACTTAACTTTTCGAGAGCTTCTCTAAAATCAGGATAATCGTCAGAACTTATAGTAAACATCCCTGCATAAACTTGAGGTTGAACCTTTTTAAATCCAGGTACAGGCTTATCTGTTGGGTTATGTGCATGAGTGAGCGTATCACCAACTGGTGCACCATGAATATCCTTAATCCCAGCAACGATAAAACCGACCTCTCCTGCTTTGAGATGATCTAGGTCTTTCATTTTCGGCGTAAATACTCCGAGTCTATCAACCTGGTAAGCAACTCCTGTTGACATAACCTTGAACTTTTCACCTTTCTTTATGGTACCATTTTTGACTCTGACAAGTGAAACCACGCCAAGATAGTTATCAAACCATGAATCTATAATCAAAGCTTGCAGCTTTGCATTAACATCACCTTCAGGAGCTGGAACTTTAGCAACAATAGTTTCTAAAACATCTTCTACACCAATACCTATCTTAGCGCTGCATGTAGTAGCCCCTGTAGCATCAATACCGATTATTTTTTCAATTTCTTGAGCTACTCTATCCGGCTCTGCAGAAGGTAAATCAATTTTATTTAATATAGGTATAACCTCTAAATTCTGCTCAATGGCAGTATAACAGTTTGCTACTGTCTGGGCTTCTACGCCTTGAGCGGCATCTACTACAAGTAAAGCTCCTTCACAAGCTGCTAATGAGCGCGACACCTCATAAGAGAAATCAACGTGTCCTGGTGTATCAATGAAATTAAGCTGATATGTTTGTCCATCTCTAGCTGTATAGTCAAGCGTCACAGATTGCGCCTTAATCGTAATCCCACGCTCTCTTTCTATATCCATAGAATCAAGAACCTGCTCTTTCATTTCACGCTCACTTAGACCATTACAGACTTGTATAAACCTGTCTGAAAGAGTAGACTTACCATGGTCAATATGCGCAATTATCGAAAAGTTTCTGATATTTTTCATAATATTTAAGCTCTTTTTGCTACTAAGAAGTAGTTTTTTATTTAATAAATCTAGATACCTATTATGCTATAAAATAAGTTTAAAATGTAGTGATTGCTATATTTAAATAGCTAAATATTAGTTAATAATGTTACAAATTCTGTTGACAAAAATGTACAATATATGCAAAATACTTTAGCTATTGAATTTATATATTTGTGTTTCTCGCATATCCCCCTGGAGAAGCCTAAGGTTATAAAAAGTTAAAAAATTAAAACTGGAGAATTAAATTGGCTAACTCAAAACAAGCAAAAAAGAGAATTATTCAAGCTGAAAGAAATCGTCAACATAATGTTGCTCGTCGTTCAATGATGAGAACTTTCTTAAAGAAAACTGCTTATGCAATTGAAAAAGGTGATGTAGAGGCAGCAAAAGAAAACTTTGCTAAAGTTGTTCCTATATTAGATAAGTATGCTTCTAAAGGTCTAATCCACAAAAACAAAGCTGCTAGACATAAATCTCGTTTAAGCGCTAAAATCAAAGCTCTTGCTACAGCTGCTTAATTAAGTAATTTATCAAACTCTACCGTACTTTTTTAGTATATCTATATTGTAGTTACAATATTCGTTGTGAGTTCTAGAATACAGGATCCTTAGTTGGTGGCGCATAGTTACCTGATATACCTATGAGCCTATCTTGATTATTAAAGGTTAATATTAGCTTTGACTCACTAAACTGAGTATCTTGCATATTTCTCTTATAAGTATTTATATATACATATTGATTAGGATTAAAAGTATCTATAATATCAGGAGAACCAAGAATATAAGTAACCTCACTTTTTGTCATATTTGGCTTAATTTCAAAAAGCTTTTTATCTTTTATCTCTTTACCTTGCGGTACAGGAGCTGTGTATGGTTGTATAATTCCACATGCTGATAAACTAAACGCAGCTATTAATAAACATAGATTTTTAGTTATTGGTCTAAACATCGTTATACTAGTCTTCTAAGCCTGCAAATAATTTCTGATCGATAATATCACATAAGCAATGAACTATGAGAAAATGATTTTCTTGAATATTTGCTATATTATCTGATGGCACTCTTAGTTCAATATCATCGGTATTATACATATTCTGCAGTGCTCCGCCACTGCCACCAGTTAATGCTATTACTTTCATTTCCAGATCATGTGCCTCTTCTACAGCACTAAGGATATTCTCAGAATCACCACTAGTTGTAATAACTAATAAAATATCATCTTCATTACCTAGAGCAGCAACTTGTTTTGCAAAAATTTGTGAAAAACCATAATGATTACCAACAGCTGTAATAGTTGCAACATCTCCTGTCAAAGCTATTGCAGGAAGAGGAGGACGCTCCATCTCAAAATGATTTAATAATTTAGATGTAAAATGCTGAGCGATAACTCCTGAACTGCCATTGCCACAAACTAGGACTTTTCCACCATTTTCTAGACAAGAAACCATAGCTTTTGCAGCTTGCGCAATAGCTGGAGGTAGTGCATTTGCAGTTTCTATTTTAGCTTGAATACTACTTTCAAAATAACTATTGATTTTATCTAAAGAAGTCATTTTTTTCTCTAAGCTTATCTGTTAATAAAATTTTACTATATTAGATTTTTGATAGCTAGTGTAATACTGAGTATTTCAGACTAATCTAAGGCTCTAATAAAGACTTGCTATAAAGATGCTTTAGTTTAGAGACCTGGTATGTAAAATTGAGATAGTATAAATAAATTTTTCTTGATAATGAATCTAAAACATATAGTTACTTTAACCTTGCTTATATCAGCAAGCTCAGTTTTTCTAACTCTATAAATCTTTGTGAACAAAATAATTGTTTTCTCATTGATCCAGCAACCTTAAAAGTAAACCTCAAACAAAACTCTCTAGAGTTTCCTATTTCTTCTGCACAAGCAAAACAAGACTTTAAAATAACGACTCAAAGTAAAAACGAGTTAGATTTTATACGTGATAATATTAGTGTTAATTTCAAATTAGATAATAACGGACTAAACGTTAGTTTTAAAAACAGTAAAAAACTAAATAGAGAAGAAAATAAAACTATTACATTCCCTATTATTAGTAGATCAAAATCTTTTCTACTACCAATGTTAGAAGGATGGGATATTCCAACGAATGATCAGAAATGGATAAAATATCTAACATCTACTACTAGTGAGAAAGCTCCTCTAGTTGGAACTGCCAGCTTATCAATGCAATTTTTGACAGCTGGATTTGGCAAGTCTGCGATTTACTACCAAATTAACAATATATTTGATAATTCTTTCTGGTTTACAGGGAAGCAAAATTTATCGTTACATTTTAAACATACTTTTAATATTCTAAATGAAGATAAACCTTTTGGGTTTACAATTAAAATACTTGAGAATAATCCTGCAGTGATTGCAAATACTTACCCGTCAACACAAAATAGATCAAGGTGAATTTGTAACACTTGCAGAAAAAGCAAAAATAGTTCCAGAAGTTACAAAGCTCTACGGTGCTCCGTTTATTTATTTATGGGGAGATGAACTAGTTGGAGAAGCAAATATAAACTGGGAAGAATTTCAGCAGTTTGTTAAACAACAGCTTGCAAGTAAAACAGATAATCCCACAAAATATTTTAATAAAATACTAAAAGAGCATTCTAATAAAACTTTAGAAGAATTTGCCAACCAAAAATAGATTTATACATCTTTAAAAGCAGATGTTGACAATGCACTTAAATTATTAGTGAAAGATCCTAACTTATGGAATAAAAAAGAGTTCGAGTCTATTAAACTAAATTCTACAGCAACTAAGCTACTAGCTAAGCCCAAAACTCCGTCAAATACCATCGAACTTAATAAAAATCTAATTCAGTCAGTTTACTCTAATTATATAAATCCAGTTGATCAATGGGGCAATGGCGTATCGATATGGATGATAAATCAACTTAAAGATATTGGTCTAAAAAGTGCTTGGTTAGGCTTAAATGATGTAACTGATGGTATTTATCATACCAATGTTATTGAACAAGCCAAACAAGATGGATATCTTATCGCTCCTTATGACTCATATAATTCATTGATAGAAAAAAATCCTGATAGTATGCCAACAGCTTTTTTTGATACAAAAGAAAACCTATTTAAGGATGCTGCTATAATTAAACAAAATGGTGAATATTTACAAGGATTCTTGAGTGGTCAACATGAATTAAACTCTTCATATGCAATGCCACAAGTCAAACGACGTTTAAATAAAGATATAAACATATATAATGCAAAATTTAACTCATGGTTCTTTGATAGCGATGGTGCTGGCGCTCTAAATAATGATTTTTCTACCAAACATCCAATGTCTCAAGCTCAAGATGCACAAAATAAAATGGATTATTTTAAATGGGCGGCTGAACATTATAATTTAGTAGTTGGTACTGAAGATGGTAAAGATTATATTGCTCCTGTAGCTGCTTTTGGTCAAGGTCTAGTTTCTCAAGGGATTTGGGATAAGGATATGCGCCAAAATAAAAAGTCTAAATACTATATGGGAAGCTACTGGTCCGCATCAGGCATTCCTCCTAGATATGGTAAACCGACACCTCTAAAACCTCTTATAAGCTATATATTATAACCCTATTTTTGAAGTCCCTCTTTATCAGATGGTTTATAACAATAGCATAATCACTTCTGACCACTGGGAATATAATACTTTTAAATTCCCATCACAAATAAAAAATAATATTTTAAAAACATTCTTATATAACTATCCTCCACTACTACATTTAGATAGGGCTGCTTGGAAACAGCAGAAAAATCTTTTAAGTAAATATCTACCAATTTGGTCAAAATGGCATAAGATTTTAGTACAACAGAAAATGACTAGTTTAAAATACTTAAGTGATGATAGATTACTCCAATCTACAGAGTTCTCAAATGGTATTATAGTAATTGCTAATTTTGCTGATGTTACTAAGGATTATAATAAAATAAATATTCCAGCTAAAAGTATGGTTATCTTAGAAAATAATAAAATAGTTCAACGTTTTACTGCCACTAGCTTTGAATAAGTACAAATACTAAACTTAGTTTCTTAAGAATCAATTTAACAAAATATTTGTAAAGATTATTATTTTTTAAAATTTATTATAGATTATTAGTACAAAACAAATAATTGGTAGTATTGTACACATCAACAAAAAGTTCCAAATGTATTCAAACGGTATATAACCCATTATAGAAACTGCTACAACAGCTGTTAGCATATTTATAAAGTTCATCGCTGCAGATGCGTTTGACTTACATTCAATTGCAGTTGATGCAAGGTATGATGCTGTAGGGTATATAAAATTACATACAAAATACATCAAAGTTATTAATACAAAAAATATTAACGGTGTCATATAATTAGCTATTTTTAACCATGCCATAACTACAACTAACACAACAAAACAAATTAATGCCACAATAAGTATCTTATGAGTGTCATGTTTATTTATTATTTTAGCAACTAACATTGAACCTAATACAATGCCTATAATAGTCATCGAAATCCACAAACTATACTGAGTACTGTTTAGATTAAACATACTATGAGCTATAAAAGGTCCAGCTGCAGAATAACAATAACTAAAAACAGTCATAACACCTAGCGTCAATGCAAATACTACTAATTTAAAACTACTAAAAGCATTTTTATAACCATCAATAATAGCTGATACCTTTAAATTAAATTCAAAGTCTTTTTTATTTTCATATAGGAAACTAGCACCTAACATTATTACAGCATGTATCAATAGTACATAAAAACAATAATACCAATGAGTATAAGCACTAATTATTCCACCTATTAAGGTAGCTAGCGTTAGCGATATAGCAAAAGATAAAGTCGCAAAAGATAAAGCTAATTTAGCTTTCTCAGCAGCAACCGAATTATTTAATATAATAAAAGTACACACCAACCCTGCCGATGCTCCTATAGCCGTTATAAATCTTCCTATAAGCAACATTGTCATAGAAGAAGCTAGTATACAAACTAGTATACCAATAACATTTATAGTCATCCCTGCCCTTAGGGTTATGACATCTCCATATTTCTTTGCAATTGGTCCATATATTATCTGACCTAGCACATAGCCTAATAAGAATATACTTACCAACCATTCAACCGTACCACTCGACAAACCAAGCTCTGTAGCAATATTAGGTAAAGCTGGGTTTATAATTACAGCAGAAGCACTAGCTATACTTATGTAAGTTAGTAAAATTATAATTTTGTAAGTTTTCATAATTAATCCTCTTCATAAAAATTTAACTATGAGATATGGTAAATTAAAAAATATATTTTACAATATCACCATATATTGACATAAGTTTAGATTTATTTGACAATGAACAAGCATAAAAATATATCAATAAGCCTTTTTGAAGCATTTTATCAACTTGTTGTCCATGGTAGCTTTACTAATACAGCGAAAGCTCTAGGGATTTCAAAAGCAGCCGTTAGCCATACTATTAAACAGTTAGAGAAAGAACTAAAAGTAGACTTACTTTAACAGGACAACACGTTCGCTATCATTAACTCATGAAGGTATGCTTTTATTTAATTATTGTAAAACACTACAAAATGAGATTGATAATATTCGTGATTTAGCAGAGTCTTTTCATAAAGAGCCGTCAGGAACTCTAAAAATAAGCACCTCATCATTCTTTGCACAAAATATTCTTATTAACCTCATCAAAGAATATTCAAAGAAATTTAGCAAGGTTAAAATTGAGGTGAGTATTGAAGAAAAAATGCCTAACTTCAAATCTAATGAAGCCGATATAATTCTAGGCGTCAATTGGACACCTCCAGAAAACATAGTAGCACGTAAAATAGCAACAACAAGATATGTATTATGCGCAAGTCCTGCATATATAAACAAAAATGGCTCACCAAGCAACATATCAGATCTAGCTAATCATAACTATATTCCTCATAAATCTAGAGTTACTCCACTAGTTAACATCAAGAAAAACAAGCTAAATCCACAGACTTTACCCTCTAATATCTCAGCCAATAATATTGAGTTTATAAAAGCGTGTGTTTTAAATGATTTTGGCATAGCTCAATTTCATGAATATATTGTAAAGAACGAAATACAAAACAGTCAACTTATAGAGTTACTAAAAGATAATTTTTTCGATCAGCAAGATATTTATATTTACTATCCAAAAAATAAATTTGTACAACCAAAAGTGAAAGAGTTTGTGAACTTAGTCATAAATAGCCAAATTTCTATCTAGTGGTATAATAGCTTTATATCTTTTATCTTATCAATTATTATTATAATAGTTTCCTAACAGAATAATAGTTATGAGTCACAAGTAACATTAAAATTAATCCTACGCGAGAAAATAATTATAGAATCTCTTTTACTAACTATATTAATAGGGTTAATCGGTCTTTTAAGCTATATTATTTTACCCAAGATTTTTGTTTTTAGTTTGGTTGGAATTGCAGCATTTTGTGCTGCCCCAATTCATGGAGTATATAGAAAAAGCTACACATATATTATAGTCACTGTTATCTCTATAAATATATCTATAATTATCGGAACAACTATATCCCAGCTACCGCTGCTAGTACCATATGTTACATTTATCATCGGTGCTTTAACTTTTTATCTACCAACAAAGTTTAAACTAATGCTTGAGATACTCACAAAATTCTGTTTTATCGGATATATCTCAAGTACTTTTGGACACAGTCATTTAAACCTAAGCGTCATTATAACTTCAGCCACTATAATAACTATTATACTCATATTTTATTATGCCTTAATAAATATTCTACTATATAGAGATCAGCCACATTCTAAGCGTGAGAAAGTCCAAGACATATACCACCATGTGATGATCGTTGCTCTGGTTTCTCTTGTCGCTGGATACTTCGTAACTAAAATTATGACTCTATATATACCTAACACCAATCCTTGGTGGATTATGATGACTATAGTTTTAGTTCTAGGTTACACTTATCAAAGAGTAAAGGTTTCTGCATTTAAAAGAGGTATAGCTAATATTCTAGGTCCGATCATAATGGCAATATTGATGACTCTCTTTAAAAACCATTATTACCTTCAGGTTCTCTTAGTATTTGTACTTTTTTTCTTAGTAAACTGTTCCATTTCTTACTACCTAATATTATCACTTTTTGCTTCATGTATGATAATTAGCTGGGAAATGATCTCTCTATCGCCACCAGATTTATATACTATTGCATTAGATAGAGCACTAGAAACACTAGTAGCTGTAGGAATTGTACTAACAGTAAATGAAATATATAAAAGGATATTTGCCAATTATATAAATAAAAGAATAGTTAGGTAGCTCTTGCACCAAATAAACTACTACCTACTCTAACATCGGTACTACCATATTGTATAGCTAATCTATAATCAGCGCTCATCCCCATTGATAGTCTCGATAGCTTTAGATCATCATTTAATCTAGAGTTGACAGTATCAAAAAAATGCTTCATCTTTGCGAAACTCTTCTCTGGAGCGTTAGTTTTTGCAGGGATACACATTAGCCCAACTATCTTGAGGTTCATAAAACTTTTAGCTTTCATTATACTTGCGACAACTTCCTCTAATTGTGTCGATTCAAAACCAGACTTATTAATATCGTCATCTATATTTATCTGTAAAAAAACATCTACTATTTTAGCTATTTGTCCTGCTGCTTTATCAATTTTTTCGAGATGCTCTATGTTTTCGACACTTTGAATTGAACTAGCATATTTAACAATATGCTTTATCTTCCGTGACTGTAGCGAACCGATGAAATGCCATCTTAGATGAGGTAACTTTTGAGCTTTCTGTTCTAACTCTTGAAAATAATTCTCACCAAAATCTAACTGACCAAGGCCTGCTAAGTACTCTATTTTATCTATAGACTGATATTTACTAACAGCCAAAAGCCTAGCCTTTGAGTCTATATTTTGCATAATACTAGTATATGATTTTTGGATAAATTCTTTATCAATCATAATTTCTTCCTTATTACAATAAGATTTCTCTCAGCATTTAAGAAAGGAACTTTTATACTATATTTCTCAATATTTAAATGCAAAGATTCTAAGTTTCGCTCCTCTAAATCTCGACCTTTCATTGCTAACATTTGGTTATGTTCTGTTAAGAAATGTTTACAAAGCTCATAAAAGGTATCAACCGAGCTAAATGCACGCGAGATAATATTATCAAAGTTACCTTCTAGGTTTTCAATTCTTGTATTTAGAGGGTTGATATTATTCAAACTTAAGCTTTTTTTGACATTTTTAAGAAACATAATTTTCTTACCAACACTATCAACAAGGGTAAACTGATGTTGAGGATATAATATCGCTAAAACAACTCCTGGCAAACCTCCTCCAGTACCAACATCTACAGTTGAGTCACCTTTGATATATTTAGCAACCGCTAGACTATCAAATAAATGCTTGACTAGCATCTCATCAATATTTTTGATAGCGGTCATATTGTATACTTTATTCCATTTTTCAAGAAGCTTTAGATAATCTAGCCATTGGTCAATCTGCACTTCAGTTGCTAAAATATCAAGCTCAGATAAAGCTTGTCTAATTTTATCTTTCATAATATCCATTTTATAGAAATAACAATCTTATATAAGCTATAATAACTATATTATAAGCTTTAAAAGATAGAGTTGTGATTTTAAACTCCAACTTTAACACAAATTAATATGATTTTATCAAGAAAATTTGGCGCAGCGATGATTATATCTGGCACTTGCATTGGTGCTGGAATGTTGGCAATCCCTGCAACAGTAGCTAGTTGCGGCTTTTTGATTGGCTCAATACTGATTGTTTGTATTTGGGCATTAATGACTTTCACAGCTTTAGTTTTAGCAGAAGTTAATCTAAAAATGGATGATGGCGCTAATTTTGTTGAGATGACAAGTCAAACTCTTGGTCCTATTGGGGTTGGTATTGTTTGGATTTGCTATGTGCTACTACTTTATTCACTTGTGGCTGCTTATACTGTCGGCGGTGGCTCACTCATCTCAACAACTCTTAGTAACCTTGGGATTACTTTATCAGAAAAAACCACGGGGATTATTTTTATCCTTATCCTTGGAGTTTTTATATATATCAGTACTAGAATTGTTGATCATATCAATAAAATTATGTTTTCTGGTAAACTTTTAGCGTTTTTATTACTAATTGCTGTACTTGTACCTCATATTTCTCTAGATCATCTAAGCTATAAAATTAAAAATCCAAATTTTATTTGGGCAGCGTTTCCAATACTACTAACTTCCTTTGGATTTCATCATATTATTCCTACGCTTAGAACCTATGTAGGATCAAATAAAAGATCTTTACGCCAAGCAATTATAATAGGTAGCTCCATACCATTAATAGTGTATTTATTATGGATCTTTGCAACGCTTGGTTCATTGCCAGTTGCTACACCAACAGGCATACTAGGTAAGAATTCTGGTGAAATAACCTCTGTGATAATCAATCACTTTAGTACTAGTTCTAGCTATATTTCAACAATATCTTTTTTATTTGGTTTTTTTGCTTTAGCAACTTCTTTTCTAGGAGTAGCTCTCGGACTATTTGATTTTAATCGTAGCACTTATAGAATTTCAGAAAATATACATAAACATAAAATAATTGCTTTTATAATAACTTTCTTGCCAGCATACATTTATGCTATCGCTTATCCTGATGGATTTAAAACAGCTTTAGGCTATGCCAGCATATTCGTTGCTATACTTCAGGTTGCGCTACCAGTTATGATGCTATGGGTTATTAACTACCGTAAGCAAAAAGCCTTAGTTAGCACTTCTACTATAGCAATATTTATAATATTTATTGCAATTTTAATTATTATTTTGCAAATTATGAGCTCTTTTGATTTATTACCAACTCTAAATTAAAGGCTATGATTTTTAACTTTCATATTGTAAGTCAATAAAATTACAATACCAACAAAAATAGGTAATATCACCGAAGGAAACAACATTAATGTAAAATACTCTCCTGTAATCTGAACCCAAATGACGCCCGCAGCATTACCTATTACAAACATTGTCATACATGTGATAAAAAAAGGTATCTTCCAAAGATTATCCATATTACCACGTAGAACCCTGCCTATCTCAATACCCAAATCAGTAGTAGTTCCTGTCATATGTGTTGTTCGAGCAAAACCACCAAAAAATAAGGTTGTAAAACTATTTTGCATTCCCATCACCATTGCTAAAAATAAATCATCAATAACACGGTGGTTATTAAAAATATCTATAAGTAAAGTACCTGTTAGCATTACCGCGCTTTGTAAAACTAATGTTTTAGTATGATCTTCTGATATCACATACGCATCCGTTTTCATAATAACACCATTTATCGCAGCACCAACAACAAACCCAGCAATAAGTATCGCGACTTTATACATAAAGATCCAATCTGAGCCGGCTATACTATGACCTAGAATTCTTAAGTTCCCAGACATAACCGCAACACTGGCACCAAAAGAGTTATATAAAACTACACTATCGATCCAACCCGAGTTAAAAATTAATATAACCGTAATAAAATAAGTAAAAGCCGTTTTTTTCGTAAACACTTTTTTACTCTCCTATTTTAGCGTTTAGGAACTATTATATAGTTTTTAGAATAAAAAATTATTTTTTAATTTTGTTTTCTTCAGCATGATACTTTATCAAACATTTAAGTCCTTGTGGCTTCTCACTAAGTGTCTTGGGTAAAGAAATCCTCTTTGTAAATATCTGCGCTAACTTCATATTTAGCTCCTTTTAAGCTTATACATATAATCCTTTTTATCAAATTAAATTTGTCGAAAGGGAAAGACAGAATATACAAAGAAGAATTTTCTTTGTCAACTCAATACAACTAAGTAAAACTAAGATTAGCTTGCTAAAAATTTGACTTTTTGAAGCTAAACAAAGTAGAGTATATTTTGAAGACCAAAGCAAATTATATGCAATAAATCTAAATTGGTGAAATTATGCAAACTCTACAAGCACTAAAAACTCGCAAATGTGTTAGGCAATTTTTAGCTAAACCGGTTGCTCAAGAAAAGCTACAACAACTCTTTGATGCTGCACGATGGACACCTTCCAGTAAAAATACTCAGCCATGGAAAATTGCTGTGGTTAGTGGACAAAAGAAAATAGACCTTATGAATAAAATTCTAGCAGCCTATAATAATAATGAGAAACCTCGAATGGAATATGACTATAATGGCGATATTACATTAGAGGGTGAGCTTAAAGAACGTGCAATCAAATGTGGACATGATTTATATAATGCTCTAGGCATAGCTAGAGAAGATAAGCAACAGCGTATTGAACAATGGAAAAAAAACTACCTTTCGTTTAATTCGCCTACTGCAATTTTTATTTTTAAACATCTAGATACTGGAATTAGCGGCTATATGGACTGTGGTATGCTAATACAATCTATTCTTTTAGCTGCTACAGATTTAGGCTTAGCAACATGTCCTCAAGCATCTTTAGGCCATTACCCAGATATAGTTAAAAAAGAATTAACAGGATTTGATAATTATATTCTTTTATGTGGTATAGCTATAGGCTATGAAGATACTAGTGCTGCTGTAAATAATTATCGCACTGAAAGAGAAGTTATCAACAACATTGTCAGCTTCTTTTAATTCTTTAGAAAACTAAACAGTAATGTTATTATAAATTAATAAGCTAACTATACTAAAGTAGCATGTCCAATGAGTGCTATCCATAAAGATATAATTGAAGCAACTCGCTATTTTCTCAAACTAGTAGAATTAGGCTCATATAGCTCAGTGAAAAAATACTATAATGTAGAGTTAAACACCATAAAAAATAAAATATAAATACTCGAAGGATACCTTGACCTTAAACTTATCAGAAATGTACAGAATCGCATATCTCCTACCAGTGATGGTATGAAATACTTTCACTCTTGTAATAAAATATTTAATGAACTTGAAAATACCATCCATAATGTGAAACAAAGTGGCTTTAGGCAACGTCAATCTATCAAAATACTTGGCACACCATTATTTATCAAAATAATAATTGATCTAGCCTTACCACAAAT
Source organism: Francisella tularensis subsp. tularensis (assembly GCF_000833475.1). Classification (NCBI taxonomy): domain Bacteria; kingdom Pseudomonadati; phylum Pseudomonadota; class Gammaproteobacteria; order Thiotrichales; family Francisellaceae; genus Francisella; species Francisella tularensis. The sequence goes on along the minus strand of NZ_CP010115.1, from coordinate 288,045 downwards.
ACAGCAAATAAATAATGATGCCTTTAACTTTGCTCTAGATAGCTACCAAATTGACAACCTTAATGGTAGTCAATTTCAGTTTGATTCTTATAATGTTATACAAATATTCAATAAACACCTTGAGTATATAGACCTTGATGACTGGATAGTTTGTTCTTCTATGGATGCAGTTAAACTACCAGCTTATGTATATGGTAATAGAGAGTTTGTAAAAGATTTACATAATAATCCCGAAAAAGTCCTAGAAGCGCCTCTTGTTTTTAACAGATATGACTTTTCGTTGGGTATAAACGAATTTAAACATGGCAATAAGCACTATAAACTCAATCTCGATAAAGTTATGTTTACCGTTGATATAGTTAATCCGAAAGATATTTGTAGAAAAAGATATTTGTAGAAATGTTATAATGTCTAATAAAAATGCCATCATATAGCCAATATTTTAGAGACATCGTAATTAATAAATATGAAGAAGGTATGACGGAGTTCGAGCTGAGTAAGTTTTTTAACATAGATAAGCGTACAGTTGTTTCATGGATAGAGTTTTATAAAAGAACCGGAGATTATAGTTCAAAGCAAGGAGTTGGTTGTGGCAGAGTCGCTAGCTTTACCGATAAAACATTGATTGAACAGTATTTGATAGATCATCCAGATGCAAGTGCATTAGATATAAAAGAAGCATTAGCCCCTGATATTCCAAGAAGTACATTTTATGATTGTCTTAATAGACTTGGTTTTAGTTTTTAAAAAAGACTCCAAAATATAAGCAAAGAAAAGAACATGAAAGGTTGGAGTATATAGAAAAACTAAAAGAAATAGCTCAAAACTTGTTATTTTATATAGATGAGATGGGGTGTGACAATAAGCTTTCTATCCTAAGAGGATGGTCACTAATTGGTGAGCCTAGTTATGGTGAGGTTTTAGCATATCAAACACAAAGAAGAAGTATTGTTGCTGGATATAATTATGCAGATAAAAAGATTATAGCTCCATTAGAGTACAGTGGATATACCAATACTGAAATTTTTAATCAATGGTTTGAGGAACACTTATGCCCATCATTAAAACCTAAAACTACTATAGTAATGGATAATGCTAGTTTCCATAAATCCTCTAAGCTGATTGAAATAGCCAATAAATTTGATGTACAAATATTATATCTACCTCCGTACTCTCCAGATTTAAATCCTATTGAAAAGGTTTGGGCTAACTTTAAAAAAATATTTAGAAAAGTGAATAATAGTTTTGAAAAATTTTGTGATGCTATCTCTTATGTGTTTAACAAAATACTCTCGGATTAACTATATTAAGCTATTCTCTAGAACAGCTATAGTATTGTTTATCTATCTAATCATTAATCTAGTAATAGCTTTTCGATTTACTATGGAGAATTTTGAGGCTAGTGTTTTTTTGTCGGCTTTATATACGCTAGATGATATTTTTACATTAATAGGTTTGGTATTAGCTATCTTACGTTATAGGATCTGTTTGCTATTTTTAGTGGTAGGTTTTATTTTAACAGCATTGATAAATATTTATTTTATTTTTCTCTACCACAATATTATCTACATTCTCTAGCTAATTATTATTTCTTGATAATAACAATCTTAACAGTGATAGTGCTACTATATGGCTATCTAAAAAATAATAGATAAAATTTTTGCAGAGATGGTGCATAAGTAATTATACTATTATATAGATAAATTATCTATATAGGAATTAATATGCCTGCGCAATATCACATTGGAACACCCGGTAAAAAGTGGGGTTCTGAAGAAAAAAGTCAATGGTTAGCAGAACAAAATAAAAAAAGATCGTATCAACAAGAAGCTGAAAAAAAGATTTTAGCATTAGTAAGTGATTTTGATATTGATGAATATGGTCAACTTGATTATCCAGTCGGTAGCTATAAGCTGTATGCTCTAAAAACTAAAAATTGGGATGCTAATAAGCCCTATGTTTTAGTTACAGGTGGTGTACATGGTTATGAAACAAGTGGTGTTCAAGGAGCGATTAGTTTTGCTCAGACTAGAGCGCTAGAGTTTGCTAGAGACTATAATATAGTTATCTTACCTTGTTTGAGCCCTTGGGGGTATGAGACAATCAACCGTTGGAATCCTAACGCGCTTGATCCAAATAGATCATTCTATTTAGAAAGTGGTTGTCAGGAGGCAGTTTTGGCAATGAAATATGTTTTTTCATTAGGAGTTGAATTTTTGATGCATATAGATTTGCATGAGACAACAGATACAGATGATAGTGAGTTTAGACCAGCATTAGCGGCTCGTGAAGGAATAACTATTAATAAATGGGGTATTCCAGATGGTTTCTATTTGGTTGCAAATAATAGAAATCTACATTATGACTTCCAAAAATATATAATCGATGCGGTAGCCAAAGTTACTCATATAGCCCTACTGATCCAAGCATAAATATATTAGGTGATGATATTATCAGAGATGGAATTATGGCATGTGATTCTGACAAAGAAAGGCTTTGTATGTCTTTTACGACCGCAGAGTATACAACTACAACATAAGTTTATCCTGACAGTCCAAGAACAAACCCGCAAGAGTGTATTTTAGCCCAAGTAGAGGCAATAGTTGCAGGATTAAACTTTCTTAAGCAGAAAAATTAAAGGGAATAATAAAATATGTTAAATGCCTTAATTAATGTTGCGACTTTTTTAATAAATATAATCTTTGGATTATACGCGTTTATATTGCTATTTAGATTTTTTCTCCAGTGGGTAAAGGCAGATTTCTATAATCCAATTTGTCAGCTGGTCATGCGTGCAACAAATATTGTTATTCTGCCATTGAGAAAATTTATTCCTGGGTTTTTAAATTTAGACTGGTCATGTATAGTCGCAGTTTATATTGTATTTGCCATTAAAGATTTACTTCTGGGTTGGCTTTATGGTTTTGGATTTGAGTTAACTTTTATTTTGGTTAAACCCATTATAGATATAGTCTTTGCGGTAATAAATATGTATGTATATTTGATAATAATAAGAGCAATATCTAGTTGGTTTGTTCAAGGAGGCTATAATCCAATTATTATGGTTATATATCAAGTGACAGAGCCATTATTATCAAGAGCTAGAAATATAATCAAACCAACTAATTCAGGATTTGATTTTTCTCCAATTATTGTATTAATTGGTCTATTTTGTATTCAGATATTCATACAAAGCATTATTGCGCAGTTTTTTCATTATTGATTAATAGCATGTAGAGTCGAGCTAATATCTTTAATAACTATTCTAGTTGAGTCATATTCGAGATCACGAGGATAGTCAAGTTCAATAGTTTTCTCGGAAGCTATACGCCCTGGATTGCTATCAAGAATTATTACTCTATTTGCCATATTTACAGCTTCTTCAATATTGTGTATAACAAGAACAATTGCTTTTGTCTTGGTTTCACCAGTATGCCATAGATGCATAATATCATCTCTTAGAGTTTTAGCAGTGACTATATCAAGTGATGAGAAAGGCTCATCAAGAAATAGAATCTCTGGCTCAATCATTAGTGCTCTAGCAAATCCTACACGTTGTTTCATGCCACCAGAGAGTTCACTTACATAGGCATCTTCAAAGCCATTTAAGCCAATCTTCTTGATAATCTCAAGAGCTTTAGGCTTGCTTTGTGATCTAGGTATACCGAGAGAGTCTGCGCCAAAAAGAACATTCTCTAAAACATTTAGCCATGGTAGAAGAGCAAAGTTTTGAAAAACCATACCGATGTTTTCTAAAGGACCATCAATAGCCGAACCCTTATAAAAAAGTTTTCCAGAAGTTGGTTTTAATATCCCGCTTAATATTCTTACAAGACTAGATTTTCCTGCTCCTGATTTGCCAACTATAGCGATTATTTCATTTTCTCTAATACTAAGGTTTAGATTTTCAATTACTTTCTTTGTAAGTTTTTTATCTTGATGATATTCAAGACAAATGTTATAGCAGTTTATTAAACTATTATTTTTAAGTTGAGCCATTTTATTTCTCCTTTTATATGTTTGAGAATTAGTTACATTTGTATTTTGTCTCAGCTAGCTTGTATAGTGGCTTCCAGATAAATATTATACATAGGGCTACCAAAGAGCATAATGCAACTACAGCTAAGGCTGCGTCGTGAAGTTGATTATTTGCAGTAGTAGATACTAAAGCACCAATACCATCAACCTTGATAGTGTTTGAGCCCCATATAACTAGTTCAGCAGCAATCGCTGAGTTCCAAGCACCTCCTGCAGCACTAATGATTCCACAAACTATGTAGGGGAACACAGCAGGGATAGCAAATTTAAACCACCATTTCAAACCTTTAAAATGGAATGATTTTGTCATTTCTATTATTTCTGTTGGTAAATTAGAGAATCCAGAAATTACATTAAAAAGCACATAACAAGAAGTTCCTGTCATTATTAATGGAATACACCAAACATTTAGCGATCCATCACCAGCTAAGATAAGTACAGCAACAATCGGGAAAAATATCGGTTGTGGTATTGCTGCACCTATTTGTATTATTGGTTGAATAGCTTTTGTACGTTTGCTTGACATACCTATCCATATGCCTAATGGTGTGCATATCGCGACACTTATCATCATGGCGATAGTCACACGAACAGTCGTCTCTATCATTAGTGGTATCAAATAACTCATATCACCATCTGGGAAGAAGTGCCACAGAGCATTACCTGCCCATACACATGCTGAGATAATTACTATATACCAAGCAGTACAGCTAAGTTTTTTCAATATCTTAATATCTCTAGTCGGTGATTTGAGATTAATTTTTTTATTTAAAAAGCTAGCGCCATTAATTAACCAAAATACAATAGTGCTGAAAATTGGCTTTATAGCATTTACAAGTTGAGATTTTTTATATGAGCGATAAAGCCAAGGATTATCTATAGTTTTATTGTTGATAGATTCGTATTTGAACTTCTCTGACCATTTGACTAAAGGTCTAAAAAGTAGCTGATCAAATAGAACTATATTAATGATGATAGCTACAAGAGCATAGAAGAAAATAGCAATGATATTTGAGTCAGTCAATCCCAGCGCTATATACGAGCCTATACCAGGTAAGCTAACATCGCCTGTGATAGTCGGGATAGCTTCACTAGCTGTGATAGCAAACCAAGCTGCCGATTGAGAAACCATAATATTCCAAAGTAAACCAGGTACTGAATAAGGTAGTTCAATCTTCCAAAATCTTTGCCACGCATTGAGTTTGAAAGCAGTTGCAGCTTCTGTTAGCTCTGCAGGGACTATTCGTATAGTTTGGTATAAGATCAATGCTATATTCCAAGCTTGAGATGTAAATATCCCAAAGATTGCTGCAGCTTCTAACCCCATAATTGAGTGTGGAAATAGAAAAATAAAAAACGCGGTGGTAAATGTCAAAAATCCTAATAAAGGTGCAGATTCTAGGAAATTTATGATTGGTAAACATACTCTAGCGAAGTGTTTGTTCTTAGCACATGCATATCCCACAATTAGAGCAAATATAAGTGAAAATATCATACCTATAATCAATCGCATAGTAGTACGCAACATATAGTATGGTAGATGGCTAGGATCAAGTGATATTGCTGAAACCGATGATGCATCAATAAATGCTTGGTGCATATCACTCCAAGCATAATAAGCTAGAGTACTAACGATTAATATCAAAGCTACTATAATCACATCAGCTTTATTAGGTAGAAATCTTTTTTTTGTTATTGTATAATTTGCGAACATTGTTATTCTCCTTAGTAATCGAATCAAGTTATTTTAGGATTACTAATTTTGTAATTAAGCAAGGTTATAACAGTAGCTATAAAAGTAGTGTATGTAAGTAGAATGTTTCTTTTTACTACTTAGCAGGAGGAAATACATTACTTTTAATTGATTTAACTCTAGATACAATTATCCCTATACAGCCAATAATGAATAATTTTTACAAAAAATTACTCCAATATATTACACAAAATTAGTTATATGAAATTAATTTGATTAAGAACAACTTGGAGGTTATAGTGTGTGAGTTATAAACATTTGAAGGCCTCCTTGTGAGAGGTTGCTACTACAGTAGCGCTTATTTTGCGGAGATTCTAGCTCTATGAGATTATTTAGTCAATATATTTCATTAAGTTTTATATAAATTATGCTTAGAAAAGTCTAATAATCTATATTTTTCTTATAATAGTCATTTTATAAGCAGCATCACCATTCTCATAATAGTTATTAATCTGTTTATTTATCTCAAATCCTAGCTTCTGATATAGAGAAATAGCTATTAAATTATTTGTATTTACTTCTAATGAAATATTTTTGTCAGTGTTGTTTAAGATATATTCTAAGAGTTTTTTGCCAATTCCTTGTCCTTGATAGTTTTTGCTTACAGCAAGGGAGTACACCCTAATGGTTTTTTTATATTCAAAACATAGAATATATCCAGCTAACGAATCTTGTCGCTTAGCGACAAAAAAATATTTTTGCTTGTTAATATTGTAGGCAAATTGTTTTTTTGAAATTTTATCAGATAAAAAAGTAGAGTTTTCTAGATCTATAAGTGCTTGAAGATCTGTTAGTTGAGCTTTAGATATTTGCATATGGTAACTTCTTGTAGTTCATTCTGTTTAGAAATTCTAGCATTATAGTGGTATAGAGTTGTTCACCGATATAAGCATCTTCGATATCGGAGTCTATAGATGGGTTATCATTAATTTCAATAATAATAGGCTTATTATCAACGACTTTTATATCAATACCATATAAACCATTGCCAATAGTTTTGGCAGCTTTAAGCGCGATTTTTATTACGGCTTTGTCAACTTGATGAATTGCAAATGCTTCAGAGCTACCATGCTGAGTGGTTTTCTTGTTATGATTAGTAATTTGCCAATGACCTTTTGCCATATAATATTTACACGCATATATGGGCTTGTTGTTTAATATACCAATACGCCAGTCAAAGTCAGTATAATAATATTTTTGTGCTATTATTATCGAAGACTGCTCAAACATATCATTAAGGATTTGCTGCAACTCATCTGCTGAATTAGCTTTTTTGACACCTTTTGAAAATGAGCCATCAGGAATTTTTAGGACTATTGGTAAGCCAAGCTCATCGATCAATTTTTGTGGTGAGAAGCTTTCATCTTTGAAAATAAGTTTACCTTCCGGAGTTGGAATTTTATTTTTAATCATCAAATTATGTAGATAAACCTTATTGGTACAACAGGTTATCGATTTTGTATCATCAATAACCACAAGATTATTATCTTCAGCCTTTTTTGCAAAGCTATAGCTATAATGATTAATGGAAGTCGATGTTCTAATAAAAAGTCCATCGTATTCAAGCAAACTCATATAATCATCTTTGGTAATTAAATCTGTATAAATACCTAAACTATGAGCAGCTTTTTGAAAATTCTTAAGAGCCTTACTATCACTAGGAGGTAATATCTCGTCAGGATCATGTAATATTGCTAAATCATAGTAGTAATTCTTTTTGATTTTTCGCTTACGCCAAACTTTACTACTAAATTTATTTAGTGCATTTGCAAAAATTGTTTGTTCAATATCACTAAGAGAGCTTATGCGTCCTACAGCTATTGTCTTGATTTTCCATAAAGAACTTTGTTTTTCTAAGATTAATTCTAATATTGGTGCAGGATATGTTTCAAATATTTTTTTAGCTATTTTTTCAATACCTTTTATATTAGCAACTCCAAAGAAAACTTTAATAGCTAAAAAATCGACATTTAACGTGTTTAGAGATTTATAGTCTTTATTATTAACCAAATTAGATAGTAGAGTTTGCTCGAAATGGCTAATACTATTTAAAGTTTCAACTGTTGGTATAATCGTATCTTTATTTGAATGTGCTAAAAGGCAAGCATAATACCCTTGCTCTAGGTAATTCATTTGTTCAGATAGATTTATAATGTAGTTAGGTTTAGTACTAATATTTTGTAGATATTGGTGGGTTGTTTCTAGTTTTGAATAAGGATAGTATGGTGACCATATATCTTTGTTATCGATAAGTATTTTTAAAGGTTTCATATAACCTCTTATTAGAACTAAGGCGAGCGTATTATCTGCTTTTTTTTATAAATTGCAAGGGTTTTTATTATCTTAATAACTTGTATTTAGAAAAAAGTTAAGTTGTTAGTTGTAGCTTAATTAGGGTAATATGATAATTAAGTAATAATATTTTGATGTCTATATGTTAATTAGACAAAGATGTTTATTAATTATACTTTTATTTATAAGTGTTTGTTCAAGCTACTCTTATGATAAGCTTGAGGAGTTTAAATATAATCAAAATATTTTACTTACTGGTATTGTCAGTGGCATTCCAAAACTACAAGATGATCAGTATGAGTTTATTTTTCATAGCTATAAGTATGGTGATATATTACTCAAGGCAGCTAAGTCGTATCGTCACTATCTAATACCAGCTAATAAGCTAGAATTAGAAGCGAAAATCTATAAGCCGCATGAGTATGACAATCTATCTGCTTTTAATTATGCTGAGTATCTTGAGCATAATGATATTATTGCTCTTGGCAAGGTTATTGACAACTCAGCTATTGCATACAAGGGCACAGCAAGCTTATATTTACCTCAGCGAATAAGGTATTATCTATATAATCATCTACAAAGACAGCTAAGCAATTTTAAACAAAAAGATTTTGCCATAGCACTACTTATTGGAGATAAGAATTTTGACCAGTCGCAGCAGAATCTTTTGATTAGTTCTGGGACCTCACATCTAATGGTAATTTCTGGGCTACATGTTGGGCTTTTAGCATTTATTGCATTTATTGTGTTTAGAGGATTATGGTCATTATCACCACGCTTATGTCGTAATTTGCCAGCACAATATATTAGGGTTATAGCTTCTGTTATTATAGCTTTTATTTATAGCTTATTAGCCGGCTTTAGCTTACCAACAGAACGAGCGTTAATAATGCTTTTAGTAGTAGCTATGTTATGGCTTTTTGGAAAGCGTATTTCAATAGTTAAGTCGCTACTAGTTGCTTTTGTCATAATACTTTTAATTGATTTTGAATCAATTTATAGCATTAGCCTTTGGTTGAGTTTCTCAGCTGTGATCTTATTGGTTATTATTTCTATAGTGCTACAACAGTATAAATCAAAATTGATAAAGATATTACTTGCCCAAACATATTTGGCAATCTTTTTAGTTCCTATATCAGTTTATTATTTTGGTGGTTTTTCTGTTGTTTCAATTTTAGCAAATATAGTTGCGATTCCTTTAGTGAGCTTTGTGATCGTACCGTTATTACTTTTATGTTTGTTGTTATCTTTTATCGGTATCAATCTGTGGTTGTTGCCAATGATGTTTTTAAAACTTCTGGTAGCTTATTTAAGTTTTTTGACTAATTATGCAGGCTTTATAAGCTATTGGAGTTATTTTTCATTTTTTAGCCTAGTAATTATAATTCTAGGGATTATTTTAGTGATTTTCCCTTTTAGTAAACCTCTTAGTATACTTGGGCTAGCTATGTGCTTAGTATTTTTTCAGTCTTCACAAAATATTGCTGAAAAATATCAACGCTTTCAAATAGACATTTTTGATACTCAAAATCAAATGGTATTAGTTCAAGATCAAGGTAAAAATCTTTTATATACAGCCGCAAAAAATTTAGCTAATGAGTATCTTTTAGCAAATGTGCTAGAAAGCTATTTAAGATTTGCAGGTATTAAACAAATAGATTATCTTATAATTGTTGATGGTAATAAAAATCTAAACCTTAAGCTTATTAGGCAAATTACTTCGATCAAAACAGTTATTACAAATATATCTACTAATGAAGATGTACAAAAATGTAGTTATGCTAATAATTTTAAATTAAATAGCCATACATCAGTTAAGCTACTATCAAATGCTCAAAGTTGTTTTACTTCATTAAATTATCAAGGTAAAGAGTTTTTATTAGCAGATAACTCAAATCAGAAGGCACAGCAGCAGCTCTATACTTTGTATAACAGAGTTATTCAGCCACAGATAATAATTACACCAGCAATTATAGATTCTAAGTTTTTAAATCAAGATGTTGATTATCTGGTATATATTTCTGATAAACCTTTAAAGGGGCAAAACTCTAAGAATACTAAATTAAAAATTTTTGATACTTATGCAAATGGTTTGATAACTATTAAGATTGATAATCATCATAGTATCACTATTAGTTCACAGTTGAAGCAATACTAAGAAAAGTTAATATTCGTTAATTTTATCTCTATAGCCTTTTAAAAAGTCTTATATAAATGATACTATTTAGGTAGCAAATAACAATTTATAACAATATTAAATGATAAATACATTGAAGTATGGCTACTATGCGCTATTTTCTGTAGTCTGTTTTGCATCTAGTGCCATTATAGCTTTTATACCGATATTTATTTTCTCGTTAGTTAAGCTTTTGATACCAATAAAGCGAATAAGGCATTTATGTACCTCAGCAGTACAATTATCCGCAAGTTTGTGGGTAAGTTTTGCCATTTTAATAACTAAATTATTTTCCCCAACAAAATTTGAGATTGAGCAGAATGCAAAACTTGATAGTCAAGGATCTTACTTAATCATATGTAACCATAAAAGTTGGCTAGATACTTTTATATTGATGTTGGTATTCTACAAAAAAATAGCATTTCCTAAGTTTTTTATGAAATTTCAGGTATTTTTTATTCCAGTTTTAGGGCTGATTGCGTGGGCATTAGAATTTCCGGTGATGAAACGTTATTCAAAAGAGTATTTAACCCAACATCCAGACAAAAAAGGTGAAGATCTACAAAAAACACTAGCATATTGTAAAAAATTATCACCAAGACCAACTACAATTGTAAATTTTGTTGAAGGAACTAGATTTACTTTACACAAAGCACTAAAAAGTAACTATAAAAATCTCCTTAACCCTAAGGCAGGTGGAATAGCTGTAATTCTAAAAAGCTTATCAGATAGAATGGTAGGTATTCTAAATACGACAATAATTTATGATAATCCAGAACAAAATTTATGGGATTTCATGGTTAGAAAAACTAAAAAGATAAAAGTAAAAGTTGAACTAATTCCTATAACGGAAGTCCCAGTTGGAGATTATTTTAATGATGATAAGGATAAACATAACTTTCAACTTTGGTTGAATAAGCTTTGGCAAAATAATGATCAATATATCTCAGAGCAGTCAAAAATAGTTAATTAGAGATACTACCAATTTAATTAATATTCTACAGTTCTAAACCTTGCAGTTGACGATTTTAACTAATATTCAGCCAAGTTGATATCCAATATTAAATTAGCATTTTGAAAACACAAACTATATTAAAGATTACAAATAACCTAAGGTTAAAAGTTAATGCGCGCATTTTATGATCTGAGAATGATATTCATCTAATTAGCTTTTATGTTTTAAATAAAGCCTAAATTACAATCAAGTCGTATAAATCAGAAGTTTTTTCTATTATTGGGTTTATATCTACAAATTCCAAAAAAACTTTCACTAGGTTGATTAAAGCTTTATTGTTGAATTTTGTTATTTTAATTAGTAGTTTAGATTGAGATATTCTTCAAAAAGACTATTTGAGATCAGAAAAAAATATTAGTTTAAAGTATGAGGTAACCAAGCAATTTCGACAAATAAAAATAATGCTGTATAAATACCCATGAAAATAAAAGGCATATATATTTCTAATATTCTAATAGGTTTAAATGAACCTTTTTCTTCAGCAATGTGCTCTTCTGTTAACCATACTCTTGAAGGAAGACGTCTTTCAAGTGATGGCACAATACTATTTTTTATTTGTATGTGGTGTCTAAAGAATCTAATAATCTTCCACCAAGCATAACAAAATACTAACCCAGCAAAGTATGGAATACTCACAAGTATACTAGATGGAGGATTTTCGACATTAATGTTGTTACTAATAGCTAAGGCAACAACTCCGACTAGAACAAGGTTAAAAACCAAAAAGAATAGGTTAATAACAATCCTTCTATAGCTAGTTCTGTCTGTTAATTCAACATAGATTCTATACTGTTCAATTAGTAGTGAATTATATTGCTCATTTGATAAATTACTTTCATCTTCATTACTCCATAATTTATCTTGTATATCTTTATGACTAATCTTTTCCATTTTATTCCTTTCTAATCCATTTATCCAAAAGAATTTACACTGATAATGCTATTACATTTTAAGCTATTTATCAAACTTTTCGTATATCAATTGTTATTTATCTATACTGCTGTCCGCTAATTATATCAATAATTCTAGATGGTTGTGAAGACCTAACTTCTGTTTCTAGTACATAAATATTATCAAAGGTTTTACTTATCGATTTAGCATTATTAATGAAATCTTCGCCGGATATATTAGCACTAGTTGAAATAATAGCATCATTAATATTTTCACAAATATAAGTTACTATTTCAGTTGTTACTAAGCGTATGGCAATAGTTGTTTTACCACCAGTTAACCATTGAATATCTTTCTTACCTGGTACTATCCAAGTAGTTGGTTGAGCTTGTTTAGAGGATATTTTATTGATTTGCTCATTAGATAGTTTAGTTGTATCTGCATACTTGAGTAAATGCTTGTGATCATGTGAGATTATAATAAAACCTTTGCTTGAATCCCTTTTTTTTAAGTTTATAACTTTTGCTACGGCAGCTTTAGAGATGTTGCAACTTAGCCCATATACTGTATCTGTAGGAATACTAACAACATTATCTTCTGTTATTTCACCGATGATTTTATTCAAATCTTTTGTAAGCATATTTTATCGAACATGTAACTAAATTAGGCATATTTTATTACATTATTATAAATAAAAAAACCTATAGACTACAAATAGCCTATAGGTTTAAGTAAGTTTAGATTTATTCAAATAAGATTACTTCTTATTTAGTTGCTCTTTGATTAGGTCACCAAGAGTTGTAGGAGTCATTTGCTCTACTTTGTAGTTAGACTTGCCTGCAGCAGTGTTATCTTCATCAACAGCTTTGATAGAAAGAGTAATGCTTCTCTTCTTAGCGTCAATGTTAATAATTCTAGCTTCTACTTCTTGACCTTCGCTTAACTCATCACGAACATCTTTTGTATGCTCAGCAGAAATTTCAGAAATTCTGATGAAACCATCGATGTTGTTATCTTCGTCAAGCATAACTACCGCACCATTATCTTGTACTTTAGTTACTTTACCTGTTACTAAAGAACCTTTAGGGTGAATATTTATGAAGTTCTTGAACGGATCTTCAGAAAGTTGCTTCATGCTAAGAGCAATTCTCTCAAGGTCAGTGTTCACAGAAACTAGTACAGCTTCTACTTCATCGCCTTTCTTAAGCTCTTTGATAGCTTTAGCTGGATTATCCCATGCAACATCTGAAATATGTACAAGACCATCAATACCGCCTTCAAGACCGATAAACACACCAAATTCAGTAATTGATCTGATCTTACCAGTAACTTTATCACCTGGTTTGTAGTTTTTCTCAAACTCGCTCCAAGGATTAGGTCTGCATTGCTTGATACCAAGAGATATTCTGTGGTTATCAGCATCTAGTTCAAGTACGATAACTTCAACTTCTTGACCAATAGATACAGCTTTATGAGGGTTAACGTTTTTGTTTGTCCAATCCATTTCAGATGTATGAACAAGACCTTCGATACCTTCTTTTAACTTAACAAAACAACCGTAGTCAGTAATGTTAGTTACTGTACCCATAAGCTTAGCACCTACAGGAAGTTCATTCGCGATATTTAACCATGGATCTTCACCAAGTTGTTTGATCCCTAGAGAAATTCTTTGCTTCTCTTTGTCGAACTTGATTACTTTAACATTGATTTCTTGACCGATAGATAATACATCTGTAGGGTGGCTGATTCTGCTCCAAGAGATATCAGTGATGTGTAGTAGACCATCAACTCCACCAAGATCAATAAACGCACCGAAATCAGTGATATTTTTAACGATACCTTTAAGAACACTACCTTCAGAGATTTTCTCTAGCATAGCATCTCTATCACCAGAGTTATTCTCTTCTATAACTGCTTTTCTAGAAACAACGATGTTATTTCTCTTAGTATCGATTTTAACAACTTTTAATTCGATATCTTTATCTTCTAAATGAGCTACATCTTTGATAGGTCTTGTGTCAACTAATGAGCCAGGTAAGAATGCTCTTAAACCTTCAACATCCATAGTGTAACCACCACGAACGTGATTAGTGATTTTACCAAGAACTGTTTCGTTATTTTCGAAAGCTTTTTCAATTCTATCCCAAAGCTCGATTTTCTTAGCTTTATCTCTTGATAATCTAGTTTCACCGCAGCTGTTGTCTAGAGCTTCTAAAACAACGTTGATTCTATCACCAGCAGCAACTTCTAGCTCACCATTGCTATTTTTTAAAGAAGATACAGGGATGAATGATTCTGACTTAAGACCAGCATCAATCATTGCAAATTCTTTGTCTATGCTTACTACAGTTGCTTCGATGATTTTACCTATTCTCATCTCTGTTTGTTTAAGAGATTGCTCAAATAGTTCTTTGAAATTTTCTGACATTTTTTGATTTCCATTTCCAGTGTGGTTGGTTATACAAGTTTGACAAGTACCCACTGGATATTATATAAAAAGTACTAGCAAACAATTATGTAATGTATTATCTTATCTAAGAGATTCAAATTCTTCAAGAAGAAAATACTAAAACTTATGTCTAATTATTCAGATCAAGATATTTTTTTTATGCAAAAAGCTTATCAGCAGGCATTGTTAGCTTATCAAGCTGGTGAAGTTCCGATAGGTGCAGTGCTTGTCAGGGATGATCAAATAATTGTACAAAATTTTAACCAAACTATAGGTTTAAATGATCCAACAGCACATGCAGAAATCTTGGTTTTACGCTCAGCAGCATTAAAGCTAGGCAACTACAGATTAGTCAATACAAAATTGTATGTTACTTTAGAGCCATGTATAATGTGTTTGGGTGGTTTGATTCAGGCAAGAGTACCTGAGCTGGTTTATGCTTGTGATGATAGTCGAGTAGGAGCTTTTTCACGTGAAAAACTTCACCACAATAAGAATATTAACCATAATCTTGGAGTAACAGCTGGAGTAATGGCTGATGAATGTGGCAAACTGCTAAAAGATTTTTTTAAACAAAGAAGAAATTAGATTATGAAAAACGAAAAAATTGTTGTTTTATATGGTGGCGACTCTCCAGAAAGAGAAGTTTCTTTGAAATCTGGTAAAGCAGTTTTGGATTCTTTAATAAGCCAAGGTTATGATGCCGTAGGTGTGGATGCTAGTGGTAAAGAGCTGGTAGCAAAACTTTTAGAATTAAAGCCAGATAAGTGTTTTGTTGCATTACACGGTGAAGATGGTGAGAACGGTAGGGTGTCAGCATTACTTGAGATGTTAGAAATCAAGCATACAAGCTCATCGATGAAATCATCTGTAATTACTATGGATAAAATGATCTCTAAAGAAATATTGATGCATTATCGGATGCCTACACCGATGGCAAAATTTCTTACTGATAAATTAGTTGCAGAAGATGAGATTAGCTTTCCTGTTGCAGTTAAGCCAAGTAGTGGTGGTTCAAGTATTGCTACTTTTAAAGTGAAATCTATACAAGAGCTCAAACATGCCTATGAAGAGGCATCGAAATACGGTGAGGTAATGATTGAACAATGGGTCACAGGTAAAGAAATTACAGTGGCTATTGTCAATGACGAGGTTTATTCTTCTGTTTGGATTGAGCCACAAAATGAGTTTTATGATTATGAGTCAAAGTATAGTGGTAAATCAATCTATCATTCACCGAGTGGTTTATGCGAGCAAAAAGAACTTGAAGTTCGTCAATTAGCTAAAAAAGCTTACGATCTGCTTGGTTGTAGCGGTCATGCAAGAGTAGACTTTATCTATGATGATAGGGGCAACTTTTACATTATGGAGATAAACTCTTCACCAGGAATGACCGATAATAGTCTATCGCCTAAGTCAGCAGCAGCAGAGGGGGTTGATTTTGATAGTTTTGTGAAGAGAATAATAGAACAGGCGCAATGACAAAAATTATCAAGAAGTTTCTAATATTGAGCTTGATACTGTTAGTAATCTTGGGATCGACTATTTTTGTTGCTGCTAAAACAGATAAGACAGTTTCAAAGATTGATGTTGTATCTAACGATGGGCTTATTTACATATCTAAGCAAGATTTAATCAATAAAATTGCTACGCTTGATAATAAACAATGGTTTGATATTAATATTGCTAATATTGAGAAATATATTTACTCAATCGATGGTGTTGACTATACATTGGTGAAAAAAGTCTGGCCATCGACATTGGTAATATATTTATATGACCATAAGCCTGTAGCTTACTGGAATAATAATCAGATCCTTCTTGATAATATGCAAATCATCACTCCAGCAGTTTTTAACTATAATGGTGATTTACCATATATTCAAAGCAAAGATGATAGTAGTAAAGACTACATATATCAAACCTATAAAGAGTTAAACAGTATTGCTAAACAAAATCATATGCAAATACTCAAAATCTCTTATACTGGTAATCAATTTGGTATTTTACTCTCAGATGATATTGAAGTTATGCTTGGTTCAGTTAAGCTGAAAAAGCGCTTGGAATTATTTTTTAAATCTTATACAAAAGTTAAAGATTATAAGTCAGTTAAATATTTCGATATGCGTTATAGTGATGGCTTTGCGGTAAAGTATAAATAGAAAAGTGTTTATTTTATTGGTTTTCTATGATAATAAGCTTATAATGTAATGTAAGTATATGTTAAGTAAATTTATCTGTCTTTGAGTTGGGGCTAATTTAAATGGGTTTTGGGAATATTAATTTTTGTGCTGTAGATTTAGGCTCGCACAAAATAACAGTTGCGATTGGTCAACTTGCTGAGAATAACAGTATAAAGATATTGGGAGTTAGTCAGAAACAGTCAAAAGGGATCAAGCAGGGTTCTGTAATTAACCTTGAAATCGCTATGGAAACTCTTAATGCTGCTCTTGATGAGGCTAAGAGTATAGCAGGTGTAGATGTTAAGGAAGTTACTCTAGGTGTTAGTGCACCTAGTATTAGTGGTTTTAACTCATATGGCTTAGCAGCAGTTGAAAATGGCGAGGTTAGTATTGAAGATTTAGCTATGGCGATTAAAACTGCAAAAGCAGTTCCAATGTCTGCTGATACAGAGATGTTACATGTTTTACAAAGAGATTATATTGTTGACGGTCAAGCTGGTGTTACTGAGCCAATAGGGATGTTTGCAGTAAGACTAGAATCTAATGTACATATAATAGTAGCATCATCGCGCTTATTGCAAAATGTACGTAAATGTGTTTCAAACTGTGGTTACAGTATTAGTAATCTTGTTGTTGAGCATTTAGCTGCTAGTAGCGCGACCCTTACTGATAATGAAAAAGAAATGGGTGTTTGCCTTGTCAATATTGGTGCTGATTCAACAAGCTTTTCAGTGTTTGCTGATGGCGGTATTTGTTACACATCAAGTATTAAGACAGGTGGTGCAAGTATTTCTTCAGATATTTCTAAAGTATTTAGACTTCCTATCGAAGCAGCTGAGAGCTTGAAGTTACAATATGGTTATGCTGCAAGTAAATATCTTAAAAACCCTGATGAAAAAATAGATATACCAAACTCATTAGGCAATGCTAAAAAGAGAATATCATTACAAGACTTATCTTTAGTTATTGAGGCAAGAGTAGAGGAGATATTTGAGTCATTATATCGAGAGTTAGATCAACATCGCTTGTTAGAAGTTATATCTTCTGGAATTGTATTCACTGGTGGTGGAGCTAAGCTTAAAGGTCTTGCTAGGCTTGCTGAAGATATGTTTAAATTACCAGTGAGAGTCGGTGGTCCTATTGAGGTCTCTGGAGCTAATGAGGTTGTTCATAATCCTTCGTATGCAACTGTTGTAGGGTTACTAAAGTATGCAGCTGAGAATAGTGATACAAGCAATCAGCAGAAGATCGAAGAAGATGTGATGGAAATAGATGAAAATACAGGTAAATCTAAGAAAAAGATAATCTCATCTGTAAAGGGTTGGTTTTCAAATAATTTTTAAGTTAAGTAGTTTAAAAGGTGAATCTAAAGTAAAGGAGTAAAATATGTTTGATTTTAACGATTCAATGGTTTCAAATGCCATAATTAAAGTTGTCGGTGTTGGTGGCGGTGGCGGTAATGCTGTACAACATATGTGTGAAGAAGTTTCTGATGTTGAGTTTTTTGCCCTAAATACAGATGGTCAGGCATTATCAAAATCAAAAGTTCAAAATATATTACAAATTGGTACAAACCTAACAAAAGGTTTGGGTGCTGGTGCAAATCCTGAAATTGGTAAGAGAGCTGCAACTGAAGATAGAGCGAAAATCGAGCAACTTTTAGAGGGTGCTGATATGGTTTTCATCACTGCTGGTATGGGTGGTGGTACAGGTACAGGTGGAGCTCCTGTAGTTGCAGAAGTTGCAAAAGAGATGGGTATACTTACAGTAGCTGTAGTTACTAAGCCTTTCCCTTTTGAAGGACCAAGAAGAATGAAAGCAGCAGAGCAAGGTATAGATGAGTTAACAAAGCATGTTGATTCGATAATTACTGTACCAAATGAGAAACTTTTAAGTGTACTTGGTAAGGGAGCATCGTTAATAGATGCATTTAATGCGGCAAATGATGTTTTGGGTAATGCTGTAAAAGGCGTATCTGAGCTTATCACTAAGCCTGGACTTATTAACGTTGACTTTGCGGATGTCAGAGCGGTTATGACTAATATGGGTCTAGCAATGATGGGCATGGGTGAAGCTAGTGGCGAAAATAGAGCTAGAGAAGCTGCAGAAGCTGCTATCTCAAGCCCACTTTTAGAAGATATTAACCTTGATGGTGCTAAAGGTGTAATTGTAAATATTACAGCTGGTATGGATATGTCTATCGGTGAATTTGAAGAAGTTGGTGAAGTGATAAGATCCTTCATCTCTGACGAGGCTATCGTGATAGCTGGTACAGTTATTGATCCAGATATGTCTGATTCTATGAAAGTGACTGTTGTTGTTACTGGTATAGAGAAAGTTGCAATGAAAAGAGGCTTTGGTGTAGAGAAGACATCTAGCCTACAACAAAGTGCTTCAAGTTTTTCAAATAAAACTTCTGCGCCTTTCTTAAGAAAAGAGACTGAGGTTGTTACTGGCGCTAGTAATGCACCAAAAACTGATTCTGATGATGTAAATAAATCAGATATCCCTAGTTTCTTAAGAAGAAGATAATAAAAACCAAAATTAAGAGAGAATGATGAAACAAAAAACTATAGCAAAAGAATTCTCTGTAACCGGTGTTGGTTTACATTCTGGTGTAGATGTTTCTATGACTGTTAAACCAGCTGATATTGATAGCGGTATAGTATTTCGTCGTGCTGATTTAACTCCAGTTGTTGATATCAAAGTTACTCCATCTAGTATTAAAGAAGCTATCATGTGTACTCTTTTGACAAAAGATGGCGATCAAAACCTATCAGTATCAACAATTGAGCACTTAATGTCAGCATTTGCTATGTTTGAGGTTGATAATGTATTGATTGAGGTTAATGCTCCAGAGTTGCCAGTAATGGATGGTAGTTCATATGAATTTACACAGTTGCTAAAACAAGTTGGTATCGTTGAGCAGAATTCTGCTAGAAAAGGTATCAAAATCTTAAAACCTGTAAGAGTTGAGCATGAAGATAAGTTTGCTGAAGTTCTACCTAGTGATACATTAAAATATGAGTTTAAAATTCACTGGGATCATCCTGTAATTGCAGCGACAAATGATCATATAGTTTTTGAGTATGATCTTGATGAGTATATTAAGATGGTTTCAAAGGCTAGAACATTTGGCTTCTATGAGCAGCTTGCATATTTACATCAAAACAACCTTGCTAAAGGAGCATCGTTAGATAATGCTGTTGGTGTTACTAATGAAGGTGTCCTTAACGAAGGCGGTTTGCGTTATGATGATGAGTTTGTCAGACATAAGCTTTTAGATGCAATTGGTGATTTTTATGTTGGTGGTTATATCTTAGGTCATTTCAACTGTTTTAAGTCTGGACATACTCTTAATAACAAACTTCTACATGCTGTCTTTGCTGATAAAGATGCGTGGGAATACATTTAGGTTTTTTAAACTTCTAATCTGTTAAAATTATATTTTGATCCTTTATATCAATTGCGAGAGCTTGTTTAATAAGCTTTGTATTCTCATCATTATGAATTTTACTTATAGCATTTTCACGCTTAATTTCAGCAGGAGACTTTTGATCAGTTGAGACTTTATCCATAGCTAGGTTTTTGATATCTAACCTAAAACTAGGGTTGTTAAGATACTCACTAATACTTGCTTGAAGTTTAGCTATGCTTTGAGGATCAAGCTCAAGGATTTTTTTGGCATCTTCATTTAGATGGATTACAAATGTTTCACTATTATCACTAATAAGGTGACTATTAAAAGCGAGCGTTTTTGTGAAGCCTTTCAGTTTTATTCTATTAAGCAGATTAAACCATTTTTTATCTAATGATTGTTCTTGAGTATTTTCACTAGCTGTTGAATCATTATTTTGTGCTACAACAGCTTTTACAGTCTGTTTAGGTTGTTCTGACTTAAATGTGTTTTTAAGCAGATTTATATCATTTTTAGAAACTATTGGGCTAATATTTGACTTAGAGGTTTGGGTTTTATCAATTAGATTTTTTTTTTGAAACGCTATAAGTCTAAGTATAGCCATAGTTACACCAGTTTCGAAATTTGGTGCTAAAGCAATATCTTTTTTGGCGGTTATCGTTAGTTGATACAAAAAATGTGCTTGTTCGATTGATATTTTTGCCAAAATATTATTGATTATATCAACATCAATATCATTAACAGCATCTAGTGATTGGGTAAAGCTATATATACAGCAAGCGAACCAAATTTCAGCAATTCTATCTAGTACAGCATCAGCACTACTTTCTGTAAGTGCTAAATTTTTGATGGCTGGCAATATAGCTTTTGGATCATTATCAATAATTGCATTGATAATACTATATACTTCTTCACTATCGATAATTCCAAGCATTTGTTTGATCTGAGCTTGCTTAAGTTCACCACCACAAAAGCTAATAGCCTGATCAAGTAAGCTTAAAGCATCTCTTAAACTGCCTTTAGCATGATAAGCTATGTATTCAAGTGATTGCTCATCTGAATTTATATTCTCTTTAGCTAGAATTATTTTTAGTTGATCTTTGATATCAGCTTGTGAGATATGTTTGAGATGAAGTTGGATACATCTAGAAAGTATCGTAACAGGGATTTTGTGATAATCTGTTGTAGCTAGGATAAATTTGACATATTCTGGTGGCTCTTCGAGAGTCTTTAGCAAAGCATTGAAACTTTGCTTAGATAGCATATGTACCTCATCGATTAGATAGACTTTATAGCGTCCTTGTGAAGGCATATATTGGATATTATCTAAGATTTCTTTAGTCTCTTCAACACCTGTACGTGAAGCAGCATCAATCTCGATCAAATCTATAAAGCTGTTATTATTGATTGCTACACAGTTTTCACATTTGTTGCAAGGCTCAGCAGTAACACCAGTTTTACAATTTAGACATTTTGCTAAGAGTCTACCAAGTGTTGTCTTACCAACCCCACGCGTACCCGTAAATAAGTAGGCATGGTGAACTTTTTGAGTTTCTAAAGCATGTACTAAACTGTTAAGAGCATGTTGTTGTCCAGCAACTTCTGCGAATGATTGTGGACGATATTTTCTTGCTAATGCTTGATATGACATTTACAAATTAATCTATTAGAAAATCTTATATTAAATAATAACAGAGTTAGGCTAAAAGAATAAGAGGGTATTTAGATAACTTTCAATAGTCTTTGTTTGTAAAATTTAGTGTAAAAATATAAAATCTATAGACAAAATTTATACTAGTAAAAATCGAAAAATGGAATCTATAAATTATAAGCTTGTATTAAAAGATCTAACGGCCCGTATTCAATCTTTACGGGACTATCTTTGACTATGATACTAAGAAAGAAAAGCTAACAGAAGTCTTAATGGAGCTAGAAGATGGTTCTATTTGGGATAATCCAGAGTATGCACAAAACTTGGGTAAACAAAAAGTAGAACTTGAGAACGTTGTACACAATTGTGAGTATATCTCAGAAACTCTAGAAACTTTAAGTGAACTGCTTGAGCTTGGTGAAGAAGATGAATCTTTAATGCAAGAAATTGCTAAAGATACACAAAATGTTGCTAGTGAAATTGAGAAGCTTGAGTTTCGTCGCATGTTTTCAGGTAAAATGGATGCTAATAACGCCTTTTTGGATATTCAGTCAGGTTCTGGAGGTACAGAGGCGCAAGATTGGGCAGAGATGCTGATGCGGATGTATATGCGTTGGGCAGATAGTCACGGCTTCAAGGTAACCGTTGATGATGTATCAGATGGTGATGTTGCGGGTATAAAAGGCTGCACCTTAAAAATAGAGGGAGAGTATGCTTATGGTTGGTTGCGTACCGAAACTGGTATTCATAGGTTAGTACGCAAATCACCTTTTGACTCAAACAGTAAACGTCATACATCTTTTGCATCGGTGTTTATCTCACCTGAGGTTGATGATGATATTGATATTGATATTGAGATAAATCCTACTGATTTACGAGTCGATACTTATCGTGCATCAGGTGCTGGTGGTCAGCATGTCAACAAAACAGACTCTGCTGTGAGAATAACGCATATTCCGACAAATATTGTGGTACAAAGTCAAAGTGATAGATCTCAGCATAAAAATAGAGATAATGCCATGAAACAGCTTAAGTCAAAGCTATATGAAATGGAGTTACAAAAGCGTAATGCTGAAAAGAATGCACTCGAAGACTCAAAGGCAGATATTGGTTGGGGTAGTCAGATTCGTTCGTACGTGTTGGATCAGTCACGAATTAAGGATTTAAGAACAGGAGTTGAGAATACTAATACACAAGCGGTATTAGATGGTGATTTGGATAAGTTTATTGAGGCTAGCTTAAAAAGTGGGTTATAATAAATAGATTTTATAAAAAGTATGCAAAACTGCCTAGCACTACGCTATTGTAGTTTAAAACAAATGAAAAATAAAAAACTCGCCAATTTGAAAATTGATTCAGATAGTTTTATTTTCTAATCATTTGTTTTTTTGGGGCTACTAATTGCTAATGTGCAACAAATAATTACAGGGTTTAAAATGAGTAGTAAATTAAAAGATTTGATAAAAACAACGATAAAAGAATATTTAGAAGCTAATGATATCACAGTTAAAGATGCTATTAGAGGCAAGATTAGAGAGCAGATTAGTGAGTTTTTAGGCGAGGTAAGCGAGATAAATGAGCAGGTTAAAGAACAAATTTCAGCGCTTGTGAAAAAGCATGTAACAGAATTACAAGAAAGCTCACAAATTGCTTTAAGAAAAGAAAAGCTAAAAACTTTAGCTCAGCAAAATAATGGCATAAGCCATCCAAATAGTTTCCGAAGAAATGCTGTTGCTATAGAGTTACAGGCTCGCTATGCTGATAAGACTAAGCAAGAATTAGAAGAGCTAGATAATAAACAACAATATAGTTTGACAGGTAGAGTAGTTCTACGCCGTGTCATGGGTAAAGCATCTTTTATAACACTACAAGATTATACTGGTAGAATCCAAGTTTATCTAAAAAAGAGTGACTTGCCAGATGGGCAATATGAAACTTTTAAGAATCTATGTGACTTGGGTGATATAGTTGGTATTACTGGTACTATGTTTAAGACAAATACTGGTGAACTTTCTGTTGAAGCAAATCACTTTGAGATTTTGACAAAGGCAATTCGTCCTTTGCCTGATAAATTCCATGGTTTGGCAGATCAAGAAATGAGATATCGTCAAAGATATGTTGATTTAATTACAAATGAAAAGGCAAGAGAAGTCTTTAAAGTACGCTCAAAAGTTGTGAACTTTATCCGTAACTATTTTGATAGACTAGATTTTATGGAAGTAGAGACGCCGATGATGCATGTTTTGCAAGGTGGTGCTGCTGCTAAGCCATTTAAAACTCATCACAATGCTTTGGATATGCCTTTATATTTGCGTATTGCTCCAGAACTTTATCTAAAAAGACTAGTTGTTGGTGGTTTTGAGCGAGTTTATGAGATAAACCGTAATTTTAGAAACGAAGGTGTATCTTCACGCCATAATCCAGAATTTACAATGCTAGAGTTCTATATGGCGTATGCTGATTATAATGACCTTATGGATCTAACAGAAGATATGCTATCTAAACTTGTACAGGAAGTAATTGGTAGCGAGATACTTGAGTATGGTGAGTATAAAATCAACTTTGGTGGTAAGTACGAACGAATCTCAATGGTTGACTCAATTGTTAAGTATAATGATGATATTACCAAAGAAGATTTAGTAACATTTGAATCTGCTAAAAAGATTGCTGAGAAACTAAAAATAAAAGTTGAAGCTTACCATGAACTTGGACATTTGATAAACGAAATATTTGAAGAAACTGTCGAGCATCAGCTTATTCAACCGACATTTATTACAGATTATCCAGCTGTAGTTTCACCATTGGCGCGTAGACAAGACGGTAACCCTGAGTTTACCGATAGATTTGAGTTCTTTATTGGAGCACGTGAAGTTGCTAACGGCTTCTCTGAGCTAAATGATGCTGAAGATCAAGCAGAGCGTTTCAGAAAACAGGTTGAAGCTGCGGCATCTGGAGATGATGAAGCTATGCCTTATGACAAAGACTATATCCGCGCACTAGAGTATGGTATGCCTCCTACAGCGGGACAAGGAATCGGTATTGATAGACTGGTAATGTATCTAACAAACTCTCAATCAATTAGAGATGTGATTCTATTTCCGCATATGAAGCCTGAGTAAAATATGTCAAAAAAAATTACTAAAATTTTTATTTAAAAATATTTATAGTCCAGATATTGTTTCTAAAAAATTTATTCAAAAGTTTGTACACGCAGATTATAAGCAAATTGTTGATGGTCATGAAATTGATTATGATGGCTTTTTTAAGCATATCAAAAAAACGACATAAAATAGTTTATGGTGTTTTATATATCTAGTTGAAGAAAATTATACTATAGCCTCTTTCCATAGAGTATATGCCTCAATTAAACCAGATAATTCCAAGTTAATAGCGAAAAAAGTTCTGATATGCTGGTTCCTTGTGATGAGGATACTAGGATTATTCATGGTAAGTCTAAAGATAAAGATTTAGGGCATAGAAAATAATATAAAGAAACTTATTAATTAATGATCATCATCATAGCTAGCTTTATGAGATTTACCTTCAATAAACGAAGTAAATGCGATCAGTAATGCAGATACTACAAATACCATATGTATAGCGGCAGACCATGCTAAATCTCTGTCAGTTGCCTGAGAAACTTCTAGGAACTTCTTTAAAAGAGAAATAGAAGAAATACCTATAATTGAGCCAGCGATCTTTAGTTTAACTGCATTTGGAGATAACTTTTTGATCCAAACAGGTTGGCCACCACTTTTTTTATCAAGGTTCATTTTACTTACGAAGTTTTCATAACCACTAATGACTACAATTACTACAAGGTTTGCAACTAGTACAACATCACATAGTGTTAGAGCTATTATAATAAGTTGGTCTTCATCAATAGTATGGTAATGAGTAAATAGATGATATAACTCATGATATATTTCATAGATAAAACCAAATAGAACTAGTGATAAAAGTAGATAAATTGGTGCTTGAATCCAGCGAATCCCAAATATGAACATTTCTATTATTGATAATATTTTGTTTATAAATTTACTCATCTACTAATCCTTTTTGAACTTCGTGAATTATTTATTAGTAAAGATATATAAATTTAAAATTAAAAGCAATAAATATTTGTTTATGAAATTATGAAGTTTTACAATGGATAAGCTTTAGCTAGTATTGGGTAAGTAAAGAATATAAACTGGCCAATATTGACAAGATAATGACAAATAATACTCGCTTCTATCTTTCTGGTCTTAGAGTATGCGGTACCATATATAAGGCTAGCTATAAATGCTAGCAAGGCAAAACGAGTTCCTGCAAATGCGATATGAATAAATGCAAATGCAAATGATGTTATTATTATAGCTATAATTGAGTTAAAATATTTTTCGAGCCTAGATTGAATAAAACCTCTCCAAAAGATTTCCTCAGGTAGACATGTAAATATCAGATTTACAAAAATAAATACTAAAGTATATTGCGTGAGTTTAAAATCAAATCTAATGAAGTCAAATAAATAGCTTATGAGAATTAAAATAAAAGATGCTAATAAACCATAAAAAATACCTGATTTTATAACTAGTAGTAGTTTATTTGAACTTTCTAAAATCCCAATTTCTGATGAAAAAAGTAATAAAAAATATGTTGGTATAATAGAGCTATAGTTTAAATATAAGCTAAAAGCTATAGCATCTTGTGAAATTTGAGCATTTTTAATTATACATATGTTATTAAAGCCAGGAAAAAAATGCATGTAGTTAAGAAATAGAATCACTGCAGAAATAATAAAGAAAAATAAACTAACTCCTTTTTTATCTTTAAAATAAAAACTCAAATAAATAAGAATACCTATTACGCAAATAACTAAAAGACCTGTTAAGTTTAATACTCCTGATAGGAGTGCAAATACTAGAGATGTTGTAATTGTAATATATCCAAATATTCTAAACTTTATCATCCATAAAGATAAAAGCGAAACAATAGCTAAGATATACGCTAAGTATATGAATAGTAAATTGATCATAGGCTAATTTAAGTTCTGTCTAACAGCTCAATTATAGAAATATTATTATTCATTATAGCATCATCTAATGGCTTTTTACCCCATCTGTCTATAGCATTAATATCCGCTCCTTTGCGGATAAGGTATTTAACAATATCTTCATGACCTTCAGCAGCGGCTAGGTGAAGAGCTGTTCTTTTATCATAATCACCTTTGTTAATATCAACACCTAAGGCAACGGCTCTTTTAATCTCTGATAAGTCACCGGCACTTGCTGCCCAAATTAGTTCAAATGTTAAATTTGATTCGACAACCATTCTATTCTCAACGGGATTTATTTTGTCACAATGAGTTATATGATCATAGTTATGGAAACTAAACTTCTCTATTAGCCTTTTACTAAATTCAACACCTCTTACGGAGTTATGATTAGGGTCAAGTCGAGGAGAAAAAATTGCAAAACCACCAACATTTGGAATAGCTATAGCTAGAGCTCCTGACACCCCTGATTTTGCAGGTAATCCAACAGAGAACGCATATTCACCTGAAAAATCATACATCCCACACGAGTACATCATTGATAAGCAATTCCGAATCGTTGTTGGTGAAAATATTTTTTTACTAGTAAAAGGGCATACTCCGCCATTAGCTATGGAAGCCATAATTTTTGCCATTTTTTTTGCGTTAACTTGAATAGAGCAAGTTTGGAAATAGAAATCTAGAGCAGTGTGGATATTTGTGCCCTCTGGAAAAGCACCTACTTCTTTCATAAAATGAGCTAGAGCATAATTTCTATCTGCGGTCTCTTTTTCGGAGTGATATACAGCGTTATCAAAGCCGATAGGTTCGCCACCTGCTAGATCTTGCCAAACGTTAGTAATATATTCAAATCTATCAGCAAGATTCCACTCCGGTTTTATTAGTGAGCACATCATGATAGCGCCGGAGTTTATCATTGGATTATGAGGTAGGTCATACTTGTTTAATGCTATAGCATTAAAAGTAATACCACTTGGTTCTCTGCCAACATGTTGATGAACTTTATCTTCGCCATTTTCTTCAGTAGCTATACAATATGTGATAGTTTTTGCAGTTGATTGTACACAGTATGGTTGTAGATAATCTCCTAAGGTAATTATTTGACCATCAACACTACAAAAAGCCACAGCAAAAAGATTAGGGTCAACCCTTGCTAGTTGAGGAATATAGTTTGCGTTTCTGCCTGTTTCATTCTTTTTAGTTTCGTTATATATGGCTTCAATTTCTTTTTTGAAATCCTTAAAGTTGGGAATGATAAAGCCTTTATTAATAGCTTTTTCGATAAGACCTATATTTTCAAAAGTAATTTCTTGAAATGTATCAAAATCAATCTTATCAATATCACAGAATTTATTTAATTTGGCGATTAATTTAGTAATGCGAGGATCATCATTGCTAATACCTGACTCAACTAAGATATCAAGAATATCTGTCTTTGTCATAAAGCCATCTTTGTCACAGATAGCGCTAAAAATATTTTTATAGTAATCTTCACCACTAGAAGATGTAGTTTTAATCATTATTGTTTTCATTTAAAGAAATATGGTTTTATAAAAAATAATATTGAGTTATTTTACCGAAAAAACAAAGATTTGATATATAGACAATATAGTTAGTTTATAGCAGCATTAGCTAAAGCCATAGCAATAACATAAGGATCAGCATTTGCGCCAGGTCTTCTATCTTCAAGGTAGCCATAGCCCTTAAGTGCAACAGGTCTTGGGATTCTAATAGAACATCCTCTATCAGCATCTCCAACACTGAAAGTATTCATATCAGAAGTTTCTAGTTTACCTGTTAATCTCTCATGAAGATTGTGACCATAGTTTAAGATATCTTTTTTATGATTTTTTTCTAATGCTGTACATATCTTCTTAATAGCTTCTCTACCTGTTTGAGGATTTCTAGTTTTACTCGTAGAGAAGTTAGTATGAAGACCAGCACCATTCCAGTCGCCTTTGATAGGTTTGTTATCAAAAGATATATCAATACCATATTCTTCACCAAGTCTCTCTAGTAGCCATCTAGCAAGGTGAGTATGGTCTGCAACATTTAATATACCAGCGTCCTCACCATCAACACCTCTATAGCCAATTTGAAATTCCCATTGCCCTGGCATAACTTCAGCATTTATACCATAGAATAAAATTCCCGCCTCTAGACACGCCTGCATATGAGCCTCAACTAAGTCACGACCAAAAGCTTTGCTATTACCAGCACTACAATAATAAGGACCTTGTGGACCAGGAAATCCTGTAGTAGGCCATCCAAGTGGTCTACCATCTTTGAACATTGTATACTCTTGTTCGAAACCTGCCCACATATCTTGGCAGTCAGCACTAGCTAATAGAGCTCTTAGCTTGGCACGATTATTTGTCGCATGCGGAGTTTGTCCATCTGGATTATAAACTTCACATAATACTAAGTAACCATAATCTCTTAGTGGATCAATTACAAAGTTAACAGGTTTAAGAATACAATCTGAGTTATCTCCTGTAGCTTGGTTTGTTGAAGAACCATCAAAACTCCATTCTGGAAATTCATCTGGAGTTTCAAATTCTTTAAATGGTAAAACTCTTGCTTTAGATCTAAGATGAGGCACAGGATCTGAACCATCAACCCATATGTATTCAGCGGTTATTACTTTCATATCTTCACTATATTCCTTAACATTGGTTAATTCTGTTTAATGATATCAATTGTCTAAAAAAAGTAAATGCTGCTATTACAGTTGTCATTTAAATTTAGCAAAAATCTTAGATAGTGTATTTAGAAAATATCAAAAACAATTTCATTAAGTTTAAGCTGAATATTGCCTTTTCTTGCACCTTTGATACATAGGTCAGTATCAAGGCATTTTTCCAGTCCTGCTGAAATTTTTTCAGGACTAAGCTTATTCGCTAAACTAATATAAAATTTCTGTTTAGCTGACCAAATATTGTTATCTTTAAATATTTTTTGATGATAAGTTATTTGAGTGTTTTTTAGTTGGGAGAGTATTCTTAATTCTCTTTTTAGGGCCCAGAGTACAAGAGGAGACTTATCATTTTCGTTCAGGATGCTATTAAGTATCTTTAGTGCTTTGCTTTTATGCTGAGAGAGAATTGCTTCAGAAAGATCAAATACGTCAAAATTGGCGTGCTCATGTAGAAAAGGACGAATTGTATTTTCATCAAAGACTCGGCTATCTTGGCGTGAGAGTAATTTTAAGATTTGTTTTGTTGCTATCAAATTTCCCTCGGTTTTTAGCGCTAAGAGCTGTGTAGCTTCTTTTGTCAGACTTAAGCCGAGTTGTTGTGTTTCATAATCTATAATATTTATGGCATTATCTAAATTTGGTTGAAAAATGCGAATATGAATAGCTTTATGCTCTAAGCTTTGAAACCACTTTGCTGAGGTATTTTGCTTTTTCATACCACTAAAAACAAGCAAGTAAACGTTATCATCATCATTTATAAGCTTGTCAACTAATGTTTGTTGGAGTTTTTTTTGTGGGGGCTTATCAAAATTGAATTGAATAAATTTATCAATACTGAATAGGCTAAGACTATCAACTTCGTTATACAAAACATCTATATTTTGTTCACTTAAATCATGATAGCTTATTTCAAAATTTTTAGTTTTAAACTGATTAGTTATTTTTTCAATAGTATTGTGTTTTTGTAGAGGTTCATCACCTGTTATGATAAAAAGTTTATAGGCGGTGAGATCATTTTTTTGGAGTAGCTCAAAATAACTTAATTCCATAATATTAAAACTTTTAGCTATTGTTATATATCACAGTTAGTTTACTATACTGTTTAGCATATAAGAAATCAAAAGAGGTTTAATTATGAAAAAGTTAGTTTTAATAATCTTAACAACAGCATTTATATTGCTATCAGGTTGTGTAACCAAACCAGCAAATATAAATCCTGTCGAAAACTTTCAAGCGGATAAGTATCTTGGCAAATGGTATGAGATAGCAAGATTTGATAATAGTTTTGAAAAAGGTATGACAAATGTTTATGCTGAATATAGTTTAAATCCAGATGGAACTATAAAGGTAATAAATAGTGGCATCACACCATCAACTGGTAAGAGAAGTTATGCTACGGGAATTGCTAAGTTTGTTGAAGATAAAAATATTGGCTACCTTAAAGTATCTTTCTTTAGACCTTTCTATGGTGCGTATGTAGTATTTAAGCTTGATGATAATTATAAATATGCTTATGTGGCGGGTGCGGATAAGGATTATTTATGGCTACTTGCGCGAACAAAAACAGTACCACAAAATATCAAAGATGACTTTATCAATCGAGCTAAAGCTTTAGGTTATGATACTGATAAATTAGTCTGGGTTAAGCAGTAAAATATACTTTGGCTATCTAAGCAGTATACTTGCTTCAAAAAATCCAATCTTATTATGCGAAAATGCATATCTATTATGTAATTCTGTTTATTGTAAAAATATACTCTAGCTCATATTATACCTATGCTTTTAAAAAACAAATCATGGAGCTTAATAAGAAATATGAAAAAAACTTTAATCACAATGGTAATGTTAACAAGTGTAGGTGCGGCAACTAATGCTAGTGCAGAGGTTACTAATAAAAAGTTTCTAACAGCTACTGGAACTAATATTCAATATGGCGATGCATATTCTACTGATTCTGCTAGAATAGCAAAACTTACCTGTTTTGAGCCAGCTGTGCCACCTATGACTCAAGCACCAGTAGGAAAATTATCCTTCTCTCAATCAATGACTAAACAGGAGCTAGCTAAAGATCTAAATGTTGATATCAGTGCTAGCGGAGGATTTGGACTTTTTTCAGCGGATGCTTCAGCTACTTATGTAAACTCCCTAAAAGATGGCTCTACAGCTATGACTTTCTCCTATGTATATTCAATTACAGCTGAATCAGTCATAAATAGTGTTAAGCTAAGTCCCCAAGGTGAACAAGAACTTAAATATCCTGAAAAATTTAGAGAAAACTGTGGTGATCAAGTATTTAAAGATTTCCAACTGGGATCAAAATTAATAGCTACTCTTTCGATGGACTTCCATTCAGAAGAGCAAAAGCAAGCGTTTCAAGCTAAGGTTGGTGCAAGTTTTGGAATTTTTGGAACTATTGACTCTAAAGTTCAGCAAGAAATTAATGATGCAAAAATATCGGGTACAGTTTCTATAAATGTATATCAGATAGGTGGAGATCCAACTAAATTGGCAAATATTTTTGGTGAACCAGATGAAAATGGTGTTTATAAAGCAACATCATGTAATTTAAATGATTTGAGTGCTTGTAATTCGGCAATTGGAAATATAATTACTTATGCAAAAGGAGAATATCAGAATTCGTTAGATAATGCTTTTGCCAATAATGATCAATCTAAGCTTAAACTTTTACTTGGTGATAGAGATGACTATTTTGATTTACATTCTGTAATTGGTATAGAACCAGGAACTGATATTCCTGAAGTAAAAAATATAGATCAAATTAAGCAAGCTAGAGAAAGAATGGTTAGTGCATATCTTGCAAATAAATATTATGTTGATAAGGCTAATAAAATATTTAAAACATATCCAGTTACACTAGATGATTCTTATAAGATCGCACTAGGACAATTTATGGATAAGGCGCAAGCGAATGTTAATCTAATTCAAGAAAAAATAGTCAAAAATTGTTATAATAATTTACAAAATTGTCCTAGTGTTGCTTCGCAAGTTTTAACTAGTAGTAATCCTAATGCTATAACAGAGGATCTTGTCGATAAAATCAACGCTCCTATAAAGTACGCTTACCGTGGTTATCTAACTGATTATGGTCCAATTAGTAGTGAAGATGTAAACAATGTCTTTTATAGTACTGGTAATCCTATGTACTGGGCCCTTATAATATTGGTAGAGATGAAATCACTCGACTTAGTGTAACTAGTTTACCTGTAAGTGATTCAGGAGACCCACTTGATTTTACAGCATACTATAGAAATACTAAAACTGGCAGCATTGCTTGGTATAGATGTAAAGGAACTGTTAGTAGTAATGGTAATGTTGCGCTTGATGGAGGAGTTTGTCAAAGACCTGAAGATGCTATTAAAGTAACGTATAAGAGATTCTTGAATGAATTTTATATTAAATTCCAACAAAGACAATCATAGTTGGTAAGTATTCAAGTAGTAACAATTTATAAAAACTTTTCTTTTAAATTTCCCTAAAAACAATAGATTTTTCTTTTATTTAGACATTTTTAATTAGCTTTAAAGAGGTTAAAATATAAGTCATATTTGTATATGTTGTTTTTAGATGAAGAGTTTACGTAATTTTGATCGCTTTGATTTTGGTTGGCTAGTTGTCAGTATTGGCATGGCTGTTGGTGCGGGTATAGTTCTGGTATTAGTAAGTGTTGGTGTGGTTAGCTTTGCTGTTTTTGTAGTATCGATACTTATAGCATATCCAGGTATTTACCTTTTTCAAAAACTAGGTTCTGTGCACAAAAATAAATATTCATCGTAACCAAATAAAAGTACAAGCTAATTTAATCATTCCTATATATGCTGAAATGGTTTTATCAAATCTAGAGAATACTCTTCTAAAATGCTTAATTTTAGAAAAGAAATTCTCTATCAAATGTCTTTCTTTATATACATGACTATCAAAAGGTATATGGTTTAGAGTATTTGATTTACAAGGGATAACAGCTTCAGAGGATATACCTTGAATATGCTGCCTGATTTCATTAGAATGATATGCTCTATCAGCGATAACTTTTGTATTATATACATTTTTTAGTAAATCTATAGCTACTTTACTATCATGAGTTTTATCCTCTGACAACAATATTTCTATTGGATTACCTAAAGCATCAGTCATAGCATGGATTTTAGTGGTTATCCCACCAACTGATCTACCAATTGCTTGGTTATCATCTTTATCATATCCCGTAGCACAAGCATGTGCTCTTGCTATTGTTGAATCAAGCATGACTTCTTGTAAATCAGGGTTTTGTACTGATTTAAATAATCTAGAAAATATATCTTTATCACATCAATCTTTAAAACGCTTATGTATTGATCTATATTTACCATAATAAAATGGTAACATTCTCCATTGACAGCCTGTACGTAACACATAAAATACAGCTTCAATAAACAATCTTAATTTGGCTTCATCATTGGTATGTATACCTTTTTGTGATTTTAAGAATGATAAAATAATTGACCAGAATACTTCTTTTATATGATAATTCATTTGCTAAACCATTGATATTTATTGCTTTTCAAATCTTAAATAACAGCGGTTTAGCTATTTTCAATATAATTTAAGTTTTTTGTGCACAGAACCTATATATCGAGACTTTATTTGCTGCAAAAGAGCTAAGACCATATAAAGAAACGGTAGCTGAACTATTAGGAGGCAAGTGGGCAACTTTTTTAGGGGTATTGTACTTATTAATGATGCTAACATGGACAGTAATTTATGCTGAAGTTGTAGCAAAATCTTTAGCTGCTTACTTATATATGTTTAAACTTACTGCTAATCCACAACTTGAGCATAATGCTTTGTACAGTGCGATTTTGATGATAGTGCTAATTTTCATAGGCATGAAAAGTCAAAAACTTTTTGTCAGGGTATCAACTTTCTTGGTCGTCATTTTGCTTGTGGCAATTATTTTGGCATCGGTTTTTTAATTCCCTTATGGTCATTCAACAATGTGTTACAGTTACCTACTGATAGTGGCGAGTTTATCGCTAAGAGTATTATTATGCTGCCATTTTCTTTGACCTCGATTTTATTTATCCAGTCATTAAGTCCTATGGTGATAGGCTATAGATTGCATTATCGTAAAAAAGATAAAGAATTTGTCTTGGCTAAGACTCTTAAAACAATGACTTTAGCATTTATTATCTTAGTCATTATTATTGGCTTTTATGTACTTTCATTTTCATTGGTTATCCCAAGAGCAGATGCTTTAGAAGCTACACAACATAATCAATCAGCATTTATACTCTTAGCAAAAACAAGGCTTATCAAATGGTGTATTGTATGTATGTGGGATT
Organism: Francisella tularensis subsp. tularensis; assembly: GCF_000833475.1. Classification (NCBI taxonomy): domain Bacteria; kingdom Pseudomonadati; phylum Pseudomonadota; class Gammaproteobacteria; order Thiotrichales; family Francisellaceae; genus Francisella; species Francisella tularensis. The sequence continues at coordinate 253,107 of NZ_CP010115.1, read as the reverse complement.
ATTATTAGCTTGTGTGCTATTTTAACTTCGTTTTTAAGTGTTTTAGCAGGTATGGAAGAATCCTTAAAAGGATTATTGAGAAAAACTGCAACAACTCTAGGCTTAAAAGATGATACTAATCATATCTTAAGCTTAAATACACTTGTGGTAGTTATAATTTTTCTGCTAACGTGGCTTTCAATAGTCTTTGATGCACCAGTATATAAGTTAGTGCCTTTATCTGGTCCTGTATTTGGTATATTAGGTTGTTTGGTACCAGCTATATAGTCTTTAAGACACCAAGTCTTGAAAAATATCGAACCTAGAGTATTTATTTTGTTATTTTTGGGATAATATTAGTAATATCGCCGCTTTTAACTTCGGCGTTATCTTAAAAGAATGTTCTAGCAATTAAAATACAATAAATAACATTATCCAACTTGGAGAAAGATTTATTAATTTAGTGTCTAAAATGTCTCATATTTGTGAAGACCATAGTGATACCAGCTTTGTTAGCAGCATCAATAACTTCTTGATCATTTTTTGAACCGCCTGGTTGAATTACCGCTGTTGCTCCAGCTTTGATACATTCTTCTAAACCGTCAGCAAAAGGGAAGAAAGCATCAGATGCGACAGCAGAACCTTTAGCACCTTGATGAGCTTGGGCTTTTTCAGCACCAATACGTGCAGAATCAACTCGACTCATCTGTCCAGCACCAATTCCTACTGTTTGGGTATCTCTAGCATAGACAATTGCATTTGATTTGACGTATTTAACAGCTTTCCAGGCAAACATTAAATCAGCCCACTCTTTGTCAGTTGGCGCTCTATCTGTAACAACTTTACAGTCATTAATGTCAACGCCACCGTTATCATAAGATTGAGATAGTATTCCACCATGAATATTTTTACTTATCATACGTGATGATTTTGTATCAAAAACTTTACCAGTTTCTAATACGCGTAAGTTTTTCTTAGCTGCTAAAATATCTAGAGCTTCTTGAGTATAGCTTGGTGCAATTATTACTTCTAAAAACATTTTACCTAGAGATTCAGCAAACTCTTTGTCAACTTCACAGTTAAACGCAACAATTCCACCAAAAGCTGAAATTGGATCACAAGCTAGAGCTTTTGTCCAAGCTTCAAAAGCATTTTTACCAGAAGCGATACCACAAGGATTAGCATGTTTGATAATTGCACAAGAGGGTTCTGAATACTCACAAACCATCTCAAAAGCACCATCGGCATCATTTAGGTTATTATACGATAATTCTTTGCCTTGTAATTGTCTTGCATTTGTAATGCTTACACAGTCAGCATCTGTAGAGTATACAGCTGCTTTTTGATGAGGATTTTCGCCATATCTTAAAACCTGTTTTAGAGTTCCTACAGAAAAAAGTTTCTCAGGATACTCTTCATCTAGCTCTTTACTAAACCAGTTTGCAATATGACTATCATATTCGGCAGTATGTGCAAACGCTTCTTTAGCAAATTCACGACGTGTTGCTAGAGTAGTTTTGCCATCATTCTCAGCCATCTCTTTGATAACTAGATCATATTGACTAGGGTTGGTCACTATAGTTGTGTGTTTATGATTTTTTGCACATGATCTCACCATAGAAGGTCCGCCGATATCTATGTTTTCGATACAGGTATCAAAATCAGCACCGGATTTAACTGTATTGACAAAAGGGTATAAGTTAACGACTACCATATCTATTTGTCCAATATGATTTTTTAGCATCGCATCGAGATGCTCAGGATTATCTCTATCGGCTAAGATACCACCATGAATTAGTGGATGAAGTGTTTTTACACGACCATTCATAATTTCTGGAAATTGTGTATGCTCTGAAACATCTATTACGTTTATTCCAGCATCTTTAAGGGTTTTTGAAGTTCCACCTGTTGAAAGTATTTCGATGTTATACTTACTTAATTCTTTGGCAAATTCAATGATACCTGTTTTATCAGATACAGATATTAGTACCCTTTTTATTTTTGACATGCTTGTTCCTTGTTATTATTTATTTAAAGTCAGATTTTAACTATCATTATAACAATTTTAATCATAAATTCTTAGTTAAAACATTTTTGTTAAACGATATTTTACTAGTAAATTAGTTGCTAATATATTAGTATATTTACTATCAAAATTTTAATCTCATAGTATTCAAATTTAATATGTCAAATATCGTAATCGTAGGCGCTCAGTGGGGCGATGAAGGTAAAGGTAAAATAGCAGATACTTTAGCTGAGAAAGCCGATTTGGTTGTTCGTTATCAAGGTGGTAATAACGCTGGTCATACATTGGTTGTAAATGGTAAGAAGACATTTCTTCATTTAATACCTTCAGGTGTTTTGCATCAGCATACAAAATGTGTAATTGGTCATGGCGTGGTTTTAGATCCTGTTGCCTTAGATGAGGAAATTACACGTCTACAAGCAAAAGGTATAGCAATTTCAGCAGAGAATTTATTTGTTTCTGAGTCTTGTACGATTATTACTTCTTATCATAAACTTTTAGATGCAGTTAGAGAAAGTAACACTAGTGAGAAAATAGGTACGACTGGTAAAGGTATTGGTCCAGCATACGAGGATAAAGTATCGCGTAAAGGTATTAAATTTAAGCATCTATTTGATAAGGATTTATTAAGATCAAGGTTAGCAATCTCTTTGGCAGAGAAAGAAACTTTATTTAGAGATTTATATAAAGTCGAATATCCAACACTAGAACAAGAATTTGATAAGCTTTTTGCTTTGGGTCAAAAACTTAAACAGTATGCAGCAGATACTTTTTCAATAATAGATCAAGCAATTGCAGCGGGTAAGAATGTTGTTTATGAAGGTGCACAAGGTGTGCTTTTAGATGTTGATTATGGTACTTATCCATTTGTGACATCTTCTAATACTTCAGTGGCGGGAGTATATTCTGGTGCAACCACTGCCGGACATGGTTTAGATCATGTGATTGGGATTACAAAAGCTTATACTACAAGAGTTGGTGAAGGACCTTTCCCAACAGAGCTTTTTGATGATGTTGGTAAATTTATTCAGCACAAAGGTGGCGAGATAGGTGTGACAACTGGTAGAATTCGTAGGTGTGGTTGGTTAGATTTACCTCTTTTAAAATACTCAGCAAAATGCTCAAACTTAACATCAATAGCCTTAACAAAGGTTGATGTTTTATCTGATATGGACACTCTAAAAGTTTGTATTGGTTATAAGTATGAGGGCAAAGAAATATATTGTGCTTATCCAGGAATAGATCTTTACAAGGTAGAGCCAATTCTTGTCGAAATGGAACCGTTTTCTATAGATGAAACAGTAACAAAAGATAATATGCCAGCTGCTCTTAAGACATATCTTAAGACTATAGAGAATCACGTTGGTATTCCAATATCTTCATTAGCTTATGGACCATCTAGAGAACAAATTTTATTCTTTGAGGATTATTTCAAAAAGGGTTAATGTATGACTTATTCTGCAGAAAATACTGAAGTTTATATAACAAGCCAACAACTTGAACAAGCTGTTACTAGATTAGCTGAACAAATTAATCAAGACTATTCAGGACAGCAAGTTACACTTGTGTGTGTTTTAAAAGGCTCTTTTATGTTCTTTGCTGATCTTGTGAGGAAGTTACGAATTGATCTAAGGACACAGTTTATTACAGCATCATCGTATGGTTCTAGTACTAAGAGTTCTGGGACAGTGACTCTAACAGAAACATCGTTAAAAGAAGAGTATGTTAAAGATAAGAATATCATAATAATTGAAGATATAGTTGATACTGGACATACTTACCATAAGCTTATCGAGGGGATTGGTAAATATAATCCAAAAACTCTAAAGTTTGCAACTTTGTTATTTAAGCCAGCTAGACTTGAAAGAGATGTTAAGCTTGATTATGTCTGCTTTGAAATAGAAGATAAATTTATTGTTGGCTATGGCTTAGATTTCGATGAGAAATACCGTGAACTTCCATATATTGGTCTTATAAAATAATTTTTTATCAATTCTTCATTAATAACTACTTATAAAAGTTTCTCTAAGAAAATCTTCAGCTAGTTTCCAAGCTCTTTTGTTTGAAAGTTTATTAAATACCGTGCCAAACTCATGATCATTGGCATTAGGATTTGTGAAAGCATGATAAGTATTGCCAAAAGTATGTAGTTGCCAATCTGCTTTACGCATATCCATCTCTTGCTGAAATTTATTGACTTGCTCTGGTGGTACCATTGGATCATTATAGCCATGTAATACTAGTATTTTAGTATCTATATTTTGCTCTTTGACAATATTAGATTCTAGTAAACCATGAAAGCTGATCGCCGCTTTAAGCTCAAAATTTGATCTAGCCATATCTAAAACACATTTACCACCAAAGCAGAAACCTATTGCAGCGATATTTGCCTTATCAACTTTTGGCATTCTTTTTACTGTGCTATACGCTGTTCTAAGTCTAGTCATTAAGGCGTATTTTTCAGCTAAGAGATTATTCATCAAGCTAGCATTTTCTTGTTTAGTACCTACTTTTGCATCACCATAGATATCTATAGCAAAGCCAATATAACCTTTTTTTGCCATCGCTATCGCTTTATCACATGCAAAATCATCCCTACCTGCCCATGTTGGTGCTATTAGCACTGCCGGTAAATGTGCACCTCTATCTGGATATGCACAAAAGCCTTTTAGTAAGACACCATCACCACGATATTCAATTTCTTTTGTAATTATCATTTTACTTCTCTAGATTAGCTTAAAATTTATAGAATTAGCCTAATTATAAATATAAAGCTAGTTTTGGTATAGTCAAATAATTGTAGATTAGTAAAAATTATTGAAACTTATTTTTTAGTATACTTATTAGGTACAAAATACAGATAATAGTTGTAATAAAAAAGCTAATTGGCACATCAATGTAGTAGGCGGCTACTATACCCGACCATACTGTTAATACTGAAATTAAAGTACTTAGAGCAATAGGTTTATAAAAGCCGTCAACCCATTGAGTTGCAATAGCAGCAGGGCCAATTAAGAGTGAGAATACTAATAAAATCCCAACGACTTGGCAAGCCATAGATACAGTTATTGCAATACATACAAAAAGTAAGATAGATAAAAGTTTATTTGATACTTTTTTTGACTCAGCAAATATCGGATCTATCGATGATATGAATAATGGTCGAGCAATTATGATGAGTAGGACTATAGTAAATATTGCTAAACCTATCAAAATATATATTTGTTCAAGACTAACTGTGAGTATATCTCCGACAAGGATAGACATTACAGATCCAGAATAGCCACTTTGATATAAGAATAAAAAGTAAGTTCCTAAACCTAGGAAAAAAGTTAGGACAATACCGATGGCAATATCATTTTTCTTAATCTTATCACCAAAAGCACCCATAAGTAATCCAGCAATAAGATTTATAGCAAGTTGCCCAGACATCGCTGATAGATTAAGCAGCACAGCACCTGATGCTCCTGTCAGACTAATATGTCCTAAAGCATGTGAAGCAAATGATAATCTTCTAATTATGACAAAAAAGCTAATAATGCCACAGATAATCGCTATTATTGTTCCTGCTATAAAAGCATATAGCATAAAGGTATAACTAAACACAAATATCCTCCTGTAAACAAGGTAGCTCATTGCAATAATGGCATTGACCATCCTTGAAATGAATAAAAGCATCTAGTTGAGTGCTAATCTCTTTCATATCATGTGATATTATCAATAAAGTGATATTTTCTTTCTTATGAATTTCTTTCAAGCAAGCTAAGAATTGTTGCTTTGCATCTGGGTCAAGATCAGATAACGGTTCATCTAAAAGAAGTATTTTGGGCTCATTAATCAAAGCTTGTACTAAATATACGCGTTTTTTTTGGCCGCCAGAAAGGTTTTTAAAAGGCTTATGGATATAATCTTGTGTTTGTGTTAGTGCGATAAGATATTCTAGTTTTTCCTTAAATTCTTTATCAAATAATGGTAGTCCCCATGACTTTGGTTTATAACTATATTTAACAAGAGTATAGCCTGAGGTTTTCTCTTCAAAGTTTATTTCTCGCTCTTGAGGAATATAACTAATAGTATCGACATCTATTTTATTATCATTAATAGTTATTAAACCAGAAATAGTTGGTATTTTACCTAAGAGGGTCTTAAAAAAAGTTGATTTACCAACACCATTTTTACCAACGATACCAACCCATGCATTTGTTGGTACCTCTAGGTTTAGCGCAGCTGTGATTGGTTTATTATAGCCAATCACCAAGTTAGAGCATTTAATCATTTTATTTTTGTACTTTATCCAATGCCACAGCAGTTGCTTGTAATGTTTCAATCATCCAGTTGATAGCATCATCATTTACAGGCATAGTTTCGGTGATACCAACTACTGGTATATTATTTTTCTTAGCAACTTCCAAGACATCACTTGTAACATTATCTGTGACTTGTTTGTTATAGAAAAGCACTTTAACTTGTTTATCGTTAAAGAGTTTCTGATAATTAATCATCATTTTAGGGCTAGGTTCGGAGTCATTCATTATCACCCATTGAAATGCAAGGCCTTTCATATCTAGTCCTAGTGCATTAGCCATATAGCCAAATAATGGTTCTGTAGCAGTTACAGGAGTACCTGAGCTTGACTGCTTTATTTGTTTAACTAGGTCATAAACTTTTTGATATTTATGGTTAAAGTTTTCAAGATTTTTTTCAAATAAGCTATTATCAACAGAATCTTGCTTAGAAAAAACATCTTTTAGTTTAGCTGCCAAAGCTGGGAATGTATCAGGATCATACCAAAGGTGTGGATTAATGCCAAGTTTTTCGGTTTGTGGATAGTTTATCAGGTCTTGTACCTTAATGATTTCGGCATTTTTATTAGTCTTTAGTATAGGCGTAATCCATGAGTCATAATCAGCACCATTATAGATAATTACATCTGCTTCGGCTAAAAGCTTAGCATTTTTCACAGAAGAGACAAAAGTATGTGGATCACCATCAGCATTATCGATTATATTAGTAACTTTAACATTACTACCACCAATAAGCTTAGCGATACTGCCATACTGGTTTTCCGCAGCTACAACAGAGATGTCATGACTGCCTTTTGTTGTTTGGGGCTTATCACTTTCAGCCAAAAGGTTGATAGCTACCAAAGCTACAATAACAACAGCAGCTAAAGCTATTAGTATGTATTTTTTCATGATTTATATGGTATTAAAATTTTTGTACAACAAATAATAGAATAAAAAAAAGCGAGAGTAAAGTAGTATATATTCTAGTTATTAGAATCTTTAATAAATATAGCAATTATAAAAGATAGTAGCATCAAAATTGGAATGATTACTAATGTTGTTTGGAAAGCATATAGTGCTTGATGAGTTTCTTTGAGATAGGTAATCATCGTTCCTGTAATTGGTTGTAATACTCCACCACTTAATGGTAAAAACATATTTACTACTGCTAATCCAGTAGCTATTTGGGTTGCTGATATTGTGTTTCTTAGTGCAGAATAGTTAAGTACATGTACAGCTTGAACACCACCAAATAAAACACAAAGGATATAAGCAACAATAATATTTTGGTTATAAAATAATAAGTAAGTCACAATGAAAAAACCAAATATAGGAGAAATTAGAAGAAACCTTTTCTCACTATTTACCGCAGATGCTATAACTCCCCAAATCGGACTAAAGATACATGCCGATAAAGATAAGTGAAGTACAAAGACCTGCTTGACTTTGGCTAAAACCATATAAGGTCAGATATCTTATACCCCATAAATCTGCAAATAGTACAGTAGTACCATATATCGTAAAACAGAATAAACCGTTAAACCAGATTTGCTTGTTTTTCAGTACCGCTAAAATATCTTTTAGAGTTTGGCTTTGTTTGTTGTTATGTTTATTTTCTTTTTTATAATCAGGGTGAGTTTTGATCACAAAAAATACTAAATAATAGTAATATAAAAGAAATTACGAATATCAAAGCCATAATTTCCGAAATGCTAAGGTATTCAGACAGAAAAACTAAAGGGGCAGCAGAAAGTGTTGCACCAATGTATAAAACAAACTGGGTAAGACCTGTAAACGCTGGGAAGAATCTATTTGGTAACCAAATAGCTATTGATTTTATCGCACATAGAATAGCAAATCCACCACCAAAGCCTGCTAGTATTCTATAAGCTAGAAGCATAGATTCAGAGTGAGCTATAGTTGCAATAAGCATAGCTACAGAAAATATAGCACTGCTAACTATCATTACCTTTTTAACACCGAATTTATCAACTATTATGCCCGCGGGTATTTGTGAAATTATATAACTCCAATAAAAAGATGAACTAAACAAGGCGGTTGAAGCAATAGTAAGGTTATAGGGTTCTTTCATAAAATCGTCAAGTAAGGCACCTGTTGAAGACCTTACGAAGTATTCAAGGGCGTAAAAGAAAGCACAAATAAACCAGATACTTAATCCTAAAGTAGTAATTCTTGTTTTATACATTTAATTCAAATTCCTTTTTTAAAATAGCTAAGCATTAGGAGTATTATTAGCTGTTCGAGAATAGCGAATTATATACTAAACGATAATTATTTTGAAAGCAAACTTTACTTATTTTTAACTTTACGCTTGAGATCTTGCGGGTACTATTCTAGTATTATTACCAGACATATATATAGTCACTCGATCACCAATATTAAGACCATGCTTATCTTCTTGGAGTATAGCTATGGTTTTTCCGTTATCAAGTTTTAGTGTAAACTGATAGCCTTTTGATGATGTTATAGCATCTTCTGTTGCCCCACCAGCAATTCCTCCTACTATTGCGCCACCTATTGAGCCTGCGATACTTGTAAAAATATTACCACTTCCTGCTAAAGCTCCGCCAAGACCACCAGCTAAGCCACCAACTCTTGCACCGATATTATCAGAGCCTTTGATATTGACTTGTTGGATATCGATAATTTGACCTTGTTCAACTTGAGATACCTGACCTACAGAATTAGCTGAATAGCTTGGTGCGGAATTAGTACAGTTTGTTAATAAGAAGCATAATGATAATAGCCAAATCCAAAAAACCTTCTTCATTTATATTCTCCTAGCAAGATAATTTATTAGCTATTTCAGCAACGCGTTTGCCTAGTGTTTTGCATATCTTTATCTCATCATCAGACATGGTCTTATTCGGTGAGAATGTGTTTAAATGTGAGGCTCCATATGGAGTGCCGCCTGTACGAGTATGTTCTAGGGCTTGCTCACTATATGGTACCCCAACTATCAAGCAACCATGATGAATAAAAGGGATCATCATTGATAATAAGGTGCTTTCATGACCGGCATGCATTCCTGATGCAGCAGTGAAAAAACCTACTGGCTTACCGATTAAGCTACCTTTAAACCATATATCACTATGTATCTCTAAAAAGTACTTAAGTGGCGATGCCATATTACCAAAATATGCCGGGCTTCCGACTATTAGACCATCACAATTAGCTAAATCTTCTTTTGTTGCATACAGATCGCCATTATCTGGGATTAAAGGCGCTGTTTGTTCAGTTTTCGCTGAAATATTTGGTACCGTACGGATAGTTGCTGTTGCTCCTGTGGCTTCAACTCCAATGGCTATAGTATGTGCCATTTTCTTTGTACTTCCACCTTGGCTGTAGTATAGTATTAGTATGTTTTTCATCATCATTATTCTATGTTTGATATCAGATTATACAAAAAATATTTGCTAATATTAAAAAACTATTGGATCTGGGTTTTTAAAGAATATCTCCGTAAAGACTGTCCAACAGTAGCTGCTTCAATAACTCTTACGAGTTTGTTTGCTATCGTACCAGCTTTTTTCATTATAATAAATATTTTAGATGCTTTTAGTTCGCTTTCTGAGAGTCTACAAAATTTTCTTTTTGAAAACATGCTTCCAGAAACAGCAACAACTGTGCAGCAGTATATCACAAAGATTTCTCATAAAATGACTTCCTTACCTATTACATCAGTTATAGTCTTACTTGTGGTAATCTTTTTGATGATAAAAAGGTTAGAAATTACCCTAAATAAAATCTTTTATGCAAATAGGCAACGTCCAATACTTCAAAGTTTATTAGTATACTGGGCACTAATGACAATGGGACCACTACTGATGGGATTTGTATTTATTTCGAGTACTTATCTTATATCTATGGCGTGGTTTGTCAAAGATATTGGAATGGAGCAATATCTCTTAAGTGGTTTATCGCTTATTTTCTTAACTGCGGGCTTTTTTGTTGTTTACAAGATATTACCTAATACAAGGATTAATTCAAAAATTGCCTTATTAGCAGCGTTTCTAGTCGCGATCGTCTTTACTCTTGCGAAGAAGATTTTTGCTTTATATATGTTTTATGTACCTACATATTCAGTTATTTATGGGTCATTATCATTAATACCAATATTTATTCTCTGGGTTTTTGTCACTTGGCAAATCACACTTTTAGGTGCGGTGATGATACGTGCGATGCAATATATGAAAGTAACTTTAAATTTTAAAAAGGAAGTAAAAAGAGATGATCTTAGTATAAGTGTTAATATGCTTAAAGAGTTACATATTGCACAAAGAGAACTCAAGAATGGTATGAGTATTAACGATTTGTATCAAAAAACTTCAGTAGCAGATTATGACAAAATTAAAAAAAATCTTTATGCCTTAGAAAAAGCTAATATCATTAGGATTACAGTCCAAGATATTTGCTACTTAAATTGTGATGTTTTTGATATAAGCTTATATAAAATTTACTTGGCTTTTAATCCTACAATTAATTTTAAAACTAGTTCTATTAGGAAAATTAATGTTATAAAATCTCAGCTATATAAACAACTTGATATAAAATTGTACGAGTGTTTTTAAATAAGGATTAGATTTACAATGTTGTTTGAGACTCTTGATTATTCTGCATTAGTTATAAATGTCTTATATACTATCTACTTAGCTAGATTAAAAGTATGGTCTTGGTCATTGGGTATAGTTGGAGCCATACTGTTATTGTTTCTATTTGCAATTAAAGGTACCTATTCGTTAGTACTATTGCAATTTGTTTATGTGATATTTTTCAGTTATGGTTGGTATAAATGGCATACTCAAGGTGTTGATGGTGAGCATAAAACTGTTAAGTGGATGAAGTTTGCTGATTATCTTCGTTATTTAATCTATGTGGTTGTTTTGTGTGTGTTTAGTATTGGTTTTAACTATATTACAGCTTCGGCTGATATTATTTCTACTGGTATCCTCACTGGGATTACATTTACAGCGATCATTATGACCATAGAAAAATTTATGGAAAACTGGATAGTTTGGATTATTTCTGATTTATATTTTGTTGTGGTAATGTACCAACAACAGTTATATGGTCAAGTTCTACAAAATTTCATATTTTTTATTACTGCTGTTTATGGTTTTTACTATTGGTATATGAATACAAAGGTAGCGGAAGCTAACAAATGATTGTCAAGGTAGCTTTACCAGTACCACCTAGTTATGTACTTGACTATAGTGTTGATTGTCAAAATGTAGAGCTATTCGAGCGTGTCTTAGTTCAGGTCGGAAAGCGTCAGCTAATAGGTTTTATTGTAGCAAAAGATGTAAAGATTGGTTATGAAGCTGAAAAGCTTAAAACTATTATAAGAATTCTTGATAAACCGATTAGTCTAGCAATACAAAAACTAATATCATGGCTATCACAATATTATTGCTGTGATATATACAGTGCAATACGTTTAGCACTACCAAATGACTTTCTCAAGCTACAAGAGGTTAAACCACAGCAGGATACATATGTATATATTGATAAAGTAAGGTTGCAACAACATAAACTAACAGCAAAGCAGCAAGATTTAATAAGTGCTATTGCCACACAAGAGTTAATTAAATTAGAAGAATTAAAACAACTTGCTTCAAGCTATGTTATCAATAAGTTGTTCGCTAATAATATCCTTAATAAAACTTATAAGCTAAAACAAAGCGAAAACGTTCTAAATACTGATAAGTCTAGAGTTCTTAACCAACAACAGCAATATGTGTTAGAGCAAATATTAGCTAATACAAATTTTAATGTATCGTTGCTATATGGTATTACTGGGAGTGGTAAAACTGAAATTTATTTACAAGCAATAGCTGAGGTTTTAGCTAAATCTCAACAAGTGTTGATTTTAGTTCCGGAAATAAATCTTACTCCGCAAACAATCAAAAGATTTGAAAATAGATTTGTAGATAAAAATGTTGTTGCGCTACATTCTAAATTAAGTGATAAAGCAAGGTTAACTAATTGGCTAAAGATAAAGCAAGGTAAAGCTGATATTGTAATTGCAACGCGTAGTGGTGTTTTAGCAGACTTTTGTAATCTTGGAATGATTATAGTTGATGAAGAGCATGATGGCTCATTTAAGCAGCAAACTACTACTATTCGCTACAATGCTCGCGATGTTGCAATATTTAGAGCTAGACAACTTGATATACCAATAGTATTGGGAAGTGCAACACCATCACTACAAAGTTATTACAATTGTGTTAGTGGCAAATATCGCCTACTTAAATTAACTCAAAGAGCATTAAATTCGCATAAAAATCAAATTGAACTTTTAGATCTGAAATCAGCTATTGTTGATAATGGTATTAGTAGTCAACTTTTTGCGCTTTTACAAAAGAATATCCAAGCACATCAGCAGTCACTAGTTTTTATTAATAAATTAGGTTTTGCTAAAGCATTAGTATGCAAGAGTTGTGGTGAGGTTGTTGAGTGTAAAAAATGTGATAAACCTTATACTTTACATACACAACCATATCAATACTTAGAGTGTCATTTTTGTGGTTCGCGTAAGCCTCTGGTTACCGCATGCCCTAGCTGTGGAGCACAAGAGTTGTTTCCTTATGGTTGTGGGACTGAAAAAATTCAAGCTCGAATAGAAGCAAAATTTCCTTACAATAGAGTTGTACGTTTTGATCGTGCAAATATTAAAACTATAACTGATTTACATGCTGTCAACCAGTTGATAAATGATAATCAGGTTGATGTTATAGTTGGTACACAAATGATTGCAAAAGGACATCATTTTGAAAATATTACTCTAGTTGGTTTGATAAATATTGATGCCGGTTTATACAGTAGTGATTTTAACGCTATTGAGAAAACAGCACAGATGATTGTACAGGTTGCAGGTAGAGCAGGTAGGGCAGATAAGCCTGGGACAATAGTATTACAAACTTATCAACCAGAAAATAAGCTACTTCAGTTATTGGTAAATAATGATTATTTAGAGTTTTTAGATTATCTTTTACAGCAACGAAAATATGCTGGTTATCCACCATATGCGTATCAAGCACAAATTATTGCAGAGTCAAAAAGACAAGGACAAGTTCTAGAGTTGTTGAATGATGTATATTCAAGTATATCTGGCAGTGTAAATATTCAAGTGTCTAAACCTTTGCCAGCATTACATCTTAAGCGTAATAATGTGTATAGATATAGCTTATTGCTAACAGCAAAAACGCGTAAAGAGATTAACTCAGTAGTTAAGCAAATTAATAATAAATTTGTTATAAATATACCAAGTACGGTAAAAATGTGTTTTGATATTGATCCTATTGAGTTAGCATAAATGCAAAAGTGGAAGTTTTATTTTTCTGAGCTTCGATAAGATGCAAAATGTTAGATTGATTTTTATAGTTAATCCGAAAGATATTTGTAGAAAAAGATATTTGTAGAAATGTTATAATGTCTAATAAAAATGCCATCATATAGCCAATATTTTAGAGACATCGTAATTAATAAATATGAAGAAGGTATGACGGAGTTCGAGCTGAGTAAGTTTTTTAACATAGATAAGCGTACAGTTGTTTCATGGATAGAGTTTTATAAAAGAACCGGAGATTATAGTTCAAAGCAAGGAGTTGGTTGTGGCAGAGTCGCTAGCTTTACCGATAAAACATTGATTGAACAGTATTTGATAGATCATCCAGATGCAAGTGCATTAGATATAAAAGAAGCATTAGCCCCTAATATTCCAAGAAGTACATTTTATGATTGTCTTAATAGACTTGGTTTTAGTTTTAAAAAAAGACTCCAAAATATAAGCAAAGAAAAGAACATGAAAGGTTGGAGTATATAGAAAAACTAAAAGAAATAGCTCAAAACTTGTTATTTTATATAGATGAGATGGGGTGTGACAATAAGCTTTCTATCCTAAGAGGATGGTCACTAATTGGTGAGCCTAGTTATGGTGAGGTTTTAGCATATCAAACACAAAGAAGAAGTATTGTTGCTGGATATAATTATGCAGATAAAAAGATTATAGCTCCATTAGAGTACAGTGGATATACCAATACTGAAATTTTTAATCAATGGTTTGAGGAACACTTATGCCCATCATTAAAACCTAAAACTACTATAGTAATGGATAATGCTAGTTTCCATAAATCCTCTAAGCTGATTGAAATAGCCAATAAATTTGATGTACAAATATTATATCTACCTCCGTACTCTCCAGATTTAAATCCTATTGAAAAGGTTTGGGCTAACTTTAAAAAAATATTTAGAAAAGTGAATAATAGTTTTGAAAAATTTTGTGATGCTATCTCTTATGTGTTTAACAAAATACTCTCGGATTAACTATATATACTCTTGAATGCCTTTTAATAATGCTGAAAGAGCAGAGTTTTCGCCACGGCCTGTAATTCTATAGTCTGTATTGCCAAAGAATCTTCCCTTAAGCTCGACATAAGTTTCACCATTAGATTTACCATAATCTATAGCTGATACATGAATCGGAGATTTAATCTGTTTATAAGCCTGTATTAACTCTTCATCTGTGATACCTTTTCTACGCTCATGATAAATATCTTTTATTTGCTGAGCTATAGCAGCCTTTTCTTTGTCATCACAAATATAACCATTTTCTTCGATAATTTTCTTAGCATGGTTACCACCTGATAATGGACCAAAAATAAAGCTAATTTCATTACCGACAGATTCTGGATGGAATGGCTGATATGCAAGAGGATTTTTTAGTATGGCATTTGTATGTCCACCAGAAGTATGCCTTGCTGAGTTTAGACCAGTAATAGGGTGATGTGGCTGTCTTGATAACATTCTTTTGCCGATAAAATCAGAAATAGTTTTAAAATGTGCAATATTAACATCATTGTAGTAATGATAGTCTTTTTGCTTACCAAAAAGATTTATAAACATCACACATTGCTCTAAAGAGGCATTACCGGCTCTCTCACCAACTCCATTGATACAGCCCTCTACTTGTCGTGCTGGACCATCAAAAACAGCATTCATAGAGTTTTCTAAAGCTAATCCCAAATCATTATGACAATGTGCTGACCAGATTATATTTCTATCAGGGAATTCTTTTTTGATGATTTCAGCATGTTTAGCCATATTTTTGACAAAATAATTATCATTTTCACGCTCGCATGCTCCGCCAATAGTGTCAGGACAGTTAATAACTTTAACCCCAGCAGCTACAGCAGCTCTAAAAACATTAGTAACATAATCAAAAGTATTGCCTAGCCTTGAATATCCTTCGGCACTAAACCCAACCTCAAAGCCCTCATCACTAGCTAGTTTAACTAATTCATAAACATTTTTAATATTCTGCTCATTATCATTTTTACTACCTAGACTTGCTTGAGCTAAATTTGGATCTACTGGTAAATACATATGCACTCTAGCTTTACCTATTGCTAATGATGGGCGTAAGGCATCCATAGTTATTTCAACTTGGTTTTTTCTTAACTGACATAGTCCTGCTATAATCATATTAGAGTTTCTCTCAGCCATCCTCTTTGAGATAGTATTTACTATTTCAAAGTCTGTATTACTAGCAGAAGGAAAACCAGCTTCTAATACATCAATATTTAGTTTATCAGCGAGGTCCGCGTATGCAATATTGTCTTCAAAAGACATGCCTGCTCCTGGAGATTGTTGACCATCTCTAAGAGTCGTATCAAAAATATAAATTTTTTGCTTATCCATACTAGGCTCCTTATATGTATGTTAGAGCTTCTTTATAAACCTGTCCTTGCTTTAATTTTTCAAAGACTTCTTTTATTTGGTTTGTTATTGTGTAGTCAGAACGTTTTAACTTATTATCATCAATACTAGCTACCGGAGTGATTTCAGTAGCTGTGCCACAGAAAAATACTTCATCAGCATTTATTAGTTCATCAACTTTAAATAAGCGTTCTGTAACTTTATATTCTAGGTCCTTAGCAATCTGGATTATAAGTCTTCGAGTAATACCATCTAGTATCGTGCCTAGAGGAGTCGTTATAACTTCATTATCTTTTACAAAAAAGACATTCATTGCAGCACCTTCAGCTACAAATCCATCAGCATCAAGAAGTAGAGATTCATGATAATGAGTACCAAGAGTTTCCCTGGAGGCTAATATACTATTGACATAATGACCGCCAATTTTTGCATCACATACAGTTGAGCGCGGATGAATTCTAATATATTTACTGACTTTGATATCTACTTTATCTGCAGCCATATATTTACCCATATCTATACAATAAATAGTAATATCAACAGGATGATCTTTCGCAGGTAAAACATTGACTCCTCCTTCAGCAAAATATGCTAAAGGCCTTATATAGCATGATTTTTTACCGCTAGCTTTGACAGTATCTAATACAGCTTGGCATAGCTCATCAAGAGTATATTTGCATGTCATACCTAAGACATTCATTGAGTACATAAATCTTTGCATATGTTCTCTTAGTTTTAGTACTCCAATTCCATTAGGCGTATCGTATGCTCTTATACCCTCAAATACAGATGAACCATAGTGTAAAGAGTGAGTATTGATACCAACTTTTGCATCTTGATAGGAGATAATTTCTCCATTTTTCCAAATTTTATCTATCATAATTGACCCCAGTGTTTTGTAATTGAATTTAAGTATTTTTATATGAGACTGTCTTTATGTTATAGACAGAGGAGTTTTGTGCTGAGGGAGAGGAGTGCTTGAGAAGAGTTACTTTGAGATTTGATTTTTTGATTAAACATAACAATAGCTGAATCACCACTACTACTAAATGTTTCGACAGTGGAGAAATTATCTTCTCGATGTCTTCGTATCTGTATACGTGAACCTACTTTTTTATGCATTTTCCCTTATCTTTTTGTTTATATAATATTTTGACTAAAATATCATTATTTAAAATAGATATAGTTATTGTAGCTATATAATATTTTAGTGTAAACCTAGATTATAGCGTATTAATGATTTTTTAAAATCAAGAGATTAAACAATAGAAATGATTATTATCTCCGGTCTGCATATATTTTAGCTTGAGCAGCCGCTAATCTTGCGATAGGAACTCTAAAAGGAGAGCAAGATACATAGTCAAGATCCAAATCATGACAGAAACCAACAGAATACGGTTCGCCACCATGCTCGCCACATATACCCATCTTAGCATTAGGATTAACAGCCTTGACGCCTTCTTTGGCTATTTGCATTAGTTTACCAACACCTTTAATATCTAGCCTAGCAAATGGATCAAAGCTTAGTATGCCTTTTTCAAGATAGTCTTTAATAAACTTATTAGCATCATCTCTACTGAAACCAAAAGTCATCTGAGTCAAATCATTTGTACCAAATGAGAAAAATTCACTACCAGCAGCTGCAAGCATACCAGCGCCGATAGCACCACGTGGAGTTTCAAGCATTACCCCAACTTTGTAATCAATATCAATTTTTTCACGCTTTAGGATAGTGTCTGCAACTTCTCTGACAATACCACTTAAGAGTTTAAACTCACCAAGAGTACTAACTAGAGGAATCATAAGCTCTGGCTTAACTTCTATACCCATACGTTTACTTGATATCGCTGCATAGATGATAGCTTTAGTTTGCATCTCAATGATTTCAGGATACGTTACAGCAAGTCTACAGCCGCGATGACCCATCATAGGGTTTACTTCGCTAAGTGCTTCAATACGTGCTTCTAGTTCACTATAGCTAATATTAAACTCACGAGCTAGATCATCAATCTCATCCACCTCGTGAGGTAAAAACTCATGTAAAGGCGGATCGATAAATCTAATCGTTACAGCTAGATTATCCATCGCTTCAAAAAGCTCTTCAAAATCTTGTTGCTGTACAGGAAGTAGTTTATCTAAAGCTCTTTGTCTTTCTTTTTTATCTTTAGCTAGGATCATCTGTCTAACATAAGAGATACGATCTTCCTCAAAGAACATATGCTCAGTACGACATAAACCAATACCTTCCGCGCCAAATGCTCTTGCAATTGAGGCATCTTTATAAGTATCGGCATTACATCTAACACGAAGTTTACGTACACTATCGACGAACTTCATAAAGTCTTCAAAATCTTTAGTAACTTCAGGATCTACAGTTTTAATAATACCTCTATAGACAGTACCTTTGGTACCATCAAGAGATAAATAATCACCTTCTGTAAATACTTGGCCCCTCTCAAATGTGATAGTTTTCTTTTCTTCATCAATTCTTGCTGATTCTAAACCAGACACACAACATTTACCCATACCACGAGCAACAACAGCAGCATGAGATGTCATACCACCACGTAGAGTTAAGATACCATTACAAGCATTCATCCCCGCGATATCTTCAGGAGAGGTTTCAATCCTAACAAGAATAGTTTTTTCTTCACCACGTGCTTTTGCTGCAAGTAGTGATTCAACATCAAAGTATATTCTACCACTAGCAGCGCCTGGAGACGCACCTAGAGCTGAACCAAGAGGGCGTTTAGAAGCTAGAGCTTTCTCATCAAATTTAGGATGTAGTAGTTGCTCTAATAAATGAGGCTCTACCATCATTACAGCTTCTTCATTTGTGATTAAGCCTTCTTTAGCCATATCAACTGCTATTTTCAAAGCTGCTTTTGCAGTTCTTTTACCATTTCTTGTTTGTAGCATGAAAAGCTTACCATCTTCGATAGTAAACTCCATATCTTGCATGTCTTTGTAAACTTTTTCTAAGTTTTTAGCAATCTTCACAAAGTCATTAAATACTTCTGGCATTTTATCTTTTAAAGTTGAGATATGCGCTGGGGTTCTGATACCAGCTACAACATCTTCTCCCTGCGCATTAATTAGATATTCACCAAAAAGCTCATTTTCACCAGTCGATGGGTTTCTAGTAAATGCTACTCCTGTCCCAGAATTATTACCAGAGTTACCATAGACCATTTCTTGGACATTAACAGCTGTACCCCAGTTATTTGAAATATTATTTATCTCTCTATAGATGATTGCTCTCTCGGCATTCCATGATTTAAAAACGGCTTCTACAGCAGCCAGAAGTTGCTCAATTGGATCAGTAGGGAAGTCCTTACCGACTAAATCTTTATAAATTTTCTTATATTCTGTAACTATATCTTTATAATCTTGAGCTGGTAAATCACAATCATTTTTTACCTTTCTTTTAGCTTTTTTATCTTCTAAAACTTTATCAAAAGGTTTCTTCTCACAATCCATAACAACATCTGCAAACATCATTATGAATCTTCTATAGCTATCATAAACAAATTGCTCATTGTTTGTCTTTGCTACCATAGCTTGAGCAACAGTATCATTTAGTCCTAAATTAAGGACAGTATCCATCATCCCAGGCATAGAAACTCTTGCACCAGAGCGTACTGATACTAGTAGAGGATTATTGCCACCACCAAAAGTTTTACCAGTTCTTTTCTCTAAATCTTTGATATGAGCAAATATTTGTTCTTTAACTTCATTACTTAACTTTTGGCGATCATCATAATACTTAAGACATGCTTCTGTAGTTACGGTAAATCCATCTGGCACAGGTAGACCACTATTTAGCATTTCACTAAGATTTGCACCTTTTCCACCTAGTAAATCACGCATAGACTTATTACCTTCGCTAAAGGCATAGACAAACTTCGACATAAAAACTCCTCTCAAGTTTTTTTATAAATTAATTTGAAAACAGTACACTCTCAAGCGTACTTGAGTCTTATCCTATCACATTTTGATAGATATATTAAAGAGTTTTATTTTATTATTTCTATATAAAATAGATTGAGAATAATGCTTAAATATAAAAGCTTTCTTCGTTTGTTAGTGTTGGAGCTATATTTTAAAGAGGTCTTTCTTTTGATTTTATAAAATAATTTATAGAATTAGTATTTAAATATGTTTGATTTTTATAATTTTCCATATTGGTTAAATATTTATTGAGTGAATAGTATTCAGTTATATTTACTGCTTTTTTAGGCTTGCTAAAAGATTATCAGCTTTAGATTCGATAATATTATTGATCTGTGACTGGGATAAGCTAAAAGTTTTATCAGAGTTAAATTCTATAGAATCATCATTTTCAGGAAATATAGCAGTTAATACACCCTTATCATTCTTATATAATTATCGCCTGATTCGCTTTTATTACGACATTTCCAATAGCTAAGGTGGCAATATTATCTTTATTAGGTTTATCAATTATAGATCCATAGCTTGATAAAGAGTACAGACTGAAGATCATTAATAAGAATAGTATTCTCATTTTTAAATACCTCAAATTAATTATTGTAATACGTTATTGTACCAATCGCATAAATAAATCTTATAATTTTTACGCCAAATATTTCCAACTATTCATAATCTGTGAGAGTAGAATTAGTAGCTTTAAAACTAATAAAAGTTGAAAGCCAACATAATCTTAATTTTTGTAAGTTTTAAGAAGGCATATTTAAAGCTGTATATTCAAATTAGAATTTTAAGAGCATTTTTTACTACTACAACTAGAGCAGCCAGTAAGATTTGCCACGAAATTTATTTTTGTTGATAAATATTTCATCAAAAAAACTATCCCGATGATGTATGCCATAACTAGAGCAATACAAATGATAGAACTACTAGGGTGCTCAGCAATATTGAGTAATTGGTAAATAACAACAGCAGCTACATAAGCGATAGAAACACTCCAAAGAACTGACAAAATTGCCCAGCCTCGTGTTGATTCTCTTACCATTGCTCCAACCACAGAAATACAAGGTATATATAATAAAACAAAGAGTAGATAAGCAAAAGCTGCTGATAGTGAACCGAATTTTGTTACCATATTACCCATAGCCCCATTATCCATATTAGCATCAGCTTTGCTGGCTTCTATTGGATTCATAAGAGTTGCTAGATCTATACCTTTGATATTATCAATAGTTGTATTCCAAGATTCTTTGACACTATCTATTAGACTAAACTTATCAGGAATGACATTATCTTCACCTTGAGTATAAATTGTATTTAATGTTCCGACTACAACCTCTTTAGCAAGTGTACCGGTTATTAGACCGACAGTTGCTGGCCAGTTATCATCATTTATGCCCATAGGATTTAGTATTGGTGTAATTTTTTTACCGGCATATTCAAGTGCTGTGGTTTTATTACCAATATATATACTATTTAGACTACCAACAATTATAGCTACAGGAACAATAACTTTACCAGCTCTAATTAAGAAAGACTTGAGTCTATTCCAGCTATAGATCATAACTGTTTTAAATGATGGCGTATGATAGTTTGGAATATCTAAAATAAATGGAGCAGTATCACCCTTTAAAAAAGTGAACTTAATGATATAACCCGTAATTATAGCTCCAAATATACCAGCTAAATATAGCAAGAATATTACAGTAGCACCATTATGAGGAAAAAATGCACTAGCAAATACTGAAAATATCGCAAGTCTTGCACCACAAGACATAAATGGTGACATCATCAAAGTCATCAGACGATCTTTGCGTGTTTCTAAAGTTCTAGCAGCCATAATTGAAGCGACATTGCAACCAAAGCCAACAATTAACGGTACAAAAGCTTTGCCGGATAAACCAATAGATTGCATAAATCTATCCAATAACAAAGCAGCTCGAGACATATAGCCAGAGTCTTCGAGTATTGATAAAAATATAAATAAAAAACCAATCTGAGGAATAAATCCTAGTACAGTATTGATACCTGTACCTAAACCATTTGCGAGAATACCTGTGACAGCTGTCGGTAGACCAAGCATATTTGAGTAATATGCCAAACCATCAACAAAAATAGCATGAGATAAATCATCAAACATTGGTTGTATTGCACCACCTAGTGTAATTGAAAATAAAAACATCAAGTACATCATCAATAAAAATATCGGCACACCTAAATATTTATTCATGCAAAGTGCATCGAGTGCTTTGGTAAAGTTAAAGCGAGAGACTTTTTTATTTTCAGTAATGCTAGCTACAATTTCAGCGACAGCATTATATCTGACTTTAGCAATATCAATGTCAGTGTTTGATTGTAAAAGAGACTTTAAGCTATCTAGTTGACTAGCTGTGATTTCTTGTGAGAGTTGTAGCTCTCTACCATCAATTAGCTCAATAGCAAGCCACAGACTACCAATATCATCATTTTTCTGTGTGGTTATTTGTTGTGCTAACTCAGTGACTATCCTTGAATAGTAACTTTTTAAGTCAAAACTAGAAATTTTTTGACGATCTGCTAGAGTTTCTTTTAACTCTTTAATACCAATACCTTTTGCTGCAACGACTGGTAATACTTTACAACCTAATGTTTTCTCTAATCTGTCATAGTGAATAATGAGTCCTTTTTTATTGGCAACATCAATCATATTAACCACTAATATGACTGGTAGCCCAAGCTCAATAAGTTGCATAGTTAGATAAAGACTTCTATTCAAATTAGAAGCATCTACAACATTAATAATAGCATTAGGTTTCTCTTTAACTACAAAAGAATAGGCTATTTGTTCATCAATAGAATTTGCATCTGATACTGATAGTGAATAAATTCCTGGTATATCAACAACTTCAATTTTTTTATCTTTTGAGTTAAAAAAACCAGTTTTTTTATCAACTGTAACTCCAGACCAGTTACCAACTTTTTGGTTAAGTCCTGTTAAAGCATTAAAGATTGTTGTTTTACCGCAGTTTGGATTGCCAACTAGAGCATATTTCATAATCAGTTCTCAGGGATTTATAGTATAGATTCTCTAAAGAAAGTGGGGATATTATATCAAAATGATTATTAATTGGTAGATGTAATAATGATAATTATTATCAAATATTTATTATTATATTTGAATTAGCTGTGCTATGGGTATTATGATGATTATAAATCATATCACATTGAGCATAGGCTTTTATTATTCCTGAGGATATCATTACTTTAACACCTTTTTGATATTGTGGCAAAGTTGCTGTTATTACTGAGCAATCATCTGAAAAAGAGTTTTCAGCCTTACATACCTTGATTTGAGTTCCTGTAAATGAAATATAGAGCTTTTGGCTATTTTTAAAAAATTTATCATTATTGCGATAATAGGTTAATGTAGCGGTTGTAGTTTTATCTTTTATTGCATCAAAACTAAATGCTTGGATATCATTATTCCAATCATTGATAAATGCTTGATACTTACCACTATCAATCACACATTGAATATATTCACCATATCTTGGATTGGCTTTTATGTCAGCTATTTGTTGTTCTTGGTGTTGTTTATAGTTAATCCGAGAGTATTTTGTTAAACACATAAGAGATAGCATCACAAAATTTTTCAAAACTATTATTCACTTTTCTAAATATTTTTTTAAAGTTAGCCCAAACCTTTTCAATAGGATTTAAATCTGGAGAGTACGGAGGTAGATATAATATTTGTACATCAAATTTATTGGCTATTTCAATCAGCTTAGAGGATTTATGGAAACTAGCATTATCCATTACTATAGTAGTTTTAGGTTTTAATGATGGGCATAAGTGTTCCTCAAACCATTGATTAAAAATTTCAGTATTGGTATATCCACTGTACTCTAATGGAGCTATAATCTTTTTATCTGCATAATTATATCCAGCAACAATACTTCTTCTTTGTGTTTGATATGCTAAAACCTCACCATAACTAGGCTCACCAATTAGTGACCATCCTCTTAGGATAGAAAGCTTATTGTCACACCCCATCTCATCTATATAAAATAACAAGTTTTGAGCTATTTCTTTTAGTTTTTCTATATACTCCAACCTTTCATGTTCTTTTCTTTGCTTATATTTTGGAGTCTTTTTTTAAAACTAAAACCAAGTCTATTAAGACAATCATAAAATGTACTTCTTGGAATATCAGGGGCTAATGCTTCTTTTATATCTAATGCACTTGCATCTGGATGATCTATCAAATACTGTTCAATCAATGTTTTATCGGTAAAGCTAGCGACTCTGCCACAATCAACTCCTTGCTTTGAACTATAATCTCCGGTTCTTTTATAAAACTCTATCCATGAAACAACTGTACGCTTATCTATGTTAAAAAACTTACTCAGCTCGAACTCCGTCATACCTTCTTCATATTTATTAATTACGATGTCTCTAAAATATTGGCTATATGATGGCATTTTTATTAGACATTATAACATTTCTACAAATATCTTTTTCTACAAATATCTTTCGGATTAACTATATAAGCTAACTCTTGGGCTCTTTGTTTAGCATCAATATCGGCTTGTTTTTGATATGCGTCAGCTTGTTGTTGAGGAGTCATTTTTTGCCATGTTTCATCAGGTATTCCAAGAGGGTGAATTGTACAGCTAGAGACTAATAAGCTAGCAATCATTAAAATCAGTATTTTTTTCATTTGTTATAATTATTTTAGATTGATAAAAGTTTTTGTCGATAAAATTTTAGCTCGGCAATTGATTCGCGAATATCATCTAATGCCTTGTGAGTATTTTTTTTCTCAAAGCTTTTGCCATCGCCCCAATACTGATTAAGCAGTTTTAGAGTAGTGACATCTAGCATTCTATAGTGACAGTATTCATCTATGTTTGGCATATACTTTGCAAGGAATCTTCTATCTTGCCAAATTGAATTACCACATAAAGGAGAACTTTGGTATGGGACAAACTTTCTTATAAATTCTAAAATTTGTTGCTCGGCAGCTTCTGTAGAGATTTTACTATCTTTGACTCTTTGTGTAAGTCCTGTTTCAGTATGAGTTTTTATACACCATTCATTCATATTGGCTAAAACTTCATCAGGCTGATAGATTGCAATTGGCTCTGCTTCAGCGATTATATTTAGATCTTTATCAGTAATAATTGCAGCTATTTCGATAATTTTGCAACTATCGACATCAAGACCTGTCATTTCAAGGTCAATCCAGATTAGGTTATCTGCTGATTGCATGCTTAGTCCTTGACTCTAGATACATAAGTTGATGTTCTTGTATCAACTTTTATAATCTCACCAGTTTGTACAAAAAGAGGAACTCTAACAACTGCACCAGTTGATAGTGTTGCAGGTTTGCCTCCTGTTCCAGCGGTGTCACCTTTTAAACCAGGATCTGTTTCGATAATTTCAAGGTTTACAAAGTTCGCCGCAATAATAGAAATAGGCTGACCATTAAAAAGGATTACTTGATATTCATCCTGATCTTTAAGCCATTTTTTTGTTTCACCAAGAGCTTCTTCAGAAACCATATATTGCTCAAATGTTTCAGGGTGCATAAATACATAGCTATCACCATCAAAATATGAATATACAGTTGTTAGTTCTTCTACATCTGCTGCTTCAACAGATTCACCAGATTTAAAAGTTTTTTCAACTACTCTGTCATTAAGCAAGTTTTTTAGCTTAACTCTATTAAATGCTTGTCCTTTACCTGGTTTTACAAACTCATTCTCAACGATAACCATTGGGTTACCATCAATTAAAACTTTTAAGCCGCCTTTAAACTCATTAGTACTATAACTAGCCATTTTTATTAATCCTCAACACGTTTTTTACAATAAAATAAATTAATTCCAGCATTCAGCAGGAGTCTTGTTTACTATTCCACCTTTAACTTCAATCTCTATATTTGCACACGGCGTATCAGCTGTTTGGGTACCTTGTGCTGTAGCAGTTATTACATAGCTTACATTAGGGCACTGATGTTCTCCAGAGCAGTACGCTAGGCTATAATAGCTATTTTGTGTATTTGTATGATAAAAACTATCGATATTACTTCCTGAAGGAAATGAGCCAAAACGGATTTCGTAATTATCAGCCGCACTGGCTGCTGAAAGCAGCTCAGAAGTTGCTTCAGTTCGATGATTTCTAAGTATGTAGTTGTTATACATAGGTATACCTATAGATGCAAGAATAGCTATAATTGCTATTACCACTATTAACTCAACTAAAGAAAAACCTTTTTTATCTAACATTTAATAAAAGCCTTAGTATATTTGTGGCTCACCATTTGGTCTGGTTCTATAGCGACGATGCTGCCATAGATATTGTTCTGGATATTTTCTTACCGCATCTTCTAGGAATTTATTTGTCATTTCAGCATCTTTATAGGCGTCACCTGTAAACTCGAAAGGCTCTCCAGTGACTATTTTATATTTTTTTAGACACTTTTCTCTAACATAATATGCAGGTATTACAACAGCTCCCGTTTTTTGGGCAAGCCAAGGAGTTACAGTTAAAGTTGAGCATAGTTTACCAAAAAAAGGAGCAAATACCGAATTTTCTAAGCCGGTGCTTTCTAAACCAAAGTCCTGATCTGGAGCGTACCACATTGTATAGCCTTTTTTTAGGCTTTTAATAACAGAAACAAAGTTCTTGCTATCAAGACACTTATATAGGCTTTTTTCGCGATATTCTTTAATTAAGTCTTCTATAAGGTCATTACCATTTTTTTGATACATTACGGTAAATGGCGGAAACTCTTGCCCCATATATCTACCGATGATCTCGATACAATGAAAGTGAAAACCTAAGATAATTAGTTTTTTATCAGGATCATTATGATATTTTTCGAATCTTTCCCTAGAGCCTTCTTCCCATTTAAACTCAATTTTATTAAATCTTTTTTTAGAGAGAAACCATGCGGCGGTTGTTTCAGCTCCAGATAACACCATTGAATAATAACTTTTTTTGACTAGTTTTTTTATTTCTTTGTTAGATTTCTCAGGAAAAGCTATCTTAAGGTTCTCATAAGCGATATCATTACGACTTTTAAAAAAAGGTTTAATAATAAGACCAATAGTTAAAACTATATATTTATGTGTAAATAAAGGTAGCTTCGAGCCGCAGTTCATTATACCAACGACAATCCAGATACCCCAGTTTTTAGGACTAAACTTGTTATTATTCATTTACTTCTTAACATTAAAACGCTATTGACATTTTAACATATACTTTAACAATCATAAATACTAATAAATTTTTTCTTCACCTAGTGGTCTTGTTTTATAGCGACGATGCTGCCATAAATATTGTTCAGGATGTTTTTTAATTATTTCTTCAAGGATTTTATTTGTTAGTTTCGCATCTTCTAGATCATTACCACTAAATATTATTGGCTCTCCAGTTATAATACTATATCCGGAAAGATCGGGCTTTCTGACATAGTAAGCTGGAATAACAGTAGCATTTGTTTTTTCTGCTAACCATGGTGTTACGGTTAGGGTAGTACAAAGCTTACCAAAGAATGGTGCAAAAACTACATGTTCTCTAAAGTCTTGATCTGGAGCATACCACATAGAGACTTTTCTTTTTAAACTTTTGATAACGGCGATTATATTTTTTCTTTGGAAGCATTCAGTCACATACTTTTTGCGTGATGAGGTAATGATATATTCCATCAGAGGATTATTATGGTATTGATACATTACTGTAAACGGACTATAGTTCTCACCAATATAGCGACCAGCTATCTCAAGGCAATGAAAGTGAAAACCTAATACTAGTAGAGTTTTGTCTTTGTCATAATGAATTTCATCAAATGATCTTAGATCGTTATCAAAAGGAATTTTGTTGAAGTTCTTTTTAGTCATGAACCAAGAAATTAGACTTTCAAAACCAGCCATACTAGCTGATTTATAACTAGCATCGGCTAGTTTTTTTATTTCTTGATCTGATTTTTCAGGGAATGCGATCTTAAGATTGGTAATTGCTATTTGTTGACGTTTTTTGAGTAGAGGCTTTGCTAAAAAACCAATGTCTATTGCAAGACGCATTAGCATTTTGTATGGAAGTATATTTACTATAAACTTGGCGATCCAAATTATAATCCATATACCCCAATATTTTGGTTTAAGTAGAGATTTATCCATGTATATTTATTTTTTATGAGTGGCTTGATAGTGTCTTGTAATAATCCACTGTTGTGAAATACTGATTAGGTTATTCGTCAGCCAATATAATACTAGACCAGATGGGAACGATGCGAACAGGAATGTAAATATTACTGGTAAAAACATCATTACTTTTGCCTGCATAGGATCAGCTGGAGCTGGTGATAATTTTTGTTGTAAAAACATTGATAATCCCATTAGCACTGGAAGTACAAAATATGGATCTTTCATCGATAAATCATGAATCCAGAATATAAAAGGTGCTTGTCTTAGCTCTACGGATTCGAGTAATACCCAGTATAATGAGATGAAAATTGGAATCTGTATAAGCATAGGCAAACAGCCACTAAGTGGGTTTACTTTCTCTTCTTTGTACAACTCCATCATCTTCTTACCAAGAGCTTGACGATCATCTTTGTATGTTTCTTGCAGACGCTTAATTCTAGGCTGTAGCATTCTCATTTTTGCCATAGAGCGATAGCTCTTCGCAGAAAGAGGGTAGAAAATAAGTTTAATCAAACATGTTACTAAAATAATTGCTAAGCCCCAGTTACCAACTAGCGAATGTATGTGATTCATAACCCAGAAAATTATTTCTGAGAAGAAAGACAACATTCCATAGTCAAGTGTTTTTTCTAGATTTGGTGCTAAGTCTACTAGATTGGCTTTTATTATTGGACCAGTATATAAAATAGAAGAAATATTTTCTGACTGGTTTGGTGCTATTGTCGCACCTGTAAATGCTCCAGCTTCGAATACATCACCATTTAGGTTTTTATAATAAATTTTTGCATTAGTAGATTGTGGTATCCATGCACTTACAAAGTAATGTTGTAAAAATGCAACCCAACCTTGACCATCACTATTTATTACTGTTGGCTGACCATTAGTTTTTGAGATATCTTTAAAGGATTCTTTTCTAAAGCTATCTTTAGCTGTAGAGTATGCAACACCTGTAAAAGTATAGCTATGAGCATTTAATAAGCTAAAGCTATCACCAGCAGGATCAAAATCTCTAGCAAATGAATCATCAACAATTACATTAACTGGTGCAGATGTTGTATTTTTTATGTTTTGTGACACTGATATATTGTATTTAGTATCATCAAAGGTATATGTTCTAGTTATTTGCAAGCCATCAGCACTACCAGTTAGCGTTAGGATTTGTTTGCCATTCTCTATTTTGATGCCTTGGTCTTCAAAATTAACACTAATAGGTTGCTTATTTACAACTATCGTGCTCTTAGCAATATATTCAGAACCTGATTTATCTGTAAGTAGACTCATCGGAGTCTTATCATCAAGACTGATACTGTAGTCTTTTAAAGATGCTGATATAATTGCACCATCTAGTAGACTAACTTTTACATCTTTAAAAACTCCAGTATTAATTGTGATACTTTTAGCATTATCATACTTAGAAAAATTAGTCTCTTTAGCTAAAGAGCTTTTTGCATCAGTTGTAGTTACATCAGTATTTGTGCTTGAATCTGCATTGTCGTAGTGACTATTATTTTGTGTGGCTGATGTTTGCTGTTTAGTATTGTCAGCAGGGAATGTTTGCTCCCATTTTCCCATCAACGAGATAAACATTATTGCTATTGTGACTAACAGTAATATTCTTATATGATTAGCTTTCATTGTTTATTTTAACCTTTTTTATTTTTACAAGGAACCAGGTCGTAGTAATCTCTTTTTGAGAGTGGATGACACCTCAAGAGTCTACGTGTAGTTAAGTACAATCCCTTTAGTATACCATGAGTTTTGAGAGCTTCTAGAGCATATTCTGAACAAGTTGGATAATATCTACATCTAGCAGGTATAAAAGGGCTGATACAGTAGCGATAGAGGTTGATTAGCATCACAAAAGGAATTAGTGTAATTTTTTTAAAAAACATTCGAATTCTGTTATAGATTGCCACAACTCTTCCTTAGTTGCTTGGGCTGCTGTTTTCTTACTTAGCACTATCAAGCTTTTATGATCTAAGAGATCCTTATGTAAGCGGAATGATTCTTTAATTATTCTTCTACAAAGGTTTCTTTTGGTAGCTTTTTTTATGTTTTTTTTTGTTAAGATCACACACAAGCCAGGGTCTTTTATATTTCTTTTAGCTAAAAGGAATGTGAAGTGTAGCGTGCTTAATTTATTCTCTACGCTATCAAAAGCTTGTTGGATCTCACTTTTATTAAGTATATTTTGCTTTGTCAGGCAAAAATTATGCAGCAAGCTTTGCTCTACCTTTAGCTCTTCTGTTTCTGATAACTTTTCTACCACTTAAAGTTTTCATACGAGCACGGAAGCCATGAGTTCTCTTTCTTTTTAAGTTTGAAGGTTGGAATGTTCTTTTCATTTTATTTTCCTCTTTAAAATTCTAATCTTTATTTAATACATTACAGAAATAGTTTCGGTATTCTATAGAAAAAACCTAAATTAGTCAAATACTATTTACTTGTGTTTGTGCATGGTATTAGGTTCATTTTGCTTAGCTCGTCCCATGATTCATCAGGACATTCTTTGGGTTGCTCAGCGGGAAAACAGTATCCCTGCCATCCTCTATAGTTTTCCGTACTTAAGCATTTTTTAAACTTTTTGACTTGTAGATATGCTGGCGTCCATGTTGATGGATCTGAGCCAACTAGCTGTTGATGTTGCTTTGGCTGATCTATGGTTGGAATATTACCCTCTCTTATATCTTTGCCTAAAGGAGTTGGTGTAGCATTCATTGCCATTGGTGTAGCATGATCACTAGGCTTAGGCATTTTAGTTTTTACAGTCGCTGTGCTTGTTGCTAGACTAGAACCGCTGTTACTTTGAGTTGATAGATTATTTGTAGTTATTTCATCACCAAAGCCAGTTGCAAAGCAAAGACCGCAAATAAGTAGCATAGATATTTTTTTCATTTTCTCGGTTAGAGTTTATCAATCACATAGCTCTATAATATTTATTTTTTCTTTTGTATTCAAGTCAAGCTAATCATTGTTAGTATGTTATAATCTTAAGATAAACTCTTTAAAACGTTTTTATCTATGAAAGATTTGTATCATGTGATTGGCTTTCCGGTGAAGCATAGCTTGTCGCCAGCTATTCAAATGAGATTAGCACAGCAATATAATCAAGATATGCTTTTTACTGCTATAGAAGTTGCACCACAAGATTTAGAGGCAAAAATCCAAGAATTTAAGACTAATCCTCAAGTTAAGGGCTTAAGTGTTACTGTGCCACATAAAGAGAGAGTTTATGCCTTAGTAGATGATGCTGATACTACTGCTAAAGCTGTTCAGGCAGCTAGCAATGTTATATTCACAGCTGAGCGTAAAATGATTGCTTTGAACTATGATGGACTTGGCATAGTCAATGACATCAAAAATAATTATAAGATTGATTTTGCTGGTAAAAAAGTGCTTGTGGTTGGTGCTGGAGGTGCAGCAAAAGCGGTCGTTGCAGCAGTCCTTAAAGAATCACCATTATCTCTTAGTATTACAAATAGAACACTAGCCAAAGCCAAAGCTATTGAAGAGCTTTTTAAAGTTGATACTAAGATTAAAATTATCGATTTTGATAATATTAGTGATTCTTTTGATATAGTTATTAATTCAACATCATCAAGTATTGATGGTAAGTTACTTCCTTTAAAAGATAGTAATTTCAATAAAAATGCTTTTGCCTATGATCTAATGTATGCTGATGGTGGTACTATTTTTACAAAATGGTGTCAAGCTCATAATATTGCTGCGGCAGATGGTAAAGGGATGCTTAAAGAGCTAAGTATCGCTGTGTTTAAATATTGGCGTGGATTGTGATTAAGAATAAGGATTATGCTAAAATATTGTATACCAAATCATTATTAGCATAGTTGCTAGGCTAGTTTGAACAAAAAAATATTATTTCTTGGAGTTGGCGGTATTGGAGTATCAGCTTTAGCTATCGCAGCTAAAAGGCTTGGTGCACATGTTGCTGGTTATGATAGTGTCGCAAATAAACTAACAGCAAAACTTGAAGCTTTAGGAATAGTAATATTTACTAGTCCTAATGGTGTTGATGTTGCAAATTTTGATATTGTTGTATACTCAAGCGCTATACTTAGTAGTCATCCGCTGTTATCACAAGCTCGAAGTCTAGGGATACAATGCTTACAAAGGGCAATGTTCCTAGCTGTTTTAATGAAAGACTTTAGTTATAGTATTGCGATTACTGGTACACATGGTAAAACAACTACCTCAAGTGTTTTGGCAACATTACTTTGTCAGCTAGATAAGTATAGTAGTTTTATTGTTGGTGGAGTTGTTAAATACGCAGATTCGAATATACAGGTTAATGGTACTGATAAATTAGTTATCGAAGCTGATGAAAGTGATGCTTCATTTCTTTTTCTAAGCCCTCAGGTAGTGATAATTACTAATATTGATTTGGATCATATGGCAACTTATAACAATAGTTATCAAACCCTACTTGAGAACTTCACAGATTTTGTTAGTAAAGAAAGTGTAAAGAGTATTTATCTATGTGTTGATGATCAAGGTTGTAGAGATTTATTAGCTAAATATAATCAATCAGACAAAAATGTTACATCCTATGGTTTTTCTATTAATGCTGATGTGCAAATATATGATTATCATATTATTGATGAAATTACTCATTTTAAAATTAGATATAAGGGCGATGATTTAAGTTTTAAGCTTCAGCTACCAGGTAGATATAATGTCCAAAACGCCACGGCGTGCATTATTGCTTGTCTTGATTTGGGCTTTAAATATGAGGATATTCGTAATGCACTAATTAAAGTTACTGGAGTAGCGAGGCGATTTGATCTCTACACTAAGGTAATCTCAGGACATCAAGTAACGGTTATTGATGATTATGGTCATCATCCTGTTGAGGTCGCGAATAGTATAAGTGCAGTTAGAGATAGATATCCAAATAAAAAGATTATTCATGTTTTTCAGCCACATCGATATACACGTAACAGAGATTTGATAAAAGATTGGCCAAAGGCTCTTTCACTGGCAGATCAACTAATTCTATTGCCTACATACTCAGCAGATGAGCAGATTATCAAGGGCGCTGAAAGTCAAGATATTGTTAAAGGATTATCTGGATATCTACTTGCTGATGGTTTTGATCATGCAATATATTTTTTAGAAAAGCTTGCTAATGAAAATACCGTTATATTGATTCAAGGTGCTGGAGACGTCACAAATTTGGTGGAGATATTGAGTGAATAGTATAGAAAAAGCAACGCTTTATGTTGTTGCTACACCTATAGGCAATTTAGAGGATATAACTTATCGGGCATTAAACGTTCTAAGTAATGTTGATATAATCCTAGCAGAGGATACCCGTGTCACAGCAAAGCTTTTAGCAAGCCTTAATATCCGTAATAATCAAAAACTAGTTTCTTGCCATGATTTTAATGAAGAGTCTCGTGTACAATATGTCAAGGAGCTTCTCGATGCAGCTAAAAGTATTGCTTTAGTAAGTGATGCAGGAACACCATTAATTTCTGATCCTGGCTATAAGATAGTAGCAAACTTGCGTAAAGAAAATTATAAAGTTGTACCAATACCAGGAGTCAGTGCGGTAATTACAGCTTTATCAGCAGCAGGATTGCCTTCGGATAGTTTTATTTTTAAAGGCTTCTTGTCAGCTAAGCACAACAAAAGGCAACAGCAGATTCGTGAGTTCCAACAAATAAATACCACAGTAATCTTATATGAGTCAGTACATAGGATAAATTACCTTTTAGAAGATTTATTAGAGCTTCTGCCTAATAGTAATATTGTTGTAGCAAAAGAGCTTACTAAACAATTTGAGAATTTCGTCTTTGGTTCAGTGCAACAGGTTTATGATTATTTTCAAGCCAATCAAGATACTCTTAGAGGCGAATTTGTAGTAATTATTGACTGTAATTCTGATAGTGAAGTAAATGATAGTAATAATCTAAAAATAGATGTCGATGAACTTCTAAAGGATCTTCTTGATGAGATGCCGCTTAACAAAGCCGTAAAATTAGTTACAAAAATTACTGGAGCTAAGAAAAACTTTGTTTACGAAAAAGCATTAAAGCTCAAAGATGCAAGTTTGAATTAAATTTGTTGTTTTATATCTTGCTATAAAAGCCAGCTAAGAATTGTTTTTTAGCATTAGTATTTTTAAGAACATTATATTCTGAACTATATAGTAAAGTTCCGATGATATAGCTAATCTCAGCAACTTGCTGAGTTGAGAGTTTATATCTCTGTCCTTCTAAACCTGCTTTCATTCCTTTGATAAACTCCTGTTTAACAATAATGCTTGATGCCGGAGAATTATTTGGGATTTCAAAAAAGTTATAGCCTAAGCTATAACTAAATTGAGAATTAGTGATTTGTTGAGGTAAAGATCCTAGTTTAGTGCTAATTAGCCGGTTTAACCTATCTTTTGTGATAAGTTCATACTGAGGTTTAAGTTGATTATAATGATCATATATCCCTTGTAACACTGTTTGAGGATTGTAATGGATATTTTCTGACATATGGCTAAATAGTGAACTTTTTTTAAACTGTTGGCTCCGGTAATATATCCCATGCAAAAACTTATCTTGTTCTTATCACTATCCTTGATAGTCAATTTCTCTGAGTTATTAGAGTTTTTGTCATTTAGAGCTTTATAGATCTCAGTTAAAGAGTATTTTTGCCCCGTACCACTTATAGTTTGTTGTTTAAACTTAGCTGCTACTATTGCACCTTTGTCAAAGTCGCTAGCGGCTTGAGTATTTATTTGCGAGCAGATTCCTAGTGAAAAAATTAGGATAGAAACTATCGTAACTATAATTTTAAAAAATCTTATTAGCATAAGGAAAATACTCCGTCATGTTAAATAATTATTTTGTTGCTATACTATAAACACAAATTTTTAAAAAGAATATTCTATGTTACAGCGTGGATTATATACCTTAAAGGAGATGTTTAAACATCGTAAAAAACTCTACGGATTATCACAAGGATACCGTATCGATAGTATTATAAACCTATCAGCTAAATTGCTAAGGCAACAAGGAATTAAATATTTAGCATTGGACTTTGATGGCGTTCTAGCAAGTCATGGTAAGTCCGAAATGCATCCGGAGGTTATGCTTTGGTTTAAGGATTTTGTTACTGAATTTCCCGCGGACAGAATATTTATCCTCTCAAATAAGCCTACAGAAGCTAGACTTAAGTATTTTAATGGTAATTTTCCTAAAATTAGGTTTATTGCTGGGGTCGCAAAAAAACCATATCCAGATGGACTTAATAAAATCATCCAACTAGTAGGTTGCCAAGCAAAGGAGTTAGCACTTGTTGATGATAGATTGCTTACGGGCTGTCTAGCATGTTTAATTGCTGGTTGCTACCCAATACTTATCACTAATCCTTATATAGATACAGATAACTATACTAAAGAGGAAAGATTCTTTAAATTTTTGCGCTATAGTGAACAAAAAATCTTTCTATAAATTTTTAATCTCTAGTATTTTATTTGATTATTACTTAACATTATATTAGTAGCTTTAAATTTAAATTTATTTATGAAAAAAAATATTCTAGTACTAATTTTGCTATCACTGTGGTGTAATGCTTTTGCAAGTTACACATTTACACAGACTTTTTTTGGTTCTTACGATCCTTCATTAGATAGCAATTTTGCCTATAAAAATGATGATTATCGTGATGATGCTAAGATAGAGAAGTATAACAACAAATTCAGCAAAGATGACTCTGATAATTATAATTGCTCTTTCGATAGTTCTGGCCAGATAAGATGTGGTGATTACAAAATCAAAAATCCTAAATATGAAGATAAAGATGTAGCTAAAAAGATCAAAGCAAACTTTAAAAAGCTTCAAGATGTTAAAGATATTAGTAAGGGTGATGATTTTAATTGTGCCCTAGATGATAAAGATGATGTGTATTGTTGGGGCAGTAATAAAAGAGGTCAGCTAGGTAGCGAGACTGAAAAGTCTAAAATTAAAAAACCTTTAAGGATTGATATTGATAGTAGTATAAATTTCAAAAAAGTATATACAAAAGCCCACTATGCCTGTGCTTTAGATGAGAGTGGTTATGCATATTGTTGGGGCGATGGTAGTAACGGTGAGGTTGGTAACGGAGAAAAAGGCCATTTTACAACACCACAAAAAGTCAAAACTGATATCCAATTTAGTAGGCTAAGTATGGCTAGAACCTATACTTGTGGTGTAGCGAAACAAACCAATCAAGTCTACTGCTGGGGCAAAAGTAAAAAGGGTCAAACTAACCTCGACTCTGCAGTACCTGTTGAAGATATAAGTAATGATTCAAGATTCTAAACAATTTCTGACTAATTCTAGAAAATCAAAAATATTAGATGAAATTATTAATCAGTTTGAGAATTGTGAAGAGTTTATCATAAGTGTTGCCTTTATTACTTTTAGTGGAGTTGTATGTATCTTAGAGGTATTACGTCAACTAAGAGCTAAAGGGATAAAGGGTAAAATTCTTACAGGCTGTTATTTAAATTTTACCGAACCAAAAGCGCTTAAGAAACTCCTTGAGTTTGATAATATTGAGTTAAAAATCCTTAATGATGAAAACTTTCATGCTAAGGGATTCTTTTTTCGTAATAAAGATAGTTGGCAGATAATTCTAGGTAGCTCAAATCTAACTCAATCGGCTCTTACAATTAATAATGAGTGGAATTTGCTTATTAAGACAAGTTTGGCTGATGTTACAACACAGCAAATTCTTGCAGAGTTTGATTATCTTTTTGATAGGGCGAAATATCCTAGCGATATCTTAGATGAGTATATTCAAATATATCAGCGTGCTAGTAAGTTAGCTAATACAAGTATTCAACGTATAAGTCATAAAATACAGCCGAATAAAATTCAATGTGAAGCACTTGAAAGTTTAAGGCAGTTAAGAGATAGTGGCAAAAACAAGGCTTTAATAATAAGTGCTACTGGTACGGGCAAGACTTTTCTAAGTGCCTTTGATATTGCAAGTATAAAACCAAAAAGATGTTTATTTGTCGTACATCGTACAAATATTGCTATAAAAGCACAAGAGACTTTTGCTAAAGTTATTAGCGATAAAACCTTAGGTCTATATACAGGTGGTAATAAAACTTCAGCAGAGTATTTATTTGCTACAGTACAGACACTTAAAAACTCAAAAGTTTTAGCTAATTTTAAAAGCCAAGAATTTGAATACATAATCATCGACGAAGTTCATCATGCAGAAGCTGAAAGTTACAAAAAGGTTTTAGCACACTTTACGCCAAAATTTTTGCTTGGAATGACAGCGACTCCAGAGCGTAGTGATGCTGCCGATATATTCAAACTATTTGATTACAATATAGCTTATGAAATTAGACTCCATCAAGCCCTAGAGCAAGATTTGTTATGTCCATTTCATTATTTTGCTGTTGAAGATTTGTATCTTGAGTCCGAAGAGATTTTAGCCAAAAATTTTGCCAAACTTGTTAGTGATGTGCGTGTTGAGCATATCATCGAAAAGATCAATTTTTATGGTTATAGTGGTCAATCTAGAGCGGCACTAATGTTTGTCAGTAATGTAGATGAGGCAAAAGAGCTTGCTACTAAACTTAGTAACAAAGGTATAAAGGCTAAAGCTTTATCAAGTCAAGATTCTGAGCAAATACGCCAAACAACTATAGCACAGCTTGAGAGCGGTGAACTTGAGATTATTGTGACAGTTGATATCTTTAATGAAGGGGTTGATATCCCATGTATCAATCAGATTATCCTTTTAAGACCTACCCAAAGTGCAATAGTTTACATCCAGCAGCTAGGAAGAGGTTTGCGTAAATATCAAGATAAGAAATTTGTGGTTATCCTTGATTTTATCGCAAACTATACAAATAACTTTCTGATTGCTGTAGCTTTAAGTGGCGATAATAGTTATGATAAGGACGAGCTTAAAAAGTTTGTCGTATCACCAAATAATTACCTAGCTGGTAAAAGTACCATCACTTTTAGTAGTATTGCCAAAGAGATTATTTATAAGAATATTCAAAAAACAAATTTCTCACAGCTAAAAAATATCAAAAGAGACTACACTCAACTAAAAAAAGAGCTTGGTAGAATCCCAAGTTTAGTAGATTTTCAGCACTATAACTTTATTTCTCCAGAAGTTATCTTATCTACCAAAGATACTTACTATGATGTTCTAAAGGCTTTTAAAGAGGATATTATTAACTTAGATATACGTCAGTACAACATCTTAAAGTTTCTTTCAAAAGAATTTACTCCAGCGAAAAGACTTTATGAAATATTGATCTTAGAAGAGCTTTTTAAATCTAACTCTATAAGTATATCCGAGCTTGAAACCTCATTAAAAGCTAGTTTAGTTGACTTTGAAAAGACTAGTTTTACTAATGCGTTATTACATCTATCTTTGCAGATATTTACTATTAATGCAGGTAGACAAGATTATGAGCCGTTAATATCAGTAAATGCTCAAGAGGTTAGTTTGTTGGTTGCTGACTTAATAAATAAGAATAGTTTTTTGTATAAACAAATTATCGACTTAATCGCTTACAATAAGCTGATTTATGCTAGAAAATATTCTCAAAATAAATCTCATGGATTAGCGATGTATGCAAAATATACTAAAAAAGAAATTGCTCATTTGCTTAACCAAGATTATACAAATGGGGGCGTAAACCTTGCTGGATATAGAGCATTTGGTAGCAAAGCACTGTTATTTATGACATTTGATGAGTATAAAAAATTTGGATTATATGATAATAAATTCATCTCACAACAGGCTTTCTCATACTATTCTAGAGCTGCAAAAACACTTGATGATCCTCTAGAAAAAGCACTTGCTGAAAATAGCTATCAAAGTTATGTTTTTGCTAGAATAAATAAGCATGATAGTTATTTTTTTCTAGGATTGGTATCTAAATGTTTAGAGGCTAAAGAGATAAATGCTAGCAAAAAACTTGTTAGCTATATTTTTGAGCTAGAAAAGCCAATTCCTAAAGAAATCTGGCAGTATTTTACAACAATTTATAAAAATAAAATTTGATGTTTAATTAAATGCTTTTTTATTTTTGTTTGTTATAATGGAAACTAGAAGGAAAAGTAAGTAGGGAGATTCCTAATGGCGTACAAAAAGGTTTTATTAGCAGTAAATGTCTACGAAAACGCTGATATCGTGATTAACTCAGCTGTAGATTTTGCTAAAAAGAATAATACTCAAGTTTTGAAAGTTGTCACAGTTATTGACTGTGTTGCTCCATTTGCCCCATCTATAGTTGATTTTCAACACTCTATAGAGCAAGAGGCAAAGGAAGCTTTAGATAAGCTGGTAACTAAAATCTCAGGAATTAAAGTTGAGCATGAAGTGCTAGTTGGTAATCCGGCAGCAGAGATAGTTGAATATGCAGAAGAAAGTAACTGTGATGTGATCGTTTTAGGTTCACATGCGACTCATGGAATTAACTTACTTTTAGGTTCTGTTGCTAATACAGTGTTACATAAAGCTAAGTGTGATGTGTTAACTGTAAGAGTTAACGATGATGAAAATGCAGATAGCAAAGCTCATAGTTATAAAAGGCTACTTGTACCAACTGATCTTGAAAATGACTCTTGTGTTGTTGTTGATAAGGCAAAAGATATTGCAAAACTATATAGTGCAAAAATTGATACAGCTTTTGTGATACCAAATGATAGTATTTCACTAATGACTTATGAAACAGATAAAGTTGAAACTACACTTGATAAGTTTGCTGAGAAAAATGGCATAACTGGTGAAAAATCAGTAATGATTGGAGGCATTTCAAATAGTTTACTAGAGAAGGCAGCAGAAAATAAAAATGATCTGATTGTGGTTGGAAGCCATAGGAGAGGAGCTATTGGGAGATTCTTCTTGGGCTCAACCGCAAACAGTATTTTACATCAAGCAAATGTAGATGTTTTGGTTGTAAGGCTTAAATAATTAGTCATTTTTATTGCTATTATCAGAAAATAAACTCTAAAAATAATCTAAAAACTGTATTTTTGAGCAAAAATATATTTAAATAAAAATACGGTATTTTGAAAATAATCTAACTATGAAAAAATTATTAGTGCTTTTAGCAAGCTCTGCTGAGTGGTATGAGTTTACAGTATATTCATTTTGTGCCGGATATATTGGAGCGGCATTTTTTCCTGGTGATCCATTTGTTAAGTTTTTAGCAGCTTTTGGAGCTTTTGCAGCCGGGTTTTTAGCGCGACCATTGGGAGGTATAATATAGTTAATCCGAAAGATATTTGTAGAAAAAGATATTTGTAGAAATGTTATAATGTCTAATAAAAATGCCATCATATAGCCAATATTTTAGAGACATCGTAATTAATAAATATGAAGAAGGTATGACGGAGTTCGAGCTGAGTAAGTTTTTTAACATAGATAAGCGTACAGTTGTTTCATGGATAGAGTTTTATAAAAGAACCGGAGATTATAGTTCAAAGCAAGGAGTTGGTTGTGGCAGAGTCGCTAGCTTTACCGATAAAACATTGATTGAACAGTATTTGATAGATCATCCAGATGCAAGTGCATTAGATATAAAAGAAGCATTAGCCCCTGATATTCCAAGAAGTACATTTTATGATTGTCTTAATAGACTTGGTTTTAGTTTTAAAAAAAGACTCCAAAATATAAGCAAAGAAAAGAACATGAAAGGTTGGAGTATATAGAAAAACTAAAAGAAATAGCTCAAAACTTGTTATTTTATATAGATGAGATGGGGTGTGACAATAAGCTTTCTATCCTAAGAGGATGGTCACTAATTGGTGAGCCTAGTTATGGTGAGGTTTTAGCATATCAAACACAAAGAAGAAGTATTGTTGCTGGATATAATTATGCAGATAAAAAGATTATAGCTCCATTAGAGTACAGTGGATATACCAATACTGAAATTTTTAATCAATGGTTTGAGGAACACTTATGCCCATCATTAAAACCTAAAACTACTATAGTAATGGATAATGCTAGTTTCCATAAATCCTCTAAGCTGATTGAAATAGCCAATAAATTTGATGTACAAATATTATATCTACCTCCGTATTCTCCAGATTTAAATCCTATTGAAAAGGTTTGGGCTAACTTTAAAAAAATATTTAGAAAAGTGAATAATAGTTTTGAAAAATTTTGTGATGCTATCTCTTATGTGTTTAACAAAATACTCTCGGATTAACTATATATACTCTTGAATGCCTTTTAATAATGCTGAAAGAGCAGAGTTTTCGCCACGGCCTGTAATTCTATAGTCTGTATTGCCAAAGAATCTTCCCTTAAGCTCGACATAAGTTTCACCATTAGATTTACCATAATCTATAGCTGATACATGAATCGGAGATTTAATCTGTTTATAAGCCTGTATTAACTCTTCATCTGTGATACCTTTTCTACGCTCATGATAAATATCTTTTATTTGCTGAGCTATAGCAGCCTTTTCTTTGTCATCACAAATATAACCATTTTCTTCGATAATTTTCTTAGCATGGTTACCACCTGATAATGGACCAAAAATAAAGCTAATTTCATTACCGACAGATTCTGGATGGAATGGCTGATATGCAAGAGG
This sequence comes from Francisella tularensis subsp. tularensis, assembly GCF_000833475.1. Lineage (NCBI taxonomy): Bacteria > Pseudomonadati > Pseudomonadota > Gammaproteobacteria > Thiotrichales > Francisellaceae > Francisella > Francisella tularensis. The sequence continues at coordinate 211,353 of NZ_CP010115.1, read as the reverse complement.
ATTTTTTAGTATGGCATTTGTATGTCCACCAGAAGTATGCCTTGCTGAGTTTAGACCAGTAATAGGGTGATGTGGCTGTCTTGATAACATTCTTTTGCCGATAAAATCAGAAATAGTTTTAAAATGTGCAATATTAACATCATTGTAGTAATGATAGTCTTTTTGCTTACCAAAAAGATTTATAAACATCACACATTGCTCTAAAGAGGCATTACCGGCTCTCTCACCAACTCCATTGATACAGCCCTCTACTTGTCGTGCTGGACCATCAAAAACAGCATTCATAGAGTTTTCTAAAGCTAATCCCAAATCATTATGACAATGTGCTGACCAGATTATATTTCTATCAGGGAATTCTTTTTTGATGATTTCAGCATGTTTAGCCATATTTTTGACAAAATAATTATCATTTTCACGCTCGCATGCTCCGCCAATAGTGTCAGGACAGTTAATAACTTTAACCCCAGCAGCTACAGCAGCTCTAAAAACATTAGTAACATAATCAAAAGTATTGCCTAGCCTTGAATATCCTTCGGCACTAAACCCAACCTCAAAGCCCTCATCACTAGCTAGTTTAACTAATTCATAAACATTTTTAATATTCTGCTCATTATCATTTTTACTACCTAGACTTGCTTGAGCTAAATTTGGATCTACTGGTAAATACATATGCACTCTAGCTTTACCTATTGCTAATGATGGGCGTAAGGCATCCATAGTTATTTCAACTTGGTTTTTTCTTAACTGACATAGTCCTGCTATAATCATATTAGAGTTTCTCTCAGCCATCCTCTTTGAGATAGTATTTACTATTTCAAAGTCTGTATTACTAGCAGAAGGAAAACCAGCTTCTAATACATCAATATTTAGTTTATCAGCGAGGTCCGCGTATGCAATATTGTCTTCAAAAGACATGCCTGCTCCTGGAGATTGTTGACCATCTCTAAGAGTCGTATCAAAAATATAAATTTTTTGCTTATCCATACTAGGCTCCTTATATGTATGTTAGAGCTTCTTTATAAACCTGTCCTTGCTTTAATTTTTCAAAGACTTCTTTTATTTGGTTTGTTATTGTGTAGTCAGAACGTTTTAACTTATTATCATCAATACTAGCTACCGGAGTGATTTCAGTAGCTGTGCCACAGAAAAATACTTCATCAGCATTTATTAGTTCATCAACTTTAAATAAGCGTTCTGTAACTTTATATTCTAGGTCCTTAGCAATCTGGATTATAAGTCTTCGAGTAATACCATCTAGTATCGTGCCTAGAGGAGTCGTTATAACTTCATTATCTTTTACAAAAAAGACATTCATTGCAGCACCTTCAGCTACAAATCCATCAGCATCAAGAAGTAGAGATTCATGATAATGAGTACCAAGAGTTTCCCTGGAGGCTAATATACTATTGACATAATGACCGCCAATTTTTGCATCACATACAGTTGAGCGCGGATGAATTCTAATATATTTACTGACTTTGATATCTACTTTATCTGCAGCCATATATTTACCCATATCTATACAATAAATAGTAATATCAACAGGATGATCTTTCGCAGGTAAAACATTGACTCCTCCTTCAGCAAAATATGCTAAAGGCCTTATATAGCATGATTTTTTACCGCTAGCTTTGACAGTATCTAATACAGCTTGGCATAGCTCATCAAGAGTATATTTGCATGTCATACCTAAGACATTCATTGAGTACATAAATCTTTGCATATGTTCTCTTAGTTTTAGTACTCCAATTCCATTAGGCGTATCGTATGCTCTTATACCCTCAAATACAGATGAACCATAGTGTAAAGAGTGAGTATTGATACCAACTTTTGCATCTTGATAGGAGATAATTTCTCCATTTTTCCAAATTTTATCTATCATAATTGACCCCAGTGTTTTGTAATTGAATTTAAGTATTTTTTATATGAGACTGTCTTTATGTTATAGACAGAGGAGTTTTGTGCTGAGGGAGAGGAGTGCTTGAGAAGAGTTACTTTGAGATTTGATTTTTTGATTAAACATAACAATAGCTGAATCACCACTACTACTAAATGTTTCGACAGTGGAGAAATTATCTTCTCGATGTCTTCGTATCTGTATACGTGAACCTACTTTTTTATGCATTTTCCCTTATCTTTTTGTTTATATAATATTTTGACTAAAATATCATTATTTAAAATAGATATAGTTATTGTAGCTATATAATATTTTAGTGTAAACCTAGATTATAGCGTATTAATGATTTTTTAAAATCAAGAGATTAAACAATAGAAATGATTATTATCTCCGGTCTGCATATATTTTAGCTTGAGCAGCCGCTAATCTTGCGATAGGAACTCTAAAAGGAGAGCAAGATACATAGTCAAGATCCAAATCATGACAGAAACCAACAGAATACGGTTCGCCACCATGCTCGCCACATATACCCATCTTAGCATTAGGATTAACAGCCTTGACGCCTTCTTTGGCTATTTGCATTAGTTTACCAACACCTTTAATATCTAGCCTAGCAAATGGATCAAAGCTTAGTATGCCTTTTTCAAGATAGTCTTTAATAAACTTATTAGCATCATCTCTACTGAAACCAAAAGTCATCTGAGTCAAATCATTTGTACCAAATGAGAAAAATTCACTACCAGCAGCTGCAAGCATACCAGCGCCGATAGCACCACGTGGAGTTTCAAGCATTACCCCAACTTTGTAATCAATATCAATTTTTTCACGCTTTAGGATAGTGTCTGCAACTTCTCTGACAATACCACTTAAGAGTTTAAACTCACCAAGAGTACTAACTAGAGGAATCATAAGCTCTGGCTTAACTTCTATACCCATACGTTTACTTGATATCGCTGCATAGATGATAGCTTTAGTTTGCATCTCAATGATTTCAGGATACGTTACAGCAAGTCTACAGCCGCGATGACCCATCATAGGGTTTACTTCGCTAAGTGCTTCAATACGTGCTTCTAGTTCACTATAGCTAATATTAAACTCACGAGCTAGATCATCAATCTCATCCACCTCGTGAGGTAAAAACTCATGTAAAGGCGGATCGATAAATCTAATCGTTACAGCTAGATTATCCATCGCTTCAAAAAGCTCTTCAAAATCTTGTTGCTGTACAGGAAGTAGTTTATCTAAAGCTCTTTGTCTTTCTTTTTTATCTTTAGCTAGGATCATCTGTCTAACATAAGAGATACGATCTTCCTCAAAGAACATATGCTCAGTACGACATAAACCAATACCTTCCGCGCCAAATGCTCTTGCAATTGAGGCATCTTTATAAGTATCGGCATTACATCTAACACGAAGTTTACGTACACTATCGACGAACTTCATAAAGTCTTCAAAATCTTTAGTAACTTCAGGATCTACAGTTTTAATAATACCTCTATAGACAGTACCTTTGGTACCATCAAGAGATAAATAATCACCTTCTGTAAATACTTGGCCCCTCTCAAATGTGATAGTTTTCTTTTCTTCATCAATTCTTGCTGATTCTAAACCAGACACACAACATTTACCCATACCACGAGCAACAACAGCAGCATGAGATGTCATACCACCACGTAGAGTTAAGATACCATTACAAGCATTCATCCCCGCGATATCTTCAGGAGAGGTTTCAATCCTAACAAGAATAGTTTTTTCTTCACCACGTGCTTTTGCTGCAAGTAGTGATTCAACATCAAAGTATATTCTACCACTAGCAGCGCCTGGAGACGCACCTAGAGCTGAACCAAGAGGGCGTTTAGAAGCTAGAGCTTTCTCATCAAATTTAGGATGTAGTAGTTGCTCTAATAAATGAGGCTCTACCATCATTACAGCTTCTTCATTTGTGATTAAGCCTTCTTTAGCCATATCAACTGCTATTTTCAAAGCTGCTTTTGCAGTTCTTTTACCATTTCTTGTTTGTAGCATGAAAAGCTTACCATCTTCGATAGTAAACTCCATATCTTGCATGTCTTTGTAAACTTTTTCTAAGTTTTTAGCAATCTTCACAAAGTCATTAAATACTTCTGGCATTTTATCTTTTAAAGTTGAGATATGCGCTGGGGTTCTGATACCAGCTACAACATCTTCTCCCTGCGCATTAATTAGATATTCACCAAAAAGCTCATTTTCACCAGTCGATGGGTTTCTAGTAAATGCTACTCCTGTCCCAGAATTATTACCAGAGTTACCATAGACCATTTCTTGGACATTAACAGCTGTACCCCAGTTATTTGAAATATTATTTATCTCTCTATAGATGATTGCTCTCTCGGCATTCCATGATTTAAAAACGGCTTCTACAGCAGCCAGAAGTTGCTCAATTGGATCAGTAGGGAAGTCCTTACCGACTAAATCTTTATAAATTTTCTTATATTCTGTAACTATATCTTTATAATCTTGAGCTGGTAAATCACAATCATTTTTTACCTTTCTTTTAGCTTTTTTATCTTCTAAAACTTTATCAAAAGGTTTCTTCTCACAATCCATAACAACATCTGCAAACATCATTATGAATCTTCTATAGCTATCATAAACAAATTGCTCATTGTTTGTCTTTGCTACCATAGCTTGAGCAACAGTATCATTTAGTCCTAAATTAAGGACAGTATCCATCATCCCAGGCATAGAAACTCTTGCACCAGAGCGTACTGATACTAGTAGAGGATTATTGCCACCACCAAAAGTTTTACCAGTTCTTTTCTCTAAATCTTTGATATGAGCAAATATTTGTTCTTTAACTTCATTACTTAACTTTTGGCGATCATCATAATACTTAAGACATGCTTCTGTAGTTACGGTAAATCCATCTGGCACAGGTAGACCACTATTTAGCATTTCACTAAGATTTGCACCTTTTCCACCTAGTAAATCACGCATAGACTTATTACCTTCGCTAAAGGCATAGACAAACTTCGACATAAAAACTCCTCTCAAGTTTTTTTATAAATTAATTTGAAAACAGTACACTCTCAAGCGTACTTGAGTCTTATCCTATCACATTTTGATAGATATATTAAAGAGTTTTATTTTATTATTTCTATATAAAATAGATTGAGAATAATGCTTAAATATAAAAGCTTTCTTCGTTTGTTAGTGTTGGAGCTATATTTTAAAGAGGTCTTTCTTTTGATTTTATAAAATAATTTATAGAATTAGTATTTAAATATGTTTGATTTTTATAATTTTCCATATTGGTTAAATATTTATTGAGTGAATAGTATTCAGTTATATTTACTGCTTTTTTAGGCTTGCTAAAAGATTATCAGCTTTAGATTCGATAATATTATTGATCTGTGACTGGGATAAGCTAAAAGTTTTATCAGAGTTAAATTCTATAGAATCATCATTTTCAGGAAATATAGCAGTTAATACACCCTTATCATTCTTATATAATTATCGCCTGATTCGCTTTTATTACGACATTTCCAATAGCTAAGGTGGCAATATTATCTTTATTAGGTTTATCAATTATAGATCCATAGCTTGATAAAGAGTACAGACTGAAGATCATTAATAAGAATAGTATTCTCATTTTTAAATACCTCAAATTAATTATTGTAATACGTTATTGTACCAATCGCATAAATAAATCTTATAATTTTTACGCCAAATATTTCCAACTATTCATAATCTGTGAGAGTAGAATTAGTAGCTTTAAAACTAATAAAAGTTGAAAGCCAACATAATCTTAATTTTTGTAAGTTTTAAGAAGGCATATTTAAAGCTGTATATTCAAATTAGAATTTTAAGAGCATTTTTTACTACTACAACTAGAGCAGCCAGTAAGATTTGCCACGAAATTTATTTTTGTTGATAAATATTTCATCAAAAAAACTATCCCGATGATGTATGCCATAACTAGAGCAATACAAATGATAGAACTACTAGGGTGCTCAGCAATATTGAGTAATTGGTAAATAACAACAGCAGCTACATAAGCGATAGAAACACTCCAAAGAACTGACAAAATTGCCCAGCCTCGTGTTGATTCTCTTACCATTGCTCCAACCACAGAAATACAAGGTATATATAATAAAACAAAGAGTAGATAAGCAAAAGCTGCTGATAGTGAACCGAATTTTGTTACCATATTACCCATAGCCCCATTATCCATATTAGCATCAGCTTTGCTGGCTTCTATTGGATTCATAAGAGTTGCTAGATCTATACCTTTGATATTATCAATAGTTGTATTCCAAGATTCTTTGACACTATCTATTAGACTAAACTTATCAGGAATGACATTATCTTCACCTTGAGTATAAATTGTATTTAATGTTCCGACTACAACCTCTTTAGCAAGTGTACCGGTTATTAGACCGACAGTTGCTGGCCAGTTATCATCATTTATGCCCATAGGATTTAGTATTGGTGTAATTTTTTTACCGGCATATTCAAGTGCTGTGGTTTTATTACCAATATATATACTATTTAGACTACCAACAATTATAGCTACAGGAACAATAACTTTACCAGCTCTAATTAAGAAAGACTTGAGTCTATTCCAGCTATAGATCATAACTGTTTTAAATGATGGCGTATGATAGTTTGGAATATCTAAAATAAATGGAGCAGTATCACCCTTTAAAAAAGTGAACTTAATGATATAACCCGTAATTATAGCTCCAAATATACCAGCTAAATATAGCAAGAATATTACAGTAGCACCATTATGAGGAAAAAATGCACTAGCAAATACTGAAAATATCGCAAGTCTTGCACCACAAGACATAAATGGTGACATCATCAAAGTCATCAGACGATCTTTGCGTGTTTCTAAAGTTCTAGCAGCCATAATTGAAGCGACATTGCAACCAAAGCCAACAATTAACGGTACAAAAGCTTTGCCGGATAAACCAATAGATTGCATAAATCTATCCAATAACAAAGCAGCTCGAGACATATAGCCAGAGTCTTCGAGTATTGATAAAAATATAAATAAAAAACCAATCTGAGGAATAAATCCTAGTACAGTATTGATACCTGTACCTAAACCATTTGCGAGAATACCTGTGACAGCTGTCGGTAGACCAAGCATATTTGAGTAATATGCCAAACCATCAACAAAAATAGCATGAGATAAATCATCAAACATTGGTTGTATTGCACCACCTAGTGTAATTGAAAATAAAAACATCAAGTACATCATCAATAAAAATATCGGCACACCTAAATATTTATTCATGCAAAGTGCATCGAGTGCTTTGGTAAAGTTAAAGCGAGAGACTTTTTTATTTTCAGTAATGCTAGCTACAATTTCAGCGACAGCATTATATCTGACTTTAGCAATATCAATGTCAGTGTTTGATTGTAAAAGAGACTTTAAGCTATCTAGTTGACTAGCTGTGATTTCTTGTGAGAGTTGTAGCTCTCTACCATCAATTAGCTCAATAGCAAGCCACAGACTACCAATATCATCATTTTTCTGTGTGGTTATTTGTTGTGCTAACTCAGTGACTATCCTTGAATAGTAACTTTTTAAGTCAAAACTAGAAATTTTTTGACGATCTGCTAGAGTTTCTTTTAACTCTTTAATACCAATACCTTTTGCTGCAACGACTGGTAATACTTTACAACCTAATGTTTTCTCTAATCTGTCATAGTGAATAATGAGTCCTTTTTTATTGGCAACATCAATCATATTAACCACTAATATGACTGGTAGCCCAAGCTCAATAAGTTGCATAGTTAGATAAAGACTTCTATTCAAATTAGAAGCATCTACAACATTAATAATAGCATTAGGTTTCTCTTTAACTACAAAAGAATAGGCTATTTGTTCATCAATAGAATTTGCATCTGATACTGATAGTGAATAAATTCCTGGTATATCAACAACTTCAATTTTTTTATCTTTTGAGTTAAAAAAACCAGTTTTTTTATCAACTGTAACTCCAGACCAGTTACCAACTTTTTGGTTAAGTCCTGTTAAAGCATTAAAGATTGTTGTTTTACCGCAGTTTGGATTGCCAACTAGAGCATATTTCATAATCAGTTCTCAGGGATTTATAGTATAGATTCTCTAAAGAAAGTGGGGATATTATATCAAAATGATTATTAATTGGTAGATGTAATAATGATAATTATTATCAAATATTTATTATTATATTTGAATTAGCTGTGCTATGGGTATTATGATGATTATAAATCATATCACATTGAGCATAGGCTTTTATTATTCCTGAGGATATCATTACTTTAACACCTTTTTGATATTGTGGCAAAGTTGCTGTTATTACTGAGCAATCATCTGAAAAAGAGTTTTCAGCCTTACATACCTTGATTTGAGTTCCTGTAAATGAAATATAGAGCTTTTGGCTATTTTTAAAAAATTTATCATTATTGCGATAATAGGTTAATGTAGCGGTTGTAGTTTTATCTTTTATTGCATCAAAACTAAATGCTTGGATATCATTATTCCAATCATTGATAAATGCTTGATACTTACCACTATCAATCACACATTGAATATATTCACCATATCTTGGATTGGCTTTTATGTCAGCTATTTGTTGTTCTTGGTGTTGTTTATAGTTAATCCGAGAGTATTTTGTTAAACACATAAGAGATAGCATCACAAAATTTTTCAAAACTATTATTCACTTTTCTAAATATTTTTTTAAAGTTAGCCCAAACCTTTTCAATAGGATTTAAATCTGGAGAGTACGGAGGTAGATATAATATTTGTACATCAAATTTATTGGCTATTTCAATCAGCTTAGAGGATTTATGGAAACTAGCATTATCCATTACTATAGTAGTTTTAGGTTTTAATGATGGGCATAAGTGTTCCTCAAACCATTGATTAAAAATTTCAGTATTGGTATATCCACTGTACTCTAATGGAGCTATAATCTTTTTATCTGCATAATTATATCCAGCAACAATACTTCTTCTTTGTGTTTGATATGCTAAAACCTCACCATAACTAGGCTCACCAATTAGTGACCATCCTCTTAGGATAGAAAGCTTATTGTCACACCCCATCTCATCTATATAAAATAACAAGTTTTGAGCTATTTCTTTTAGTTTTTCTATATACTCCAACCTTTCATGTTCTTTTCTTTGCTTATATTTTGGAGTCTTTTTTTAAAACTAAAACCAAGTCTATTAAGACAATCATAAAATGTACTTCTTGGAATATCAGGGGCTAATGCTTCTTTTATATCTAATGCACTTGCATCTGGATGATCTATCAAATACTGTTCAATCAATGTTTTATCGGTAAAGCTAGCGACTCTGCCACAATCAACTCCTTGCTTTGAACTATAATCTCCGGTTCTTTTATAAAACTCTATCCATGAAACAACTGTACGCTTATCTATGTTAAAAAACTTACTCAGCTCGAACTCCGTCATACCTTCTTCATATTTATTAATTACGATGTCTCTAAAATATTGGCTATATGATGGCATTTTTATTAGACATTATAACATTTCTACAAATATCTTTTTCTACAAATATCTTTCGGATTAACTATATAAGCTAACTCTTGGGCTCTTTGTTTAGCATCAATATCGGCTTGTTTTTGATATGCGTCAGCTTGTTGTTGAGGAGTCATTTTTTGCCATGTTTCATCAGGTATTCCAAGAGGGTGAATTGTACAGCTAGAGACTAATAAGCTAGCAATCATTAAAATCAGTATTTTTTTCATTTGTTATAATTATTTTAGATTGATAAAAGTTTTTGTCGATAAAATTTTAGCTCGGCAATTGATTCGCGAATATCATCTAATGCCTTGTGAGTATTTTTTTTCTCAAAGCTTTTGCCATCGCCCCAATACTGATTAAGCAGTTTTAGAGTAGTGACATCTAGCATTCTATAGTGACAGTATTCATCTATGTTTGGCATATACTTTGCAAGGAATCTTCTATCTTGCCAAATTGAATTACCACATAAAGGAGAACTTTGGTATGGGACAAACTTTCTTATAAATTCTAAAATTTGTTGCTCGGCAGCTTCTGTAGAGATTTTACTATCTTTGACTCTTTGTGTAAGTCCTGTTTCAGTATGAGTTTTTATACACCATTCATTCATATTGGCTAAAACTTCATCAGGCTGATAGATTGCAATTGGCTCTGCTTCAGCGATTATATTTAGATCTTTATCAGTAATAATTGCAGCTATTTCGATAATTTTGCAACTATCGACATCAAGACCTGTCATTTCAAGGTCAATCCAGATTAGGTTATCTGCTGATTGCATGCTTAGTCCTTGACTCTAGATACATAAGTTGATGTTCTTGTATCAACTTTTATAATCTCACCAGTTTGTACAAAAAGAGGAACTCTAACAACTGCACCAGTTGATAGTGTTGCAGGTTTGCCTCCTGTTCCAGCGGTGTCACCTTTTAAACCAGGATCTGTTTCGATAATTTCAAGGTTTACAAAGTTCGCCGCAATAATAGAAATAGGCTGACCATTAAAAAGGATTACTTGATATTCATCCTGATCTTTAAGCCATTTTTTTGTTTCACCAAGAGCTTCTTCAGAAACCATATATTGCTCAAATGTTTCAGGGTGCATAAATACATAGCTATCACCATCAAAATATGAATATACAGTTGTTAGTTCTTCTACATCTGCTGCTTCAACAGATTCACCAGATTTAAAAGTTTTTTCAACTACTCTGTCATTAAGCAAGTTTTTTAGCTTAACTCTATTAAATGCTTGTCCTTTACCTGGTTTTACAAACTCATTCTCAACGATAACCATTGGGTTACCATCAATTAAAACTTTTAAGCCGCCTTTAAACTCATTAGTACTATAACTAGCCATTTTTATTAATCCTCAACACGTTTTTTACAATAAAATAAATTAATTCCAGCATTCAGCAGGAGTCTTGTTTACTATTCCACCTTTAACTTCAATCTCTATATTTGCACACGGCGTATCAGCTGTTTGGGTACCTTGTGCTGTAGCAGTTATTACATAGCTTACATTAGGGCACTGATGTTCTCCAGAGCAGTACGCTAGGCTATAATAGCTATTTTGTGTATTTGTATGATAAAAACTATCGATATTACTTCCTGAAGGAAATGAGCCAAAACGGATTTCGTAATTATCAGCCGCACTGGCTGCTGAAAGCAGCTCAGAAGTTGCTTCAGTTCGATGATTTCTAAGTATGTAGTTGTTATACATAGGTATACCTATAGATGCAAGAATAGCTATAATTGCTATTACCACTATTAACTCAACTAAAGAAAAACCTTTTTTATCTAACATTTAATAAAAGCCTTAGTATATTTGTGGCTCACCATTTGGTCTGGTTCTATAGCGACGATGCTGCCATAGATATTGTTCTGGATATTTTCTTACCGCATCTTCTAGGAATTTATTTGTCATTTCAGCATCTTTATAGGCGTCACCTGTAAACTCGAAAGGCTCTCCAGTGACTATTTTATATTTTTTTAGACACTTTTCTCTAACATAATATGCAGGTATTACAACAGCTCCCGTTTTTTGGGCAAGCCAAGGAGTTACAGTTAAAGTTGAGCATAGTTTACCAAAAAAAGGAGCAAATACCGAATTTTCTAAGCCGGTGCTTTCTAAACCAAAGTCCTGATCTGGAGCGTACCACATTGTATAGCCTTTTTTTAGGCTTTTAATAACAGAAACAAAGTTCTTGCTATCAAGACACTTATATAGGCTTTTTTCGCGATATTCTTTAATTAAGTCTTCTATAAGGTCATTACCATTTTTTTGATACATTACGGTAAATGGCGGAAACTCTTGCCCCATATATCTACCGATGATCTCGATACAATGAAAGTGAAAACCTAAGATAATTAGTTTTTTATCAGGATCATTATGATATTTTTCGAATCTTTCCCTAGAGCCTTCTTCCCATTTAAACTCAATTTTATTAAATCTTTTTTTAGAGAGAAACCATGCGGCGGTTGTTTCAGCTCCAGATAACACCATTGAATAATAACTTTTTTTGACTAGTTTTTTTATTTCTTTGTTAGATTTCTCAGGAAAAGCTATCTTAAGGTTCTCATAAGCGATATCATTACGACTTTTAAAAAAAGGTTTAATAATAAGACCAATAGTTAAAACTATATATTTATGTGTAAATAAAGGTAGCTTCGAGCCGCAGTTCATTATACCAACGACAATCCAGATACCCCAGTTTTTAGGACTAAACTTGTTATTATTCATTTACTTCTTAACATTAAAACGCTATTGACATTTTAACATATACTTTAACAATCATAAATACTAATAAATTTTTTCTTCACCTAGTGGTCTTGTTTTATAGCGACGATGCTGCCATAAATATTGTTCAGGATGTTTTTTAATTATTTCTTCAAGGATTTTATTTGTTAGTTTCGCATCTTCTAGATCATTACCACTAAATATTATTGGCTCTCCAGTTATAATACTATATCCGGAAAGATCGGGCTTTCTGACATAGTAAGCTGGAATAACAGTAGCATTTGTTTTTTCTGCTAACCATGGTGTTACGGTTAGGGTAGTACAAAGCTTACCAAAGAATGGTGCAAAAACTACATGTTCTCTAAAGTCTTGATCTGGAGCATACCACATAGAGACTTTTCTTTTTAAACTTTTGATAACGGCGATTATATTTTTTCTTTGGAAGCATTCAGTCACATACTTTTTGCGTGATGAGGTAATGATATATTCCATCAGAGGATTATTATGGTATTGATACATTACTGTAAACGGACTATAGTTCTCACCAATATAGCGACCAGCTATCTCAAGGCAATGAAAGTGAAAACCTAATACTAGTAGAGTTTTGTCTTTGTCATAATGAATTTCATCAAATGATCTTAGATCGTTATCAAAAGGAATTTTGTTGAAGTTCTTTTTAGTCATGAACCAAGAAATTAGACTTTCAAAACCAGCCATACTAGCTGATTTATAACTAGCATCGGCTAGTTTTTTTATTTCTTGATCTGATTTTTCAGGGAATGCGATCTTAAGATTGGTAATTGCTATTTGTTGACGTTTTTTGAGTAGAGGCTTTGCTAAAAAACCAATGTCTATTGCAAGACGCATTAGCATTTTGTATGGAAGTATATTTACTATAAACTTGGCGATCCAAATTATAATCCATATACCCCAATATTTTGGTTTAAGTAGAGATTTATCCATGTATATTTATTTTTTATGAGTGGCTTGATAGTGTCTTGTAATAATCCACTGTTGTGAAATACTGATTAGGTTATTCGTCAGCCAATATAATACTAGACCAGATGGGAACGATGCGAACAGGAATGTAAATATTACTGGTAAAAACATCATTACTTTTGCCTGCATAGGATCAGCTGGAGCTGGTGATAATTTTTGTTGTAAAAACATTGATAATCCCATTAGCACTGGAAGTACAAAATATGGATCTTTCATCGATAAATCATGAATCCAGAATATAAAAGGTGCTTGTCTTAGCTCTACGGATTCGAGTAATACCCAGTATAATGAGATGAAAATTGGAATCTGTATAAGCATAGGCAAACAGCCACTAAGTGGGTTTACTTTCTCTTCTTTGTACAACTCCATCATCTTCTTACCAAGAGCTTGACGATCATCTTTGTATGTTTCTTGCAGACGCTTAATTCTAGGCTGTAGCATTCTCATTTTTGCCATAGAGCGATAGCTCTTCGCAGAAAGAGGGTAGAAAATAAGTTTAATCAAACATGTTACTAAAATAATTGCTAAGCCCCAGTTACCAACTAGCGAATGTATGTGATTCATAACCCAGAAAATTATTTCTGAGAAGAAAGACAACATTCCATAGTCAAGTGTTTTTTCTAGATTTGGTGCTAAGTCTACTAGATTGGCTTTTATTATTGGACCAGTATATAAAATAGAAGAAATATTTTCTGACTGGTTTGGTGCTATTGTCGCACCTGTAAATGCTCCAGCTTCGAATACATCACCATTTAGGTTTTTATAATAAATTTTTGCATTAGTAGATTGTGGTATCCATGCACTTACAAAGTAATGTTGTAAAAATGCAACCCAACCTTGACCATCACTATTTATTACTGTTGGCTGACCATTAGTTTTTGAGATATCTTTAAAGGATTCTTTTCTAAAGCTATCTTTAGCTGTAGAGTATGCAACACCTGTAAAAGTATAGCTATGAGCATTTAATAAGCTAAAGCTATCACCAGCAGGATCAAAATCTCTAGCAAATGAATCATCAACAATTACATTAACTGGTGCAGATGTTGTATTTTTTATGTTTTGTGACACTGATATATTGTATTTAGTATCATCAAAGGTATATGTTCTAGTTATTTGCAAGCCATCAGCACTACCAGTTAGCGTTAGGATTTGTTTGCCATTCTCTATTTTGATGCCTTGGTCTTCAAAATTAACACTAATAGGTTGCTTATTTACAACTATCGTGCTCTTAGCAATATATTCAGAACCTGATTTATCTGTAAGTAGACTCATCGGAGTCTTATCATCAAGACTGATACTGTAGTCTTTTAAAGATGCTGATATAATTGCACCATCTAGTAGACTAACTTTTACATCTTTAAAAACTCCAGTATTAATTGTGATACTTTTAGCATTATCATACTTAGAAAAATTAGTCTCTTTAGCTAAAGAGCTTTTTGCATCAGTTGTAGTTACATCAGTATTTGTGCTTGAATCTGCATTGTCGTAGTGACTATTATTTTGTGTGGCTGATGTTTGCTGTTTAGTATTGTCAGCAGGGAATGTTTGCTCCCATTTTCCCATCAACGAGATAAACATTATTGCTATTGTGACTAACAGTAATATTCTTATATGATTAGCTTTCATTGTTTATTTTAACCTTTTTTATTTTTACAAGGAACCAGGTCGTAGTAATCTCTTTTTGAGAGTGGATGACACCTCAAGAGTCTACGTGTAGTTAAGTACAATCCCTTTAGTATACCATGAGTTTTGAGAGCTTCTAGAGCATATTCTGAACAAGTTGGATAATATCTACATCTAGCAGGTATAAAAGGGCTGATACAGTAGCGATAGAGGTTGATTAGCATCACAAAAGGAATTAGTGTAATTTTTTTAAAAAACATTCGAATTCTGTTATAGATTGCCACAACTCTTCCTTAGTTGCTTGGGCTGCTGTTTTCTTACTTAGCACTATCAAGCTTTTATGATCTAAGAGATCCTTATGTAAGCGGAATGATTCTTTAATTATTCTTCTACAAAGGTTTCTTTTGGTAGCTTTTTTTATGTTTTTTTTTGTTAAGATCACACACAAGCCAGGGTCTTTTATATTTCTTTTAGCTAAAAGGAATGTGAAGTGTAGCGTGCTTAATTTATTCTCTACGCTATCAAAAGCTTGTTGGATCTCACTTTTATTAAGTATATTTTGCTTTGTCAGGCAAAAATTATGCAGCAAGCTTTGCTCTACCTTTAGCTCTTCTGTTTCTGATAACTTTTCTACCACTTAAAGTTTTCATACGAGCACGGAAGCCATGAGTTCTCTTTCTTTTTAAGTTTGAAGGTTGGAATGTTCTTTTCATTTTATTTTCCTCTTTAAAATTCTAATCTTTATTTAATACATTACAGAAATAGTTTCGGTATTCTATAGAAAAAACCTAAATTAGTCAAATACTATTTACTTGTGTTTGTGCATGGTATTAGGTTCATTTTGCTTAGCTCGTCCCATGATTCATCAGGACATTCTTTGGGTTGCTCAGCGGGAAAACAGTATCCCTGCCATCCTCTATAGTTTTCCGTACTTAAGCATTTTTTAAACTTTTTGACTTGTAGATATGCTGGCGTCCATGTTGATGGATCTGAGCCAACTAGCTGTTGATGTTGCTTTGGCTGATCTATGGTTGGAATATTACCCTCTCTTATATCTTTGCCTAAAGGAGTTGGTGTAGCATTCATTGCCATTGGTGTAGCATGATCACTAGGCTTAGGCATTTTAGTTTTTACAGTCGCTGTGCTTGTTGCTAGACTAGAACCGCTGTTACTTTGAGTTGATAGATTATTTGTAGTTATTTCATCACCAAAGCCAGTTGCAAAGCAAAGACCGCAAATAAGTAGCATAGATATTTTTTTCATTTTCTCGGTTAGAGTTTATCAATCACATAGCTCTATAATATTTATTTTTTCTTTTGTATTCAAGTCAAGCTAATCATTGTTAGTATGTTATAATCTTAAGATAAACTCTTTAAAACGTTTTTATCTATGAAAGATTTGTATCATGTGATTGGCTTTCCGGTGAAGCATAGCTTGTCGCCAGCTATTCAAATGAGATTAGCACAGCAATATAATCAAGATATGCTTTTTACTGCTATAGAAGTTGCACCACAAGATTTAGAGGCAAAAATCCAAGAATTTAAGACTAATCCTCAAGTTAAGGGCTTAAGTGTTACTGTGCCACATAAAGAGAGAGTTTATGCCTTAGTAGATGATGCTGATACTACTGCTAAAGCTGTTCAGGCAGCTAGCAATGTTATATTCACAGCTGAGCGTAAAATGATTGCTTTGAACTATGATGGACTTGGCATAGTCAATGACATCAAAAATAATTATAAGATTGATTTTGCTGGTAAAAAAGTGCTTGTGGTTGGTGCTGGAGGTGCAGCAAAAGCGGTCGTTGCAGCAGTCCTTAAAGAATCACCATTATCTCTTAGTATTACAAATAGAACACTAGCCAAAGCCAAAGCTATTGAAGAGCTTTTTAAAGTTGATACTAAGATTAAAATTATCGATTTTGATAATATTAGTGATTCTTTTGATATAGTTATTAATTCAACATCATCAAGTATTGATGGTAAGTTACTTCCTTTAAAAGATAGTAATTTCAATAAAAATGCTTTTGCCTATGATCTAATGTATGCTGATGGTGGTACTATTTTTACAAAATGGTGTCAAGCTCATAATATTGCTGCGGCAGATGGTAAAGGGATGCTTAAAGAGCTAAGTATCGCTGTGTTTAAATATTGGCGTGGATTGTGATTAAGAATAAGGATTATGCTAAAATATTGTATACCAAATCATTATTAGCATAGTTGCTAGGCTAGTTTGAACAAAAAAATATTATTTCTTGGAGTTGGCGGTATTGGAGTATCAGCTTTAGCTATCGCAGCTAAAAGGCTTGGTGCACATGTTGCTGGTTATGATAGTGTCGCAAATAAACTAACAGCAAAACTTGAAGCTTTAGGAATAGTAATATTTACTAGTCCTAATGGTGTTGATGTTGCAAATTTTGATATTGTTGTATACTCAAGCGCTATACTTAGTAGTCATCCGCTGTTATCACAAGCTCGAAGTCTAGGGATACAATGCTTACAAAGGGCAATGTTCCTAGCTGTTTTAATGAAAGACTTTAGTTATAGTATTGCGATTACTGGTACACATGGTAAAACAACTACCTCAAGTGTTTTGGCAACATTACTTTGTCAGCTAGATAAGTATAGTAGTTTTATTGTTGGTGGAGTTGTTAAATACGCAGATTCGAATATACAGGTTAATGGTACTGATAAATTAGTTATCGAAGCTGATGAAAGTGATGCTTCATTTCTTTTTCTAAGCCCTCAGGTAGTGATAATTACTAATATTGATTTGGATCATATGGCAACTTATAACAATAGTTATCAAACCCTACTTGAGAACTTCACAGATTTTGTTAGTAAAGAAAGTGTAAAGAGTATTTATCTATGTGTTGATGATCAAGGTTGTAGAGATTTATTAGCTAAATATAATCAATCAGACAAAAATGTTACATCCTATGGTTTTTCTATTAATGCTGATGTGCAAATATATGATTATCATATTATTGATGAAATTACTCATTTTAAAATTAGATATAAGGGCGATGATTTAAGTTTTAAGCTTCAGCTACCAGGTAGATATAATGTCCAAAACGCCACGGCGTGCATTATTGCTTGTCTTGATTTGGGCTTTAAATATGAGGATATTCGTAATGCACTAATTAAAGTTACTGGAGTAGCGAGGCGATTTGATCTCTACACTAAGGTAATCTCAGGACATCAAGTAACGGTTATTGATGATTATGGTCATCATCCTGTTGAGGTCGCGAATAGTATAAGTGCAGTTAGAGATAGATATCCAAATAAAAAGATTATTCATGTTTTTCAGCCACATCGATATACACGTAACAGAGATTTGATAAAAGATTGGCCAAAGGCTCTTTCACTGGCAGATCAACTAATTCTATTGCCTACATACTCAGCAGATGAGCAGATTATCAAGGGCGCTGAAAGTCAAGATATTGTTAAAGGATTATCTGGATATCTACTTGCTGATGGTTTTGATCATGCAATATATTTTTTAGAAAAGCTTGCTAATGAAAATACCGTTATATTGATTCAAGGTGCTGGAGACGTCACAAATTTGGTGGAGATATTGAGTGAATAGTATAGAAAAAGCAACGCTTTATGTTGTTGCTACACCTATAGGCAATTTAGAGGATATAACTTATCGGGCATTAAACGTTCTAAGTAATGTTGATATAATCCTAGCAGAGGATACCCGTGTCACAGCAAAGCTTTTAGCAAGCCTTAATATCCGTAATAATCAAAAACTAGTTTCTTGCCATGATTTTAATGAAGAGTCTCGTGTACAATATGTCAAGGAGCTTCTCGATGCAGCTAAAAGTATTGCTTTAGTAAGTGATGCAGGAACACCATTAATTTCTGATCCTGGCTATAAGATAGTAGCAAACTTGCGTAAAGAAAATTATAAAGTTGTACCAATACCAGGAGTCAGTGCGGTAATTACAGCTTTATCAGCAGCAGGATTGCCTTCGGATAGTTTTATTTTTAAAGGCTTCTTGTCAGCTAAGCACAACAAAAGGCAACAGCAGATTCGTGAGTTCCAACAAATAAATACCACAGTAATCTTATATGAGTCAGTACATAGGATAAATTACCTTTTAGAAGATTTATTAGAGCTTCTGCCTAATAGTAATATTGTTGTAGCAAAAGAGCTTACTAAACAATTTGAGAATTTCGTCTTTGGTTCAGTGCAACAGGTTTATGATTATTTTCAAGCCAATCAAGATACTCTTAGAGGCGAATTTGTAGTAATTATTGACTGTAATTCTGATAGTGAAGTAAATGATAGTAATAATCTAAAAATAGATGTCGATGAACTTCTAAAGGATCTTCTTGATGAGATGCCGCTTAACAAAGCCGTAAAATTAGTTACAAAAATTACTGGAGCTAAGAAAAACTTTGTTTACGAAAAAGCATTAAAGCTCAAAGATGCAAGTTTGAATTAAATTTGTTGTTTTATATCTTGCTATAAAAGCCAGCTAAGAATTGTTTTTTAGCATTAGTATTTTTAAGAACATTATATTCTGAACTATATAGTAAAGTTCCGATGATATAGCTAATCTCAGCAACTTGCTGAGTTGAGAGTTTATATCTCTGTCCTTCTAAACCTGCTTTCATTCCTTTGATAAACTCCTGTTTAACAATAATGCTTGATGCCGGAGAATTATTTGGGATTTCAAAAAAGTTATAGCCTAAGCTATAACTAAATTGAGAATTAGTGATTTGTTGAGGTAAAGATCCTAGTTTAGTGCTAATTAGCCGGTTTAACCTATCTTTTGTGATAAGTTCATACTGAGGTTTAAGTTGATTATAATGATCATATATCCCTTGTAACACTGTTTGAGGATTGTAATGGATATTTTCTGACATATGGCTAAATAGTGAACTTTTTTTAAACTGTTGGCTCCGGTAATATATCCCATGCAAAAACTTATCTTGTTCTTATCACTATCCTTGATAGTCAATTTCTCTGAGTTATTAGAGTTTTTGTCATTTAGAGCTTTATAGATCTCAGTTAAAGAGTATTTTTGCCCCGTACCACTTATAGTTTGTTGTTTAAACTTAGCTGCTACTATTGCACCTTTGTCAAAGTCGCTAGCGGCTTGAGTATTTATTTGCGAGCAGATTCCTAGTGAAAAAATTAGGATAGAAACTATCGTAACTATAATTTTAAAAAATCTTATTAGCATAAGGAAAATACTCCGTCATGTTAAATAATTATTTTGTTGCTATACTATAAACACAAATTTTTAAAAAGAATATTCTATGTTACAGCGTGGATTATATACCTTAAAGGAGATGTTTAAACATCGTAAAAAACTCTACGGATTATCACAAGGATACCGTATCGATAGTATTATAAACCTATCAGCTAAATTGCTAAGGCAACAAGGAATTAAATATTTAGCATTGGACTTTGATGGCGTTCTAGCAAGTCATGGTAAGTCCGAAATGCATCCGGAGGTTATGCTTTGGTTTAAGGATTTTGTTACTGAATTTCCCGCGGACAGAATATTTATCCTCTCAAATAAGCCTACAGAAGCTAGACTTAAGTATTTTAATGGTAATTTTCCTAAAATTAGGTTTATTGCTGGGGTCGCAAAAAAACCATATCCAGATGGACTTAATAAAATCATCCAACTAGTAGGTTGCCAAGCAAAGGAGTTAGCACTTGTTGATGATAGATTGCTTACGGGCTGTCTAGCATGTTTAATTGCTGGTTGCTACCCAATACTTATCACTAATCCTTATATAGATACAGATAACTATACTAAAGAGGAAAGATTCTTTAAATTTTTGCGCTATAGTGAACAAAAAATCTTTCTATAAATTTTTAATCTCTAGTATTTTATTTGATTATTACTTAACATTATATTAGTAGCTTTAAATTTAAATTTATTTATGAAAAAAAATATTCTAGTACTAATTTTGCTATCACTGTGGTGTAATGCTTTTGCAAGTTACACATTTACACAGACTTTTTTTGGTTCTTACGATCCTTCATTAGATAGCAATTTTGCCTATAAAAATGATGATTATCGTGATGATGCTAAGATAGAGAAGTATAACAACAAATTCAGCAAAGATGACTCTGATAATTATAATTGCTCTTTCGATAGTTCTGGCCAGATAAGATGTGGTGATTACAAAATCAAAAATCCTAAATATGAAGATAAAGATGTAGCTAAAAAGATCAAAGCAAACTTTAAAAAGCTTCAAGATGTTAAAGATATTAGTAAGGGTGATGATTTTAATTGTGCCCTAGATGATAAAGATGATGTGTATTGTTGGGGCAGTAATAAAAGAGGTCAGCTAGGTAGCGAGACTGAAAAGTCTAAAATTAAAAAACCTTTAAGAATTGATATTGATAGTAGTATAAATTTCAAAAAAGTATATACAAAAGCCCACTATGCCTGTGCTTTAGATGAGAGTGGTTATGCATATTGTTGGGGCGATGGTAGTAACGGTGAGGTTGGTAACGGAGAAAAAGGCCATTTTACAACACCACAAAAAGTCAAAACTGATATCCAATTTAGTAGGCTAAGTATGGCTAGAACCTATACTTGTGGTGTAGCGAAACAAACCAATCAAGTCTACTGCTGGGGCAAAAGTAAAAAGGGTCAAACTAACCTCGACTCTGCAGTACCTGTTGAAGATATAAGTAATGATTCAAGATTCTAAACAATTTCTGACTAATTCTAGAAAATCAAAAATATTAGATGAAATTATTAATCAGTTTGAGAATTGTGAAGAGTTTATCATAAGTGTTGCCTTTATTACTTTTAGTGGAGTTGTATGTATCTTAGAGGTATTACGTCAACTAAGAGCTAAAGGGATAAAGGGTAAAATTCTTACAGGCTGTTATTTAAATTTTACCGAACCAAAAGCGCTTAAGAAACTCCTTGAGTTTGATAATATTGAGTTAAAAATCCTTAATGATGAAAACTTTCATGCTAAGGGATTCTTTTTTCGTAATAAAGATAGTTGGCAGATAATTCTAGGTAGCTCAAATCTAACTCAATCGGCTCTTACAATTAATAATGAGTGGAATTTGCTTATTAAGACAAGTTTGGCTGATGTTACAACACAGCAAATTCTTGCAGAGTTTGATTATCTTTTTGATAGGGCGAAATATCCTAGCGATATCTTAGATGAGTATATTCAAATATATCAGCGTGCTAGTAAGTTAGCTAATACAAGTATTCAACGTATAAGTCATAAAATACAGCCGAATAAAATTCAATGTGAAGCACTTGAAAGTTTAAGGCAGTTAAGAGATAGTGGCAAAAACAAGGCTTTAATAATAAGTGCTACTGGTACGGGCAAGACTTTTCTAAGTGCCTTTGATATTGCAAGTATAAAACCAAAAAGATGTTTATTTGTCGTACATCGTACAAATATTGCTATAAAAGCACAAGAGACTTTTGCTAAAGTTATTAGCGATAAAACCTTAGGTCTATATACAGGTGGTAATAAAACTTCAGCAGAGTATTTATTTGCTACAGTACAGACACTTAAAAACTCAAAAGTTTTAGCTAATTTTAAAAGCCAAGAATTTGAATACATAATCATCGACGAAGTTCATCATGCAGAAGCTGAAAGTTACAAAAAGGTTTTAGCACACTTTACGCCAAAATTTTTGCTTGGAATGACAGCGACTCCAGAGCGTAGTGATGCTGCCGATATATTCAAACTATTTGATTACAATATAGCTTATGAAATTAGACTCCATCAAGCCCTAGAGCAAGATTTGTTATGTCCATTTCATTATTTTGCTGTTGAAGATTTGTATCTTGAGTCCGAAGAGATTTTAGCCAAAAATTTTGCCAAACTTGTTAGTGATGTGCGTGTTGAGCATATCATCGAAAAGATCAATTTTTATGGTTATAGTGGTCAATCTAGAGCGGCACTAATGTTTGTCAGTAATGTAGATGAGGCAAAAGAGCTTGCTACTAAACTTAGTAACAAAGGTATAAAGGCTAAAGCTTTATCAAGTCAAGATTCTGAGCAAATACGCCAAACAACTATAGCACAGCTTGAGAGCGGTGAACTTGAGATTATTGTGACAGTTGATATCTTTAATGAAGGGGTTGATATCCCATGTATCAATCAGATTATCCTTTTAAGACCTACCCAAAGTGCAATAGTTTACATCCAGCAGCTAGGAAGAGGTTTGCGTAAATATCAAGATAAGAAATTTGTGGTTATCCTTGATTTTATCGCAAACTATACAAATAACTTTCTGATTGCTGTAGCTTTAAGTGGCGATAATAGTTATGATAAGGACGAGCTTAAAAAGTTTGTCGTATCACCAAATAATTACCTAGCTGGTAAAAGTACCATCACTTTTAGTAGTATTGCCAAAGAGATTATTTATAAGAATATTCAAAAAACAAATTTCTCACAGCTAAAAAATATCAAAAGAGACTACACTCAACTAAAAAAAGAGCTTGGTAGAATCCCAAGTTTAGTAGATTTTCAGCACTATAACTTTATTTCTCCAGAAGTTATCTTATCTACCAAAGATACTTACTATGATGTTCTAAAGGCTTTTAAAGAGGATATTATTAACTTAGATATACGTCAGTACAACATCTTAAAGTTTCTTTCAAAAGAATTTACTCCAGCGAAAAGACTTTATGAAATATTGATCTTAGAAGAGCTTTTTAAATCTAACTCTATAAGTATATCCGAGCTTGAAACCTCATTAAAAGCTAGTTTAGTTGACTTTGAAAAGACTAGTTTTACTAATGCGTTATTACATCTATCTTTGCAGATATTTACTATTAATGCAGGTAGACAAGATTATGAGCCGTTAATATCAGTAAATGCTCAAGAGGTTAGTTTGTTGGTTGCTGACTTAATAAATAAGAATAGTTTTTTGTATAAACAAATTATCGACTTAATCGCTTACAATAAGCTGATTTATGCTAGAAAATATTCTCAAAATAAATCTCATGGATTAGCGATGTATGCAAAATATACTAAAAAAGAAATTGCTCATTTGCTTAACCAAGATTATACAAATGGGGGCGTAAACCTTGCTGGATATAGAGCATTTGGTAGCAAAGCACTGTTATTTATGACATTTGATGAGTATAAAAAATTTGGATTATATGATAATAAATTCATCTCACAACAGGCTTTCTCATACTATTCTAGAGCTGCAAAAACACTTGATGATCCTCTAGAAAAAGCACTTGCTGAAAATAGCTATCAAAGTTATGTTTTTGCTAGAATAAATAAGCATGATAGTTATTTTTTTCTAGGATTGGTATCTAAATGTTTAGAGGCTAAAGAGATAAATGCTAGCAAAAAACTTGTTAGCTATATTTTTGAGCTAGAAAAGCCAATTCCTAAAGAAATCTGGCAGTATTTTACAACAATTTATAAAAATAAAATTTGATGTTTAATTAAATGCTTTTTTATTTTTGTTTGTTATAATGGAAACTAGAAGGAAAAGTAAGTAGGGAGATTCCTAATGGCGTACAAAAAGGTTTTATTAGCAGTAAATGTCTACGAAAACGCTGATATCGTGATTAACTCAGCTGTAGATTTTGCTAAAAAGAATAATACTCAAGTTTTGAAAGTTGTCACAGTTATTGACTGTGTTGCTCCATTTGCCCCATCTATAGTTGATTTTCAACACTCTATAGAGCAAGAGGCAAAGGAAGCTTTAGATAAGCTGGTAACTAAAATCTCAGGAATTAAAGTTGAGCATGAAGTGCTAGTTGGTAATCCGGCAGCAGAGATAGTTGAATATGCAGAAGAAAGTAACTGTGATGTGATCGTTTTAGGTTCACATGCGACTCATGGAATTAACTTACTTTTAGGTTCTGTTGCTAATACAGTGTTACATAAAGCTAAGTGTGATGTGTTAACTGTAAGAGTTAACGATGATGAAAATGCAGATAGCAAAGCTCATAGTTATAAAAGGCTACTTGTACCAACTGATCTTGAAAATGACTCTTGTGTTGTTGTTGATAAGGCAAAAGATATTGCAAAACTATATAGTGCAAAAATTGATACAGCTTTTGTGATACCAAATGATAGTATTTCACTAATGACTTATGAAACAGATAAAGTTGAAACTACACTTGATAAGTTTGCTGAGAAAAATGGCATAACTGGTGAAAAATCAGTAATGATTGGAGGCATTTCAAATAGTTTACTAGAGAAGGCAGCAGAAAATAAAAATGATCTGATTGTGGTTGGAAGCCATAGGAGAGGAGCTATTGGGAGATTCTTCTTGGGCTCAACCGCAAACAGTATTTTACATCAAGCAAATGTAGATGTTTTGGTTGTAAGGCTTAAATAATTAGTCATTTTTATTGCTATTATCAGAAAATAAACTCTAAAAATAATCTAAAAACTGTATTTTTGAGCAAAAATATATTTAAATAAAAATACGGTATTTTGAAAATAATCTAACTATGAAAAAATTATTAGTGCTTTTAGCAAGCTCTGCTGAGTGGTATGAGTTTACAGTATATTCATTTTGTGCCGGATATATTGGAGCGGCATTTTTTCCTGGTGATCCATTTGTTAAGTTTTTAGCAGCTTTTGGAGCTTTTGCAGCCGGGTTTTTAGCGCGACCATTGGGAGGTATAATATAGTTAATCCGAAAGATATTTGTAGAAAAAGATATTTGTAGAAATGTTATAATGTCTAATAAAAATGCCATCATATAGCCAATATTTTAGAGACATCGTAATTAATAAATATGAAGAAGGTATGACGGAGTTCGAGCTGAGTAAGTTTTTTAACATAGATAAGCGTACAGTTGTTTCATGGATAGAGTTTTATAAAAGAACCGGAGATTATAGTTCAAAGCAAGGAGTTGGTTGTGGCAGAGTCGCTAGCTTTACCGATAAAACATTGATTGAACAGTATTTGATAGATCATCCAGATGCAAGTGCATTAGATATAAAAGAAGCATTAGCCCCTGATATTCCAAGAAGTACATTTTATGATTGTCTTAATAGACTTGGTTTTAGTTTTAAAAAAAGACTCCAAAATATAAGCAAAGAAAAGAACATGAAAGGTTGGAGTATATAGAAAAACTAAAAGAAATAGCTCAAAACTTGTTATTTTATATAGATGAGATGGGGTGTGACAATAAGCTTTCTATCCTAAGAGGATGGTCACTAATTGGTGAGCCTAGTTATGGTGAGGTTTTAGCATATCAAACACAAAGAAGAAGTATTGTTGCTGGATATAATTATGCAGATAAAAAGATTATAGCTCCATTAGAGTACAGTGGATATACCAATACTGAAATTTTTAATCAATGGTTTGAGGAACACTTATGCCCATCATTAAAACCTAAAACTACTATAGTAATGGATAATGCTAGTTTCCATAAATCCTCTAAGCTGATTGAAATAGCCAATAAATTTGATGTACAAATATTATATCTACCTCCGTATTCTCCAGATTTAAATCCTATTGAAAAGGTTTGGGCTAACTTTAAAAAAATATTTAGAAAAGTGAATAATAGTTTTGAAAAATTTTGTGATGCTATCTCTTATGTGTTTAACAAAATACTCTCGGATTAACTATATTTGGCTATATTGGTGATAAAAAAAGCCGTTCTACTGCTTTAGCATTAGCAGCATTTTTTATGGGAGTTCCTACTGTTGGTATGGCATTGTTACCATCATATGCTACTATAGGCATTTTAGCTCTGTTATTACTTGTAGCATTTAGGATATTACAAGGTATCGCAATAGGTGGGCAATATAGTGGTTCTGTTGTTATCTTGGTAGAAGCAGAATCTTCACTATACGCTAAGGCTAAAGCTGGGGTAAATGTAATTACTAGTGCTTTTGGTGGGATTTTAATGGCAATCATAACCTTTCAGGTTACAAGGTATCTGATACCAGATGAAACTATGGCAAATGGTGGTTGGCGGATACTTTTGGGTATAGCAATTATACTAGTAGTGTTATCATTTTTTATTAAGCACAGCGGTGAGCAAAAAAAATCACAAAAGTCTGATATTAGCTTAACAAAGATTATAATTAAAAATTATAAAAGTTTAGTTTATATGATTTTATTGTGTTTTCCTGGTGCTGTCGTTGCGTATTTTCAGATCACGATTTTGCCGAATATCATTAAACAAATTCTCAAGCAAGTTGATGTTAATGTTGCAATACTTACAACGATTAGCATTATAATGTTTATCATTACATGTAATATTGCTGCGAGATTGACAAAGTACTTCAAAATAAAAACTATTACAGCATTTGGTTTAGTTTTGATGATTGTATTATCGTTACCTATGTATGCCTTGTATAAGGCAAATAATGACTTATTGATAGTCTTCTTTGTAGTTATGGGAGCAGTATTTGGTATATTCTATGGTAACATTATGGTGCTATTTACAGAGTGCTTGCCAAAAGAAATTCGTTATACAGGCTTTGCTTTAGCTTATAATATTGGTTTTGGCGTATTTGGCGGTTTGTTACCATTTTTATGCTTTTTCCTTGCAGAAACTGTATCTGACTATACAGCAATTGGGATTATATGTATAAGTGCAATTGTCGGTTTAATAACACTATATAAGCTGAAAACCTTAAGAATTCTATAATAAATAGTAAATAACTTTAACTAATTCATTTTATGGGCACTATTTATGAATCATTACTTTTTAAATGAAAGTTGTTTTATCTATAATATTAGTGATAAATTGTGTTTAGACGATAATCTTAAAATCTTAAATATTTATCAGTATTTTAGTAGAGATGTTAGTTTTTGTCGTAAATATGCTATTTATGATATTGTTCCGGCATATAATTCGATAGCTTTTCACTTCGATTACCAGTATATTTATGATGTGGAAAGGGCTATTTTAGCTAAAATTAGAAATTTAAACCTTAGCACTAGTGTCGAGTCAAAAATTCATCAAATTGATGTCAGTCATACTGGAGTGGATTTGTACAATGCAGCTGAAAAGCTTGGCTTAGATGTTAAGGAGATTATAAAAAGACATACTCAGGTTGAATACCACATTGCAATGCTAGGATTCAAGCCATATTTTCCATATTTACTAGGGTTAGATCAAAGTTTAAGTTTGCCACGTTTAGCAACACCACGAAATAGAATCGCTGCAGGCTCAGTTGCAATTGGTGGCTCGCAAACTACAATCTTTCCAGAGCAGTCACCTAGTGGTTGGAATATTATTGGGGTCTCTGATTTCAAAGATTTTGCTAAATTTAGTGCAGGCGACAAAATAATTTTTAGGGAGAAATAATGCTTTTAATAAATTGTGATTTAGGAGAGCGGGGTGTTGCTCATCCTATTGATGATAGGCTTGTTGACTACATTGACATAGCAAATATAGCTTGTGGAGGTCATGCGGGAGATAAGGCAAGTGTTGATTACTATGTAAATCTTTGTAAAGGGAAAAATGTCAAAATTACGGCGCATATATCTTATCCAGATAAGCAAAATTTTGGTAGAAAAGTGATTGATATTGATCATAATGTTTTATGTGAGTCTTTTGATCAACAATTTGCATTATTTGATAGTGAGATTAAAGCCATAAAGCCACACGGAGTTTTATATAATCAGTTAAATGTCGATCAAGAACTAGCAAAAACTTTCATACAATGGTGTATTAAAAATAATATAGATGAGCTGCTTGTTAGCCCCTTTGGAGTGGTTGCTGAATATGCTAAAGATAAGGGCATAAAGACTATCAAAGAGAGCTTTGCTGAAAGAGGTTATATGCTCGATAATCATAATAATCCTATGCTAATACCGAGAGGTCAGCCAAATGCTGAGATTGAAGATGTGGCATTGGCTGTAGCGCAGTATAATCAGCTCAAACAAGGGTTTGTTAAAATTGCTGGTGAGGAGATTGCTTTTAAATCTCAAACTATATGTATACATTCAGATAGTAGTATAGCCTTAGAGTTAGCACAAGAGTTGTATAAAAATAAAGGTCAAGCTTATGCTAGATATTTTGTCAATAAAAGGTGGTTTAGTCTTTGCTGTTGCGCTACGTCAATATGGCTTACAAGATAAGGGGATATCACCTCAAGGAGCGCAAGATCAGCTTAGTTTTATTACAGCGTATAATCTTGTTGGTAAACCTACTAATTTCCAAGCTGTAGAAATGATCTATCCAGCAGAAATTACAGCTAACCAAGATGCTTTAGTTTGCCTATCTGGAGCTAGCTATCAAGATACTTATATAGATGCCCATGAAAAAGTCAGCTATAACCAAGTTTTCATGCTTAACAAAGGACAGAAATTAGAGTTTAAAGGAATAAAGAAAGGTTTTCGTACAGTAGTTTTAGCAGTTAAAGCAGAGTCTGAAATACAAGACTTAGTAGCTAATACAAGATCACCACAGCTTGCAAGTTATATAAGCGAGACTTACCGCAATAACCTAATAAGAATACTTAAAGGTCCAGAGTACAATATCCTAAAAGATAAGTCCTTTCTTGAAAACTCTTGGGCAATTTCAGTAAATTCTAGTCAGATGGGCTTGTCATTAGAGGGAGTTGCTTTTGATACACAAAAAATTGAAATGATTTCCCAGCCTGTAACAGATGGCACAATACAATTAGCCCCAAGTGGTCCGATAGTGTTGCTAAGACATCGTCAAACAGTTGGTGGCTATCCACGTATTGCCAATGTTATTGAAGCAGATATCAGCAAATTATCACAATATACACCGGGCTCTAAAATAAGATTTAAGTTAGTAAGTTTAGAAGAGGCGATAAGCGAAAATACTAGATTAAAGCAACTTACCGAGTAAATATTTTTAGTTTAATTTATCCACTACTAATCCTGTCTTAGGGTCTAAAATCAGTTTTGGTGTTTTTTGTTTTTTATTAAAATCAAACATGTTTAAGATATTGTTTGAGTATTTATCATTACTATACTTACTAACTGAGCCAATGCCCCAGTTATACTCTATAAACTTAAGTACAGATGCTTGATTAAGTAATGAATGATCAATATAGTTTGCTTTAGTATAAGGAGAAATAACAAGCATTGGTAATCTTGGTCCATAGCCTTGTCTTCCTTTAATATCGCTAAACTGTGATTTTGGACTGTAGACATGGTCATAGTCACCATCAGAGTCATCATAAATAATTATAATTGCTGTGCTATCCCAGTCTTTTGATTGTTTGATTCTATTAATAGTATTGACTAGCCATTCTTGTTCATCTAGAGGGTTTGAGTAGCCTCCATGACCATCTTGATATCCAGGAGCTTTTAAGTAACTTACCGCAGGCATGGTGTTTTGATCAAGAGCCTTCCAAAATTCACTTATGTCGTACTGATGGTTAGCTTGGTCATTACTACCTATATACTTATCATCACTTGGTGCTAGATGATGAGGGTTTGATGTCTCTTTCCAGTAGTTAAAAGGCTCATGATGAGGTATATAGTCTCTTGATTTTATACCGAACTTATTAGTGCTCATAGCATCACATATTGCTGTTTTACCAGAGTAGCTTGTTGGTTTGAATCCTCCTTGGAACCAACCCCAAGTAATACCTTTTTGAGTTAGATAGTGTCCAATATTATAACCATCAGTAATTTTTGCTACAGCTGTATTTGTATCGCCAGATTTACTTGTACCATAAGAGCAATCATCGTAGTATGGGTTAGGATCATCAATGATATAGCTGTTTTCAATATTTTCTAAATTACCACTTGGACTCATTGCTGGACCATTTGCACCAGCCACTAGGTTAAGGGCACCAGGTGTTGATGGACCAAAAGTTGTACCAAACGTATTATCATTTAGAGCGAAATTTTGTGCGTAATTCCATAATGCTGTGACAGTATTACCATCATAATATCCCATGACTTGACCATCACAGTTTTGTTTATAGGTGTCATTATCATGACCACCATGTTCAACAAATTTGTTCATTAATCCACCATTAAAAGAAGAAATTTCTTGATGGTACTCATGATTTTGTGAGCAAGGTTGGAAATTTCTATCTAAACGATAAGGATTTTTTGTATTTGGATTATTCTCTAATAATTGTTTTGTCAGACCATTAACATTTGGAGTATTTTCTTTGGCTACAAATTTTGGCTCACCCTCTGGGTTTTTGGCATTAGGGTACATTCCAAAGTATCTATCAAAAGAGTTATTCTCTTGGAATATTATTACTACGTGCTTTATTGGAGTTGTAGTTTTTAGAGTATTCGCATTATTAAATAATTTTTGTTCTATTTTTACAAGAGTTCCATAATCATTTGGTTTGCTATTATTCACATCTGTGGCAAAAGTCGTTGTTGCGATACTTAGACTTAAAATTCCTAAAGTAATTTTATTGAGCTTCATATGATACCTTTAGTTGTTAGATTCAAAGGAAATATTAATAACAAAATTAAATAAATTATTGCTAAAAAAATTTTTTAAGAAAAAGATTTAAATAATTATATTTTAGACTTCGGTGTAAAAGCAATATTTTTTTAGTTATTTTTTTTAAAATGATTTCTTGTTGTTATTCTCTATTTTTTTGTTATAAACTTTGAATTGTTGAATATACAAAAATAAGTTAGTTAGGAGACTATATAAATGCTGCGTAAGCTGGTTAAAAAATTGATTCCGAGTCAAGATAAAATCTTTTTTGATTTAATGATAGAAGCAACAGAGGCTGTTGAAGACTCGGCTAGAATTCTTGATAAATTAGTCAAAGAAGAAGATAATTTAACTATTTCTGAATTATCTGAAGAACTAAGATTAACAAGAACAGTAACAGTTGAAGTAGCTAATAAAATCGATCATGAATTAGCTCGCTACTTTGTAACACCTGTTGATAGAGTAGAGATACATAATATCACTACTTTGCTTTTAAAATTAAATCGAAGAATTGTTAAGATTCATCGATATATGCAGATCTTGATGGAAGAAGAGCGTGGCAATGTAAATATATACTTGGCTAATAGTGTTGAAACACTACGTAAAATGACAAAAGTTTTAGATGATATGATGAAAGCTTTTGTTAACGGCGATAATAAAGAGCTCAAAAATCTTTATATAAGGCTTACAGCTTTAGATGAGAATGTTTTAGAAGAGTTAGGTCATGCGCTTAAGAAATTCTCTCATTATGAAGAAGGTGATGTAATTTTTATCATGAAAGTTAAAGATATATATAAGGCTATAGAAAATGCGATATCTACATGTACATCTGTAGCTGAGTCTATTATGAGATTATATGTTAAAGAAGTTTAATCAACAGGGTAGATAAGATGATTTCATCAGTGCTTATAGCCATTATTGTAATAGCATTGTTTTTTGAGTTTACAAATGGTTTTCATGATGCGGCAAATGTTGTTGCAACACCTATTGCAACTAAATCACTAACTCCATATCAGGCAATAGCTTTAGCAGCATTTTTTAACTTTTTAGGTGCATTTTTTGGTACAGCAGTTGCTGCAACAATATCAAAAGGACTTGTAGATACTAATGTGGTTACAGATATTGTTTTGATTTCTGCGTTACTTGGAGCGATAAGTTGGAACTTTTTTACTTGGAGCTTTGGGATTCCTTCAAGCTCATCACATGCTTTGATAGGTTCTTTAGTTGGCGCAGTGATTATCAGCTCAAGCTATCAGAATGTAAGCTATATGACGGTAGTTAATAAAGTTTTGATTCCAATGGTTACCTCACCTGTTATTGCATTCTTTTTGGCATTGATAATATGTATCGTGCTGCTAAATATTTTTATGCGATTTTTTAGAGTTAGAACTACAAATAAATACATAAGAGAAATGCAGGTATTATCTACTAGTTTACTGTCTTTCTCTCATGGATCTAATGATGCTCAAAAAACAATGTCAATAATAACACTAGCTTTACTAAGTGCAGGACTTGTTAAGACTACTCAAGTCCCTGATTGGGTGATTATACTTTGTGGAGTTGCTATGGGATTAGGGACTTTATCTGGCGGTAAAAAGATAATTAAAACACTAAGTGCTAAGCTATCAAAACTAGAACCTGTCAATGCTGTTTCTGCTGAGTTAAGCTCAGGGATACTAGTTTTAGGGGCATCACATATAGGATTACCAGTTAGTACAACTCAGGTTGCATCTGGTTCTATTATGGGAGCTGGATATGCTGACGCTGGCGTAAATTGGAAAGTCGTCAAGAAAATGGCAATGGCTTGGATTCTGACTATTCCAGCATGTGTATTCGTCACTAGTGCAATATATACCGTAATTTATTATATCTTTGGTAGTTTCTAAAAAATCTCTGTGATAAAAAACTTCTATTAAAAAACAAAAAGATTATAATTTAGCATATTTAAAGATTACCCATAAAGTTAATGCAAACAAAAATAAATAAGCTTATGGTGTCTATCCATTGGGCTACAGTCATCCTTATAATTTTAGCGTTTATATCAATCGAATTTAGAAGCACTTTTGGTAAAGAGACATTGTTTCATGATGTTATGAAAACATCACATTTATATATATGATTTTTAGTACTATTTTTGACTATTTTACGCTTGGTTGTAAGAAAGTTTGTTGAATTTCCAATTATTGGTCAGAGACTTAGCTATAATAAATTTAGGGAGATAGTCGCTAAAATTGTCCATGGTTTTCTGTATATTTGGTTAATAACTATGCCTATATTGGGGTGGTGTATAATAAGTGCAAAAGGAACTTACACGATTCCATTTGGTTTACCGTCAATCACGCCAGTTTTAGCAAAAGTTTACGTTGTCAAAATCAAGGATATTCATGAGATTTTTGCATATATTGGTCTAGCAGTGATATTTTTGCATGCGACAGTAGCTATTTCAGAATATTATATTTTAAGGTTAAGGTCTGAGAAATAAATTGTTTTATAGATATTGAACTTGTATTTTTTTGATACCTGATCTGACGATTTTTATAAGTTCTTCGGCATATTTAGAATGCTTATATACAAGTATTAGGTGAGGTTCTAATGGAAATTCTATTTCAAAGCCTTCTATTTTTATTATATTATCGTTATCTTTTAGTACAGCATCATAATAAAATTTTGGCATAAAGCCGATAGTGTTTTCACTTTTAAGCAGATTGGCCTTTTGTATTTCATTATAGTTAATCCGAGAGTATTTTGTTAAACACATAAGAGATAGCATCACAAAATTTTTCAAAACTATTATTCACTTTTCTAAATATTTTTTTAAAGTTAGCCCAAACCTTTTCAATAGGATTTAAATCTGGAGAGTACGGAGGTAGATATAATATTTGTACATCAAATTTATTGACTATTTCTTTTAGTTTTTCTATATACTCTAACCTTTCATGTTCTTTTCTTTGCTTATATTTTGGAGTCTTTTTTTAAAACTAAAACCAAGTCTATTTAAGACAATCATAAAATGTACTTCTTGGAATATCAGGGGCTAATGCTTCTTTTATATCTAATGCACTTGCATCTGGATGATCTATCAAATACTGTTCAATCAATGTTTTATCGGTAAAGCTAGCGACTCTGCCACAACCAACTCCTTGCTTTGAACTATAATCTCCGGTTCTTTTATAAAACTCTATCCATGAAACAACTGTACGCTTATCTATGTTAAAAAACTTACTCAGCTCGAACTCCGTCATACCTTCTTCATATTTATTAATTACGATGTCTCTAAAATATTGGCTATATGATGGCATTTTTATTAGACATTATAACATTTCTACAAATATCTTTTTCTACAAATATCTTTCGGATTAACTATATAATCACTCCTTTGTCTAATAGCTACTAGGTGTTGAGATTTTGATGTCAATAGTCCCCATATAGCTACCGCAAGGTACAATAAAGCATTTGGGATAGCATACAGATAATAATCTACAGGTACTGTCACTGCTTGACTAAGTTTGATAATCTCACTCAAAAATGGATAAGCGTATGCCAATGTGACAAATAACCATGCAACCCTTTTTTGTCTTATCAAAAAGTATACGAAAGTCAAAAGTAAAAGTGATTGCAAATAAGATAATATATTCAGGAACATTAATTTAAAATAAAATTAATAAACAATAAATTTAGTTTACACTAAAATAATCAAGATTTAAAGCTTATATTCGAAATTAAGTTTTTGAGTTTTGATGGCTGGGCTACCAGGATTCGAACCTGGGAATGACGGGATCAAAACCCGTTGCCTTACCGCTTGGCGATAGCCCAACAGAGACTAACCTTAAGTTAGTAGACATAGTTTAATGTTTTGACTAGCCATTTGTCAAGAGGTTTATTAATTTTTCTTGCAAGTTGCTCAAGTTTATTTTTATCTGCTGAGAGTAAATAAAAACAAGAACCTGTACCTGTCATTCTAAAATCACTATCTAACTCTTTTAGATATTGACTAAACTCTGGATATTTTGCATAAAAAACATTCTCAAAATCGTTATGCATAATGCTCTTATCAAAGCCTAAATCTTTAGATATTAGAACCGATGACTTAATTAAATCCTCACTTGTAAAAAACTCTTTTGTACTAATATGGATATCCGGTTTAATCAATAGCGCATACTGCGGACTAAAATCCTTATGGTATAATATCTCACCTATACCTTCTGCCCACGCAGATTTACCATAAACAAATATCGACACATCGGCACCAAGTTTTGCCGCTAATGGAATCATCTCCTCATTTGACAACTGCGGCAAATAATAATCACGTAAAGCTATAAGTGTAGTAGCAGCATTTGAGCTTCCACCGCCAAGTCCTGCTCCCATTGGAATATTTTTCTTAATTTCAATATCAACACCTATATCTTGCACTCTATAGCTTTGCTGAAATTTTTTGATAGCCTTATATACTAAATTATCTTGTTTTGCAGCAATACTAATATTACTCGAAATATTAATTTCTCGTGAATTATTAAAACTAAAAGTTAGTTGATCTTTTAAGTCCAAAAAGGTAAACCAAGTCTGTAAATTATGGTAACCATCTGTACGTTTGTTTAATATATGCAAAAATAGATTTATCTTTGCATAACTATAGTATTTTTTAGCTTTTATATTTGCCATGATTTTATAACGATTTTTAGAGTTAGATTATCTCTAGACATCCTAATCTTTGTTGGTAAGGGATATTTAGAATCAACTAGTTGATAATTACTATAACTAATACTCCAACCATTTTGTGATAGTTTACTTAAAAGATTATTGGTGTTTAGTTCGGATGTTTGCCTAATATTTGGTATTGCTATCGCTTTTATCCAGTATTTAAGACCCTCTACTGGCACATACCAGCCTAACTGCTCTAACATCAAAGTTTTAGCGTCTTTTGCTGTTAGCTTTTGTCCTTTACTATTCGCTAGTGAAACACTGTTCGTATCGCCTTTTATTTCAATGCTACCTATTCCTAATGGACCATAAAGTTTGATACTAAAATTATCACCATCTTGTAAGTATGTATAATTAGCAGATTCAGCCTGATTATCATAGATAATACCAATAACACCATTGGCTTGCCATTTTTTAAGCTTAAGTAAGTTATGGTAAGTAGTCTCTTGATTAAAAACTGTTTTAGTTGTAACATTAGTTTGCGTTGTAGCACAAGATGATAATGAGATAATTAGTACTAAAGCAATAAGTAAACTAAATCTGCGCTTTGTATCTATTTTTAACTTTGACATAGTGTTCAGCATTTTCTTTAATAATTTGTCTTTCATGCTCACTTATTGGTCTAACCTTTTTAGCTGGTGAACCTAAATACATATAACCTGACTCAAGAGTTTTTCCTGGTGGTACCAAACTGCCAGCACCGAGAAAAACCCAAGGCTCTACTACTGCTCCATCGAGAACTATCGAACCCATACCTATTAGACAGTTATTTTTTATCTCACAGCCATGTAATACAACGCCATGTCCTACTGTCACGTAGTCTCCTATAGTTAAGGCAAAGCCTTGACCAGAATCTTTAGGATATTCAGTAGTATGAAGTGTGCTACAATCTTGTATGTTAGTGCCTTTACCAATAGTGATTGTTAAGAGATCTCCTCTTACACTGACCTGTGACCATATAGATGAATCTTCTTTTAAGATAACATCACCAATTACTGCTGCTGACTCATCAACATAAGCTGAATCAGCTACTTTAGGATATTTACCATTAAAGCTTCTTATACATCTAGACATAGCTGATCCTTACTTTTATCATCCCTTAATGATATCAAATTATAACTCTCAAATTTAATCTTTTTATTCTTACTAAAAGGTTGTGCATAACCATTATCATCAATGATAAATAATCCAATAGCGTTGGGATTATCACTAAAAAACTTCTCTAAAGTATAGTTAGGGGTAATATTTGTACTTCTAATTGTAGCTCCTTGATTAAGCATCTCTATCAAGATATTAAAATCAACTCCCTCATCAAATAATAAATTAGCAAGATTTGTTTCTATAGCACCAATACCTTTGTAACTCTCTTTTTGTGCTGTACGTAGTACATAGACATTATTTGAGCCAAATTCATATTTATATTTCATCGCTGATACTGCATTTACATACTCACTTGTTGATAATCCCAGCATCGCACCGATGCCGACTAAATTAATACTCCAATCAGCATGAATTGAAACAGGACTACCATAATAAGTATTTAAACCCAACTGTCGACATTTTTGCACATTACCCCAAGAAGAGTCTGTAATTACAACTTCAATATCATTTTTGACAAAAATTTCTGCTAACTCACGTGCAAATCTATTACCCCCAATTATCAAAAATCCTTTACCCTCTGGTTCAGTAACTCCAAGCGCTTTTGAAATATATGGTGTAACGATACTTTGAAAAACAACAGTAAAAACAATTATCATAAAGACAAAGAATACTAAAGTATTTGCCTCACTGTATAGCTCAGGATGTGATTTAATAATCTTAACCGCTACTAATGCTGCTACTGATGCTGCCACAATCCCACGAGGATAAATAATCCCCAAAACAACTCTTTCTGCAAAAGTTGTTTTAGATCCTAGGCAACACAAGAAAACAACTATTGGTCGTAATATAAACTGTAAAAATAAAAAAACCTCAATCAAATCTAACCAATAATCTTTAAATAAACTAAAGTCAATTTCAGCTCCTAAGACAATAAAAAGAACTGAGATAATCACAATGCTTAGATTCTCTTTAAATGAAACAATATCAGACATTTTGATATCTTTCATATTTGCCATTACCAGACCTGCTACTGTTACCATTAACAGTCCCGCACCATGCATAATTGCATCAGAAATAATAAAACCTAACACAATTACCGCAAGTACGAAAAAACTCTTTAGATACTCTGGAATATAATGTTTTCTAAAGCTTAAGCCAATTAAATAACCAAAAATAAATCCTGAGGTTATTCCTAAAATACATACAAACACCATATATGCTATAAATGTACTTACTGCATTAGGTTGATTAGCAAAATTGCCGCCAATAACAAACCATGCTAGCATAAAGACTACAACTAACGCTCCTATCGGATCTACGAGTATAGACTCCCATTTTAGGATATTTGCAATATGTTTTTTTGGTCTAACAGTCCTCATAAAAGGTGGTACAACGGTTGGCCCACTCACACAGGTAATACCACCGATAAGCATAGATAGTTCTAGATTCAAACCAACAACGTAATAACAGAACAAGGCTGTAAGTACAACAGTAATTGCTAAACCTACAGTAATCAGAAGTATAACAACACTACTTACACTTTTTATCTTACTAAAATTTAGCGATAAGCTGCCCTCAAAAAGAATTATTGCCACACAGATTGAAACAAAAGGTGACAACGCCTCACCAAATATAACATTACCATCAACCAGCTTGAAGCCAGTTTGGAATATTGCTTCTGATAGAGGTCCGAGGATAATTCCACTTAAAATTAAAAAAAGTATCGATGGTAGCTTTAATCTCCAAGATAAAAACTGTGAAACAATAGCAAAAAACAATATTAAGCCAGATGCTAGTAAAATATAATTAGACGAATGTACAAATAGCTCCATATTATTACTCAAAATAAATACCCTGAATATAAAAATATCATCATAAGAATTCTAAATATTATATGATATTAATTTGTTTATCAATCTTACAAGGATAAACCTAAACTATATATATACAGATAGGTCTAGAGTCAAAGTATTCATATCTTCACCATTATATAGACTTTGGTATGAGTATTCTGGTCCTATTAGCACATTATTATCAAAATATGATCTCTGAGACGAAACAATTATTTGTTTTTTTATACCTGAATCAGCAAGTCCAAAATTTGGTGAAGCAATTGACAAAGACATTGGTATATTTGCAGCATTATATGATTGTGAATAACTAAAGTTAAAATTTGTGTTTCTTCCATATAATCTAAATCCGTAAGCTAAACCAAAATACCACGCCCCAGTATTCACACTTGTCCCATTTTTATTAAAATCCTCCTTATTTGTTGTCGTTGACCAGCCACTTTGGAACTGTAAAACTCCACCTAAAATTGAGTATGCTAGTGTTCCATCAATATCTATAGTACCAACACTATCATTACCCTTATCTATACTATCAAGAAACTTAGAGATACTAGTATTATCGGCTCCTGCAAGGTTAAATATATATCCAAAATTAAGACCATAAGAAAGATCAGTTGTTAACTTATTAGCATAAAAGATAGCTGCTGAAAAATCTAAATGATTATTTTGTGTACCGAAAGTTGTTACATTCGCATTTATTGAGCTAGTCTTATAATTTAACGATATATTCGTAACTGATCCAGGAGCCAGAAAATCCTCTGAAAGTCCATTACTCCATGGTCCTCCTCCACCATATGTTCCTACAGATATCCTTCTATTCTTGCCAACAGTTACAAAAAAAGGTGATGTATCTAAATTACCTAAGATAACAAAACCATTCCTAAGTCCAAAATCACTATTGTCATCAGTAAGAAAATCAAATACTGCTGTCATATATTCTCCTACATTAGCTAGGAAATATAAGTCTACTGTTGTCATATATATATTTTGACCAGTCGCTGGAAAATCAGAAGTTCCGCCAGCTCTATTTATTTGACTGCCAAACCATGTTTGAGCATCTCCTTCAAAGTATCCTCCAAAAAACATTGAGTAATTAGGAAACTTATCTCTTTGGCCAATTATTGTAGAAGCATATAGATTCTTTGATATTTGTCCAAGCTGTATGGTATTATTACCAGAATATGAGCCTAAATAGGTTATCTGCCCTTGAGTTGTTATAGCTGGGGCATTACCAACATCAATCGAACCATTTGAAAAAAAGACGCCTTGACTATTTCCACGTCTAAATAAGTTCTGGTCAAATGTTTCGTTACTTGATACCCTTGTTGCAATATTATTAGATCTAGATCCTAAAGCATCTACTTTGGTTGGACTTACAGAAGTTAAAGTATTATTTACTTTTGAGCTGTAAGTAGCAAAATCTGAACGTAAGCTAGTATTTGTAGAATCTTGATATTCTTCAACCTGATTTATTTGCTTTTTTAATGAAAAGATCTGTAGTCTCAGGACTGATATATCCTTTTTAAGAATCTGTTTTTCATCTGTTTGCTTAATAGCAGCGCGTCCAATACTAAACAGAAAAGCAATCGTCAGGAGAAATGTTAGAATTTTTATAAAAAAATTCACAACAACCCCTAGAGATTATTCACCCTTAGAGTTATTATATTCTCGTCACTATTTTTTTTATAAATTTTAAACAGCAAATATTTTAACTACATTTTCTTGATATATTCCGCAGCATTTTCATCTAAAGATATTACTCCGGTATTTGCATCATAGTAGATAAGTTCAGCATAACGAGCCCAGTCAATAAATGTGTCAAAAACTCGCTCAGCGACATCCATCGGATAATAATCATCCAACTCTGCTAAAAACCTACTTCTAGGAGCTGACTGACTTTCTCTTTCGCTAAGAACCTTAACCACATGACGCGCTAATGGTATATATTTCAAAAATAAGCGTCCAAAAATAAATTTTCTCTCATCAATGTTTGAATCAATAAACTTACGTCCCATCGCTGTCATTTTGATATCACCATCAGAAACTTCAGCAAATCTTAAGATTGATAAAATCTCAATGATTGGGAATAAATCATTAATATCAAGATGTAAATCATCAGCAAGTTGTGGCAAATCAACCGCCTCAACATTCTTAATCTCTGCCATCTCATCTAAAAGACCATTCATCTCAGAAATATCAACATCCGGTAGACGATAGCCGATAGTCATTGCAGTTTTCTTATTCATACGTTCTGTTAGCTCTTTGGTCTGAGCTGTAGTCATCATACGATAAACCTGATCTACAAGATCAGCAACTACAGGGTCCTGAGAGCTTCTTGGATGTGGGATATTTATCTTTAGCTCACCACAGATAAATCCTGGATTACTACCAAATATAATTATCCTATCTGCTGTCAAAACTGCCTCTTCGATACTATGAGTCACATACAAAATACCTTTCATAGCATCATTATTTTCCCATAGATCAAGTAAGTCTTCTCTTAAATTCTCCGCTGTTAGAATATCAAGTGCAGAAAAAGGCTCATCCATCAATAAAACGTCCGGCTCAAGTACAAGAGCTCTAGCAAAACCGACACGCTGTTTCATACCACCAGACAGTTCTTTTGGATAAGCATTCTCAAAACCATCTAGACCAACCATATCGATAGCCTTTAGAGCTCTTTGTCGACGCTCTTCTAAGCTTATCTTACGTGCCTCAAGTCCAAGCTCCACATTTTGTAAAACTGTTAACCATGGCATCAGTGCAAAACTCTGAAAAACCATAGAAATATCTGGTACAGGTGCAGAGACTTTTTTACCACGATAGAGCACATCACCACTAGTTGGACTTAAAAGGCCTGCAATTATTCTTAATAAAGTTGACTTACCTGAGCCGGACTTACCTAATAGAGCAACAACTTCACCTTCATAAAGAGTAAAATTTATATTATCCAAGACTTTAAGAGAATGGCCACCTTTGATATTAAACTCTTTATTAACTTTTTCTACTGTAAATATTTTCTTAGTCATTATAAAATCTCCTATGCCTTACATATTCATACTAAAACGATTTTCCGCATAGTTATATAATCTGCGCCAGAACAGTTTGTTAGAGGCTACAACTAAAATACACATCACTATCACACCTAAAAGGACATTTGAAGTATGATCTCCTGGCATATTAGTATATTTTGTAATATAGTCACCTATTCCTGAAGCTTGAATTACAGAATCTTTACCCCAGTTTATGTATTCGCTAATAATACTTGCATTCCATGAACCTCCCGCTGCTGTTATAGCACCGGTGACGTAATATGGCATCACCGCAGGCACAAGAAACTTTTTAAGCTTGATAATACCCTTTAGTTGCATATTTTCAGCAGCTAACTTTAACTCTTCTGGTATAGCTGAAGCTCCCGCAATGACATTAAATAAAATATACCACTGTGTACCAAGCGCCATAAGTAGGATACACCATATATTAAAATTAAGGTTAAACATTACCACTAGTGTTCCAAATACACCGTATAGTACGTTGACAGGAAAAGCTGCTGCCATTTGTGCATATGGCTGAACTTTTTGAGCTATCTTAGGTCTTAAACCAATCCATATTCCTATCGGAACCCATATTAGTGAAGTTATCAATATCAGTACCGCAACCCTGACTCCTGTAAATAGTCCATATACAAATACTTTAAATGTTTCTTCAATACCTATGTCTTTATCTTTGGCATAAACTGTTTGATAGACAAAATATAGCAATGCTAATATCATTAAGATAATAATAACATTCCAAAGTATTCTCTTGGTTACACTTTCATGCTTATCGGCTTTTCTATGAACTTTTTGATTATAAGCTTTATCAAGGTTTTTCTTAAAAAACTTTATATTCACAATCTTATTAGAGCATTTAGCTAAAAATGTCGTGAAAATTTTGACAACATATGCCTTTTGCAAAATAGTTAAAAACCATGATTTACTATGCGTCTCTGAAGGATTATCACCGATAACAAACTTCTCAGACCAAGAGACTAATGGTCTAAATAAAAGTTGATCATATAAGATAATCGTAACCAACATAGTAACTATTGCAGCACCAACTGCTGTAAAGTTCTGTGCATTATTAGCCGCATCAATAAAAGAACCTATACCAGGTAAATTTATTGGTATTGATTGTGATGCACTGAAATTAACCATAATTGTTTCAGAAGCTACTATCATAAACCAGCTTCCTGACATTGACATCATCGTATTCCAAACTAAACCAGGCATTGCAAATGGTACTTCTAGTTTCCAGAATTTCTGCCAAGATGAGAGTTGGTACATATCAGCAGCTTCTCTTAGCTCTTTTGGTACTGTCTTTAAGGATTGATAGAAACTTAAAATCATATTCCAAGCTTGTGCTGTTATAATACCAAAAATTACCGCAGCTTGGGCTCCCCATAATGAGGTTGGAAATATAACTAAAAATCCTGTTACTGTAATTGCAAAGAAACCCAGAACTGGTATTGACTGTAAAATATCAACAAGCGGTATGATTATACTTTCTGCTCTTTTATTTTTTGCTGCCCATGTTCCAAATATAAATGTTATAAGTAGTGAAATAACTAAACCTATAAACATTCTAATTGTTGTTTCCGCTGTATAGTAAGGCAAGAGCCAAAGACTTAACGAAATATCTGAGTATTTAAGAACACTAGCCTGACTTTTATAATCAATAGAACCGCCAAGGTCAGAGGTTGACCATACAAAGATACTTAATATCAGAAGTATAATTGATAAAGCTAAAATATCCCACTTTGTGCGAGAAACCTTTGCTGACATATTAGTGCTATATA
Source organism: Francisella tularensis subsp. tularensis (assembly GCF_000833475.1). Classification (NCBI taxonomy): domain Bacteria; kingdom Pseudomonadati; phylum Pseudomonadota; class Gammaproteobacteria; order Thiotrichales; family Francisellaceae; genus Francisella; species Francisella tularensis. The sequence continues at coordinate 167,745 of NZ_CP010115.1, read as the reverse complement.
ACCTTTTCATATGTCAAAACTCTTTGTTTTTTTAACAACGCTGTTAGTATAAGTTATTTATATTTATTTTTGTATTACTAATTTGATAATATTTTTGTTAAAATTTAGCTATTGAATAGTTGCTAGATTTTAAAATACGATGAAAAAAGAGCAAAAAGTGATTAAAGTTCGTCCAGGTGAGCGTGTTTCTTGCCCAACGAAATATCATGAAAACTGGAACTTACATCCTAGAGTATATATTGACTTAAAAGATAAAAAAACTAATAGTTGTCCTTACTGTGGAACGACTTTTAAAGTAGAAAAAGAATCCTAATCTTCTTTAGAATCTTGTTGTATTGCTTTAATAAAATAAGTTTTCTCTCCCTTATATTTACTTGTATATATATCAACTTTTTGACCTGCCAAATAATTTCTATCAGGAAATTGCTCAAAAGTTATCGGTGATGTTTTGCCATCTTCTAAAACTTCATACTTATACTTACCAATAATGTCATCTTTATTTGACACATAAATATAACCACCACCAGCTCCAACTAATGCTCCTGTCCCAGCTCCAACTCCGGCTCCTACCGCCACCAATTATTCCGATCACTCCTCCTATCATAGCTCCAGCCATAGCTCCGCTACCAGCACCAATACCAGCTCCAGTTAAAACATCTTTTTTAGTTTCATCTTTTTTTAGCTGTTCTTTACTTATTAGCTGCTGTTGAGATTTAATAATTCCAGGACCTATCCTAGTGATTTCAGGATTGCTTGAACATGATATTAGTAGCAGTGACAAAATAAGCGGTGAGTATTTCTGCATAACTTCCCTAAGTGATTCAAATTTAACTTTATTATTTTTTATAATTTTAATATTAAAATCATAGAATTTTAAACTATTATTATTTATATATAATATAATAATTTCTGATAGATGTAATCGCGGCTGCTAAAGGAAAAGACTATTGTAAATTATTCAAAACTAAATCTTGTAGATAATAAATAACATCATTATTCACCCTTGCCTGACCCTCTTCACCTACACTTATACTTAAATAAACTTGACCAGCTCTTTGAACCGCTTCGAAAGTAACTGGTTGATTATATTTATTTGAAAATGTCCATAATGTAGCTTTTTGATTACTATAATCATCAGCCTTTATCTCAAACTCACCAGGATTAGCTTTTACAGCTTTTTTTATTGCATCATATAACTGTTTAACCGTTGTACCTTGCTGCATCTGGAGACTATGTTGTCCCAAATCAGACTCAAAGCGGTTATCTCTGACAATCATATTACCTCCTAAAAAAGGCATACAACTAACTATAAGCAAACAAAATAAAAATAGTGCGGTTATTTTTCTTATCACTTATAAACTCCCATAACTATATAAAACCCTAATATAACAGCTATTAATGATGCTAAGACACTAACCATAATATATCCTATAGCTATAAAAATCTCTCCTCGTTGTAATAAGTTTAGGATATCCAAACTAAAGCTAGAAAAAGTAGTAAAGCCTCCCAAAAACCCTGTAACTAAAAGAAATCTGACATATGTCGAAACATCTTCATTAAAAAGCTTAGTTTCTATCAAGAATGCAGCCATCATACCAATAATTAGTGAGCCAATAATATTACATAATAAAATACCTAAAGGAATTTGCTTAGAAATACTTGCGGTTGCTTGAGTCAATGCAAATCTTGCCATTGCACCAAAACCACCACCAATACCTACCAATAATAATAATAAAAGTCCCATTTAACTCTCCAATATTTTATATGCACCTAGTGCTATCATCTCTTGAGCTAACAATTTACCAAGTTTAGTAGGATCATCCCCAATCATCTTTCGCTTGAGAATTTTCTTACCATCACTACTTGCAACCATTGCCATCAAGGTTATCTGATTATTATCTAATTCTGCATAAGCACCTATTGCAACATGACAGCCACCTTTTAATTCTTGATTAAAAGCTCTCTCAGCTGTTGCTACACGAGAACTTTCTCTACAATTTAATTTTTGTATTTTTTCTAAAAGGTCATTATCTCTCTCTAATGCCTCTATAACTACTATACCTTGACCTACCGCTGGTAAAGATATTTCTACAGGGATAAACTGAGTTATTCTCTCAACTAACTCTAAGCGAATAAGTCCAGCACTAGCTAAAATAATCGCATCATAATCACCATTATCAAGCTTAGACAGTCTAGTTTGAATATTGCCTCTTAAATCTCTAATCTCAAGATCATCTCTATAGTGCAAAAGCTGCGCTTTTCGCCGTAGACTAGATGTTCCAACAACAGCTCCTTTAGGTAAATCATCAATAGAATTATATTTATTTGATACAAAAGCATCTCGAGGATCTTCTCTTGGCATAAAACCTGCTAAACAAAAACCTTGCGGTAATTGGTAAGGAACATCTTTAAGAGAATGTACAGCAATATCAGCCTTATTACTAAGCATTGCTACTTCTAGCTCTTTCATAAATAGTGCTTTACCACCAATTTTGTTTAGTGGTTGATCCAAAATAATATCTCCCTGTGTTTTCATAGTACTTATTTCACAAGGAATGTTTAGCTCTGATTGGATACGATTTTTGATAAAATTTGTCTGCCATAATGCTAGTTTACTTTCTCGACTAGCTATAGTTATTTGTTTCATATTTTAAATGTCTTTGCAATAAAGTTTGAGATATCTTTTATTTCTTCCATACATACAGAATGCTGCATACCTACGTAGTGTTTATATTCATTAGCAAAACCGCTAACTTTTAGTTTATCTGATAAATCATGACCAAGAACTTCAGGTAATACCTGATCATCCGTACCATGGCAAACTAGTATAGGTAATCCTTTATTTATAGATGTAATTTTACCTTTAAAATTATCCCATGCTGGCAAATATGTAGATAAAGCCATAATACCACCAAGCTTCCTTTGAGATGTAATAGCCGTATAGGTAGCAATTATACCACCTTGTGAAAAACCCGCTAAGATAATATTTTCACTAGCAATACCTTGATTGACTTGACTATCTATTAATTTATTAACTTTTGCTATTGAACTATTTATACCTTCAACATCAACTACTCTATTTAGGCTATTTGCATCAAGTGACTTGATATCATACCAAGCACGCATCTGCATCCCCATGTTTATAGTCACAGGTATAATATCAGCATGAGGAAAAATAAATCTGATTTCATCCAATGAAACATCAAAATAGTTAACAATATCTACAAAATCATGTCCATCAGCACCAAGGCCATGCAGCCATATAACACAAAACCTAGCCTGCTTTGCTGGCTCCATAAGTTCGTAATTCATAAAATTTCTAAATCTACTAATATTAGGTAGAATGATACATTAGTTTAAGAAATTTATTAATATCTAAAAATTTAAACACCTCCGAAAGCATTGTACTCTAAGTAATTCAAGCCATGAAAAATATTATCAACATCTATTGTGGATAAGTTTGTTTATATCTATATGAGATTTTTGTGAAAAGTGTTAGTTTATTAGTTTATTAGAGATTGATCACCACTATAAAAGCCTTTATTTACAATACTTTGAGCATCTAGATATCGAGAAATATATTGTTTATAAATATTTTTCACGCCCTGTGGATAAAACTGTTAATTTATTGTTAGAATATGGTTAATTTTCTTCAATAACTCTAAAGAAAGCCTCTTGTGTAACAAGGTTTACTGAGGTGTTTTGTAACTTTATTTGATCATTTAAATCATACTTACCGCTGACAGAAAGTTTTTTAGTCATCGCTAAAGCTGCAATAGAAACCATTAATCTACTTTTTTCTAATTTCTCAATAACTGTCGCTTGAAATTCCAGGTCAGGATTTTGGATTAGGTAAACCAACTTCCAGTGTGAATTTGAGAAACGCTCAGTTTGTCTATTTGATTTTATAGGAATATCAACTTGAGCAATTATGTTATCAATCTCTTGAGCACTTATCATCTCTTTATGCTGCAGAAAATTACGTAACTGATAGTGTACAATCAAATCAAGGTATCTTCTCAATGGACTAGTTACTTGTACATAGGCTTCTAATCCCATCCCTGCATGCATACTAGGTTGTGTAGAATATCTGCCTCTTTGGAGTTTTTTGCGTGTTGCAAACATATCAGCTATTGAATCGATATTCTCTAAACCATCTTGTCCAAGATCATGTTCAGGCTGTGTAGAAAAGGATACACTAATATTATTTTTAATACAAAACTGTCCTACTGCAACACCAGCCATTAGCATTGTATCTCGTACAAGTGTCCTTGAGTTTAAACGTGGTAAATCAGTTAATTTAACATTTTTATTAGCATCTAATGATATCTTTATCTCTGGGAAATCAAGCTCAACTGCACCTTTAGATAAACGCTTATCAGTGAAATATTTTGCATAACTTACTATATCGCCAAGCTCTAAAGTATGCATATTTTCTTCAACAAATTCATAAGAATATCGTGTAACTTTTATATTACTAAAGCATATTTCAATATCATGGATATCACCTTGCTCATCAATCCTAAATCCTACAGATACTGCAGGAGATACCTCCTGTAAGCCTAAGCCTAATTTTGCTGTTGCTTGAGGAGGTAACATCATGACTATCTGTTCCGGCACATATAAATTTGAGCCTCGTGCTCTAGCTTGAAGATCAACCTCATCACCAAAACTAATACTAGAAGAAGGATCTGCGATATGTACCCACATTTTATTTTTTTGGCTATCCCAACTAATTGCATCATCAGGATCATTACTACCTTCATCATCTATAGCATAAGCCTTTAAATGTGTCAGATCTACTCGCTGGTTATCTGATTTAGAATTGTAGTTAAACTCTGCAGAATTATGTTCTAACTCAGCACCATACCTGTATAAATAAGGGTTAAAAAACTCATCACAATAGCCAATATCCAAAAGCAATTTATACGCACTATTCTCAGACTCCTCCATGTTTAAGTACTTAAAAAAACGACACTTATTAGTTTTAAGTGTTGCTAGAGCTTCTATTTCCTTAAGAAATTTCCTATCATCTTCATTAAAAGTCTTATTGTTTAAACGCTCTATGAAATCATTAAGTTCTTGCTCTTTTTTAAGTTTCTCTTGTTTGTCTCTAACTATTGCATTTTTTTGCTCTTGTGAATGAATATTGATACTAAAATCATCATTAAAGCTAAAATACTCTCCTTCTGAAACTAAAAGCCACACGGTATAAGCCTGATTTACCCCTATAGATTCAAAAAGTAACTCACATAGCTCTTCAACAGATGTTTGTTGTTGCTCTTGTAATAATTCCCAAGTCATTTCAAGTTCAGCTATTTCTAGCTCTTTTAAACTTTCAAGTTCAAAATCCTTTTCTGACTCTACAAGTAATTGAACACTCTTTGCGGGTAACTTAATATTTTTACCATCGAGAGTCTCAATCTCAATTTTTTTATCTAAGAGATTAATAACCTTTGCTGGTTTAGATTTAAATATTACTAGAGAATTTTTTTGCATTTTTCTGTATCATTCTTATTAATTATAGATATTCTACTCAATTGCTAGATGAAGTAAAAGTTTAGTCTTAAGTTCTATGACTTGCTATCTATAAAATAGTATTATCAAGTTCCTATAATACACTAAGCTTAATCATCATGCTAAAATAAGAATGTCTTTATTTTTTAAATATTAGGTACATATAAAATATGAAAAAGTTAAAGTATTACATAAAAAATATTAGCAGAACTATTATACCTAAAAAGTTTTTTGAGCTAAGTTTGGAACATAAACTGAAAAGCATCGCAAAATTTGACAAAGAATATATCGAGTATAGAGTTAATTACTATAATAGGCTATCTAAACCATTTATGCTACAAAATAGCTCTAATTGGAAAAATTTTAAAAGAAACACTCCAGTATTTGACATTATTGACCATAGTCTTGTCAGAAAATCTATTAATTCCTCATACTTTTATGATTTTAAAGAGTTTTTAGTATACTTTAATAAAACCGATAGTTTTGCTACAGCTTTTTATGATCTTACTAAAATACCCCAACAACCAACTTTTGTAAAAAGTAGACCAATAGCTGATGATAATCAAAACTCTATTATTCTAAAGCTTGATAAACTACGACACTTTAGTCTTTTTGAAGACAATCAAAAATTTGAAGATAAACTTAATATGGCAGTCTTTAGAGGAGCTTGTCATCAACCTACTCGACAATATTTCATAGAAAATTATTATAACTTACCTAATACAAATTTTGGTGACACGCGTAAAGAATCAATTGGTCAACCATATAACAAAGGCTTTCTGAGCATACAAGACCAGCTTAAATATAAATATATCGTTAGTATAGAGGGCTACGATGTTGCTACTAATCTTAAATGGATCATGAACTCAAATTCCCTTTGTTTTATGAATAAACCAAAATATGAAACGTGGTTTATGGAAGGTACCCTAATACCAAATCATCACTATGTATTATTAAAAGATGATTATTCTGATCTTCAAGAGAAAATAGACTATTATAACAATCACCCCGAAAAAGCTCTTAAAATAATTAAAAATGCAAACGAATATGTAAATCAATTCAAAAATAAACAAAGAGAAGAACTGATTTCTTTACTTGTTATGAAGAAGTATTTTGGTTTAAATAAAACGTCTCACTAGAGCTTAATTTTATAAGAATGTTTTCTGGATTTGATAAGATTTTTCTCTACAGCTTTAGAGTTGATTTACTTATTTAACTGAAATATTTTTTATTCATAGAACCTAATAACCGAAGAAAAATATATAATTTGTTGAAAATCTAGTCTATAGATGAAGTTTCTTAAGCAAAATTCTTCTTGTATAAGATGCGCTAAATTACCTTGATATATCTATTATAGCTAAATCAAAGTGTTGATATAAGGTTTATAATTATAAGTCGCTATAACACTAGCTTGTAGAGAAAATTATTTATTGATACCATGTATTGACCTCAAAGTCTTAACTGTATGCTAGTCTATGAAAAATTTTGAAGTAATACGCAAAGATTTTCTACAGTCAATAGAAATATATATCAATCATCCATATAAGAGCCACTTTTTAAGTATACATCACCGGCATAGGGATACCGGCATTCGAAGAGCCGCTCTATTAAAAGATTATATCTTACATTGCCCTAACTTAACCATAATGAATCAATTAATCAAACATTATTTAGAAAAGTCCCGAGAACTAGAAGAGGTTCTTTTAAACCTTAAATTACAATATAAAAAAACAATCACTAAAGCAGAAATAAAAGTTGATGCTTCATTACTAAGGGGAGGAAATAAGCATCCAAGTTCTTTGTGGACTTATGTTAATAATGTTTTCCAACAAACTAAGAATCAAGCTCCCATAGAAAACAATTTATCTATTATAAATAATCCTATTTTTGATGTTTTCTTACCTGTTCAAAATATTTCCAAAATAGGAAATTCTACTGCATCTGCACATGTAGTGACTCGCTATAAAGATAAAAAGAATGAAAAAGTAAACTATTTTGTTAAATCTCTTAATAATAATGAAGTTGAAAATGCAATTGCTGAAGTTATCTATGCTCAAATTTGGAATTATTTTATTGGAAATCGCGCTTCAAAATCTCTATTATTATTATCTAAGCATGAAAACAAAATTATTGGTATTGCTTCAAAAGGCATAAATGATTTTCAAGAATATAAATCACTTAGTGGGGATCAAAAAGATTACCCTGGACTAATACAAATTTTATTTTATGTTTGTGTGTTAATAGAAAATGATTTTCATATCTGTAATTTTGGTACAGGACTATTTAATGGAAAGCGGTGTTATAGTAAGATAGATCACGACTATATTGTGAGTTTTTGGGATGCTTTAAAATATGGGAAATTTATGACAGAGGTCTCGCACAATTTTCAAGAATTATTTAAAAAAAATCTATGTCTAGTTTATTTCTTCTTTTAGAATCAATGCGTTTTAGTCCTGTTAAAGCAAATTCAAGAATCTTAGAATTAGGTCATAAAATACGTCTTGGAAGACCGTCAACAGTTACTTCACATATGATGATGAGTCAATTTCGAAATAAGGCAATAACCAGGAGTAATCAAAAAGAACTTGAATATACAATAAATGATTTTATTCTTAAAATTAGACCTGCTGAAATTAGTAGATTTTTTTCAGATCTTGAAGGAGTTTTAATGACTAAAATCGCTCCCCTTATTCAGTATAACTATAAATACTTAGGTAAATCCAATGAGTTATTATTCTTTTTCAAATTAAGATTTTCTCATTTGTGTAATTTGTTGAATTAATCTTAATACTACTTTATTTTATTTTCTACCTACTAAATGCTGACATCCTCTAAACTAATACTAGGTTACTCATAGATATAGTTAATCCGAAAGATATTTGTAGAAAAAGATATTTGTAGAAATGTTATAATGTCTAATAAAAATGCCATCATATAGCCAATATTTTAGAGACATCGTAATTAATAAATATGAAGAAGGTATGACGGAGTTCGAGCTGAGTAAGTTTTTTAACATAGATAAGCGTACAGTTGTTTCATGGATAGAGTTTTATAAAAGAACCGGAGATTATAGTTCAAAGCAAGGAGTTGGTTGTGGCAGAGTCGCTAGCTTTACCGATAAAACATTGATTGAACAGTATTTGATAGATCATCCAGATGCAAGTGCATTAGATATAAAAGAAGCATTAGCCCCTGATATTCCAAGAAGTACATTTTATGATTGTCTTAATAGACTTGGTTTTAGTTTTAAAAAAAGACTCCAAAATATAAGCAAAGAAAAGAACATGAAAGGTTGGAGTATATAGAAAAACTAAAAGAAATAGCTCAAAACTTGTTATTTTATATAGATGAGATGGGGTGTGACAATAAGCTTTCTATCCTAAGAGGATGGTCACTAATTGGTGAGCCTAGTTATGGTGAGGTTTTAGCATATCAAACACAAAGAAGAAGTATTGTTGCTGGATATAATTATGCAGATAAAAAGATTATAGCTCCATTAGAGTACAGTGGATATACCAATACTGAAATTTTTAATCAATGGTTTGAGGAACACTTATGCCCATCATTAAAACCTAAAACTACTATAGTAATGGATAATGCTAGTTTCCATAAATCCTCTAAGCTGATTGAAATAGCCAATAAATTTGATGTACAAATATTATATCTACCTCCGTATTCTCCAGATTTAAATCCTATTGAAAAGGTTTGGGCTAACTTTAAAAAAATATTTAGAAAAGTGAATAATAGTTTTGAAAAATTTTGTGATGCTATCTCTTATGTGTTTAACAAAATACTCTCGGATTAACTATACTTTCAAGCTTAATGTATGAGAATATTATTAATCCTACACCTGTAAAAAACATCTTAATAGCACTTTGTACCGCACTAGCTATGCCTTTATCTTTTTTGAATCCTTGCATACACATTGATAGTATTAATGGCGCGATAATACCACATAGAAAAGCTGTACCAATGCCAAATATAATTATGGTAAAAGTATTTGTATATAACTTAAACAATAATATAAATGCTATAAAATGAAACAAAAATAATCCAAGTAGCAAAGCAAGAATCTTTTCGGAAGCATATCTATATAAGAAACGTTGTAATGAAAAAGCTCCAGTGGCCAAACTTTATAGCGTAGAAGCTGTTTATAAAACCATTGGTAATTACTGGTATGCCTAAGTGATGTAACACAAAAGGTAACATATTATAAAAACCTATGGAATAAACATAAAATAATGCCGAAAGAAGACTCATTATAAAAAAGTAACGATTTTTGAAATAATACAAATACTTATCTAAAGTAGTTTTATAGTTTATTTTATATTCAAGTCTTCTTGAAGTTTCAGGCATTATTAACAAGATTAACAAAAAAACAACTATATTTATTAATAGCAGAGTTATTAGAGAAAATCTCCATGAGCTAACCGATTGTATAAAAGCACCTAGTACTGGTGCAATACATAGCGATATCTGACTAGCTAAGGCATATAAAGAAAATGATTTCCTTAATCTCTTAGGATTGTGTGAAACATCAGCAATTATTGATCTACTTATTACAGGACAACCAGCACTACCAATCGCAGTTACAATTCTACCGATGTAGAAAGGAACGATTCCTTGAGCAAAAGCTGATATTAAAATACCTAGAATTGTTATTGATAGTGAAATTAACACAAGTTTCTTACGTCCATATCTATCACTTAAAAATCCATATGGTAGTTGAAATATTCCTAGGATAAGCATGTAGGTTAATACACTATTTTTAAGTAATGTTTGAGATGTTTCAAAATCAGATTTAATGTAGGTTAGGGATGGGCTAATAAAATCGATCGACATTAATCCTATAAGTACAATCAAGCCACTAAAAATTAAGGTAATACGATACGCTTTAAGCATTCAGAGTTTACTCAAGATAGATTATAGAGGTATTTTCTTATGATAAATGATAATTACAAAGCTTTATTTAAGATTTTGTATATTTTTTAAGGATAGTCGGGTTATTATTAAGCCAGTTGTCAAACTCTTGAGCAATTTTCTTACCTTGTGATGTATTATTAAACATAAAGGCTTTGTAGTATTGATTATCATCAACTTTTACAGGTACTTGGCATATCTTATGGTTCTTAGAATGTTGATAAGCTATTTCTAAAGTATCTGTAAACATAATATCAGGATGAATATTATCTATACCTTTTATGATAGAGTTTATTGCTTGGTTATTATCGCTTATTATTAGCACTTTAGCATTTTTAAATTTCTGTAATGCAAATACTTGATTTGTACCACCTCTATTTTCAATAACTAATGTTTTTGGATTATCAATATCATTAAAAGTTTTATACTTATTTAACTTTTTACAAGCAGTCATAGCTGCCTTATTAAATGATATTAATGGGTTTGAAAAGACAAATTCTTTTTGACGTTCAGGAGTTATTGTCATTCCTCCAACAAAAACATCAAATTTATTGCTTTTTAAATCATTCTCAGCAGTTGCCCAAGAAGTTTTGACAAACTTTACTTGTTCTTTTTTGTTTTTTGCAAAAGCTTCTATGAGCTTTATATCCTTACTAGAGTATTTATTATCTTTGGGATTATAAACTGAAAATGGCGCATAATCGCCTGTTGTTCCTACGGTAATATCAGCATATGCGCTAGAAATCATAACTGCAATAGCAGTTATAAATGTAAATACGGTTTTTTTCATTTTTTTTAAAGATTATGATTTTTACTGATAAGATTTTACACCAAAGAACAAAAAATAGAATAGCTTAGATAATGATTTTTATTTTGATTGATCTTCTTTTTTTTCTAATCTAGTAGCTACGAAACAACCTACTGTAACTGCTAGACCAGCTGATATAATCCATGCTAAATAATACATACACTTTCTCCTTATTTAGTACATTTCGTGTGAATTAGCTTTAATCTCTTCAGCTGATATTCTTCGTCCATTAGCCCACATTTTCTTATAGACAAAGAATGTATAGCTAAATATGATCGGAAGAATAATAACAGCTGCGCATAATATACCTATAAGTGATGTTTGGCTACTACTTGAGTTGTAGACTGTTAGACTATACATATAGTCACCAATATTGGATACCATAATAAATGGGAATAAAGTAAAGCCAACGGTTAAAACAGCACCAAGTAAAGATGCCATACTAGCTAAGAAAGCAGCGCCATCTCTGTCTTGATTGTTAAATCTAATAACAAATATAGCGCCAACAAAAGCTAGTACTGGTGCAAACCACATCCAAATATGTGCATGGTTGAAATTATAGTACCATGAATAGTCAGTAGTTACTTTACCTGATGTGAAAGCATGATTTAAAGCATCTGATAGATGAGCTAAGCTAGCATCTGGAGTAAACTGATATCCAGGTATAAAAGTTATCCAAATTGCAGCGATTATGAATAAAACTATATATACACTTGCTGTTGCATTAGTAATCTTTCTGAACCTATCACGTAAAATACCACTAGTTCTAAGCTTAGCATAAGCAGATCCATGCATTAGTGCCATATTTAATGCAAATATACCAAATAATAGTGCAAATGGTGTTAGTAAATGTAGTAATGTGATCCACATCGACTGATATTGACCATTTGTTACTGTACCATAAATCAGTCTGGCAGTATCATCATAAGAGATTGGAAAACCTAAAAAAAGATTACCAACAGCTACACCCATCACAACTATAGGGATTATACTTCCAAGTACAAGCATCCAATCCCAGAAATTACGCCATTTAGGATTGTCTATTTTCTTTCTATACTCAAAAGCAGGAGGTCTAAGGAAAAGTCCCCATAGTACTACTAAAATTGCAATATATAATCCTGAGAAGCTAGTAGCATATACTTGAGGCCAGATTGCAAATATAGCACCACCAGCGGTGACAAACCAAACTTGGCTACCATCCCATGTAGGTCCTACGGTATTTATGATAGCTCTTTTCTCGTAATCGTCTTTACCAACGAATTTTGCAAGGATTCCTACCCCAAAATCAAAACCAACTGTAGCGGCTACCAAAAATATTAGCACTCCTACAACTAGCCAAGAGATAATTTGTAACACGTCTAATAACATTTATCTCTCCTTATTTACTTTTTTTGTTTTGTTCAAAATAATATTTGCCAGTACCTAGAGAGCTAGGACCAAGTCTTGCATATTTGAACATTAAAAATACCATTACAGCAAATAGCGCAGTATCTATTAAGAAGAATATCGCCATTGATGTTCCAACGTCAGCAGCAGTTAATGCTGAAGAACTAATACTTGTAGGTAGTTGGTCATAAACAGTCCAAGGTTGACGACCATGTTCAGTTACATACCAGCCAGCAATACATGCGATATAAGGTAATGGTATTGACCAAATCATAACCCTTAGGATAAATCTACTAAATGCATTGCTAGTAAGAGCATTTCTAGCAAGTAGAATTAGCCCAACAACTATTAAGGTAAACATAAAGAATCCTATGAATACCATTATCCTAAAGCTCCAGAAAACACTAGCAACATCAGGAACCATATTAGTAGCAACAGCTCTTACTAATTCTGGATCATTTGCAGCTTTGGCAATTGTTGCTGAATCAGCCACACCATATTTTTCTTGAGCAGCTTGTACTAGCATTTTACCAAAGCCCATGTACTTCTGATAAGTAGGGTTGTTGTAGTTAGTGTAGCTACTATCAGGAGTATCACCACTATGTCCTGTCTCACGCCATTTTAGAAGGTCAGCATATGCAAGACCACCTTCTTTGATCATAACTAAAGCAGAAGGTACTTTTTCATATTTGCTTGGATCAGCAGCAGCATCTTCAGGTGAAACATCAGCAGTTTGACCTGTTTTGATATCTCTGTAGTATGCAAGGTTTGGATCTCTTGTACCATCAGCTGTCTTTTTACCATAGAGTATAGCTTTGATTCCTGGAATTTCTGTATCTGTTGAGTGAGTTGCAATTAAACCTAATACGGCAGGGATAGGAACATCAAAATTATTTTTTTGTTCTTTTTGACTCGGTAGCGCAACTGCATTGAATGCTGCTGGAGCTTTAGAAGTATCCCATTCTGCTTCGATAGCAGCCATTTTTAGTGGTTGTACTCTAAAAGCATCTACACCATTTGCATCGCCAAAGATAATCGCCACTATACATGTAATTAAACCAAAACCTAAGCCAATCGCGATAGATCTCTTAGCAAATGCTATATCACGACCTCTAATCAGATAAAATGCACTTATCCCGATTACAAAGATTGCAGCAGTAGTATATCCCGTAGTCATCACATGGCCAAAATTTGTTTGGGCTGTATGGTTAAGGAATAGATCTAATAAGCTAACAGTCTCCATTCTCATAGTTGAAGCAACAAATTCAGAGCCGACTGGATGCTGCATGTAGCCGTTTGCAACTAAGATAAGTAAAGCTGAGAAACTTGAGCCAATTGCTAAACAAAAAGTTGAAAGTAGGTGTTGTTTTTTTGTAAGTTTATCCCAACCAAAGAAAAATAAACCAGCAAATGTAGACTCAAGCATAAATGCTGCTAAACCTTCAATAGCTAGTGGTGTACCAAAAATATCACCTACTGATTGAGAGTAGTATGACCAGTTAGTACCAAATTCAAATTCCATGGTCAAACCAGTAATAATCCCTAGTGCAAAGTTTATTCCGAGTAATTTACCCCAAAACTTCACCATATCTTTATAAACTTCTTTACCTGTTCTTATGTACATTAGCTCCATTGTGAATAAGATCCACGTTAGACCTAAAGTTAGAGGAACAAATAAAAAGTGAAATGATGCTGTTAAACCAAACTGTAATCTTGCTAAGTCAACAGACATGAGCGTTGGTAACATATTTATTTTCTCCTTATAGCTCAAGTAACTGTGTATTATTAAATTTTTCTAAAAAGAAAATCGGAAGAAAAAATAGGCTGATCTGAGCAGTAGTCACTTTTTCTCCCCTTTAATTGTGCAGTTGAAATTGTAACACATTAATTATTTAAATCAATAAATTATGCTGAAAGCATTGAAAATAAAGGCTTTGAGTATACCAAAATAGTATAGATTTAATATACTGAAATGGTATAGTTTTGCAATTTGATTAAAATTTAATCACTGATGGCTATCTAAAATATTATCTATGGTGGGTTTTAACATAAAGGTTTTTGGTTAAATAAGTATGTGATTAAGTTAAGTATTGTTTTAAATTTTAATTTATTTATTATTGTATATTATCTAATGGTTTATGTATTAAATTACTGATATGATTAGCCTTGATAAGATTAGATTTAGTAGGTGTTTTATTTTTATGCTTGATTAGCAGTGATAAAATTAATTTTTTCAAGAAGATTTTTTTCATCAAATTCTTTTTTATCAACCTTGATATAAATAGCATTTTCCTCTAAACAAATTATTGATTCATATATCCCTTTTTGTTTGTGGAGTAGTTGATCTAATTTTACTTTTAGGTTTGGTGTTAGTTTATCTAGTCTGTAAACTTTTGAATTTAAATAAGTAGGCTCTGCCATTATCAAACTAATTATAAACCAAGATACTGATAAGGCTGTACACAAGATAAGCACACCAGCGATACCAAAGTGATGATAAGTAATACCACCAATCATACCTCCGATAAAAATACCAAAAAATTGACAACTAGAAAATACTCCCATAGCGGTACCTTTACTACCAATAGGAGCTATTTTTGATACCCATGAAGGTAAACAAGACTCCAGAAATGTAAACGCAGCAAAGAAAAATGTCAGGATAATTGATAGTAAAAAAGTATGTCTATAGCTAATTACTAAAAGCGCAAGACATATACCTAGTAGCGCTACTGCGATTACAAAATACTTTTTCATTTTGCGTTGTACTTCAGCAATCATTACAAAAGGAAACATGATGCTGAATGAGATAATCAAAACGGGTAAGTATACTAACCATTGATAGTCAGCATCTATATTAAGGATATTTGTCAAAATTGGTGGAATTACTATAAACAGTGCTGTTAGCGTGGCATGAAGAGTAAATATGCCATAATTAAGTTTAAGTAGTTCTTTGTGAGAGATCACATCTTTGATTAGTTTAAAAACTGGCTTTGCTTCATGATGAAAGCTTAGAGCTTTGGGTGTTGGTATCTTTGTAAGCATGAAAATACTTAGCCCACCAAAAACTGCAGTCAGCCAAAAAATTCCTGATAAGCCTATAATACTATTTAGGATGGAGCTAAACATCATTGCTACTAAGAATGAGAAACCAATCGACATACCTATTAAAGACATCGCTTTGAGGCGATTTTCTTCTTTAGTTGAGTCAGCCACAAGAGCTGTTAAAGTACTACCTATTGCACCTGCTCCTTGGATTGCTCGCCCGATGATTATGCCATATATAGTGCTTGAGCAGGCAGCAACTATACTGCCAATAATGAAAAATATTAATCCTACAAATATTATTGGTTTGCGCCCAAATTTGTCAGATAGAATGCTTAATACAATTTGAAGCATTGCCTGACTTAAGCCATATACTCCAAGAGCTAAGCCTATCAAAAATGGTGTGGCATACTCTAGATGATTGATATACAAACTAAAGATTGGGAAGATTATAAATAACCCAATCATTCTAAAGCTATATATTAGTGATATATTTATAGTTGTTTTAACTTCGTTGTTGTACATTTGTTAAATTGATTTTAATAAGATAGTCATGAGTATAATTAATTGATTTTTATAATTAAACATTAATATTTTGTAAATGATGATTTTTCCGCTAAATTAAGTTGCTTAGTATAAGTATCAAACTTTGTAGATAATTTTGATGTTAGGTGATTAACGTATTTTTTATAACCCGAAATAACTAATATATAAAGTCTTTAGTTAGATATTTTAATTTTTTTGTCATGTATATAGATTAATATGTTAAATTACAGTGATTTTGTTTTTTTAGACATGTTATATATAATATACTAGCTTGGTGAAATGTGTGTTTGCGTATAAACATTATATTTTAATCGTCAATTTAAAGGGAATGTATTTAAAATGAACTGGAAAAAATACTTGCTAATCTTGTCTAGTGTTGTCGGAGTTCTGTCTTTATCTGGTTGTAAGGGTGGTATCTGGAATCCGATGGGTGTTATTACAGCACAAGAAAAACAACTGCTTATCTTTGCAATAGTTCTTATGCTTTTTGTAGTAGTACCAGTTATAATCTTGACTCTTTGGTTTGCTTGGAAGTATCGTGATGGTGCTAATGCTGAGTATCGCCCAACTTGGAGTCACAGTAATAAGCTAGAGATAATATGTTGGGGTGTGCCATTTATAATAATTTTGATATTAGCTATTGTTACTTGGAAAACCACACACTCATTGAGTCCTTATAAACCATTAGAATCTGACAAAAAGCCTGTTGAGATAGATGTGGTAGCTCTAAATTGGAAATGGATGTTTATTTATCCAGAGTATGATATTGCTACTGTTAACTATATTGAGATTCCTAAGGATCGCCCAATTAACTTTAAGATAACTTCAGCAGCGCCGATGAACTCATTCTTTATACCAGAGTTAGCAGGACAGATTTATGCAATGACTGGTATGACCACACAATTGCATTTGATAGCTACTCATGAAGGTAAATATAGAGGATTCTCAGCAAACTATACTGGTATAGGCTTTGCAGAAATGGAGTTTTTTGCAAAAGTTACAGATCAGGCAGATTTTGATAAATGGGTTAAAGATGTTAAGAATGGAAAACATCAATCATTAACATGGGATTACTTCTGGAGCGATCTATTTAAAGACTCTATAGATAATCCAGTAGCTTACTATTCTCATGTCGATAAGAACTTATTTAACGATATTGTCATGTCTTATATGATGCCAAACTATAAGCCAGGAGACATGGCTTGTAATATGTCTGGTATGCACATGCATCATGATATGTAGTATTATTAATAAGTAGTAGTTTTAAATAGGAGACAAATATGCTAGAAGCATTAATTGGAAAATTAAATAATCCGCATTTAGTGTTTCCATACCTATATGAACCAGTAAGTCAACAGTTAATTATATTAACAATGTTTATTGGAATCGTAGTCGCAGGTGTGGCATTACTAGGCGGTATTACATATTTTAGAAAATGGGGTTACTTATGGAATGAGTGGTTCACTACTATTGACCATAAGAAAATAGGTACTATGTATACTATCGTAGCATTAGTGATGATGTTCCGTGGTTTTGTTGATGCTGCGATGATGAGAACACAGCAAGCGTTAGCATCTGGAGATAGTACAGGATATCTAATCCCTGAGCATTTTGATCAAATCTTCTCTGCTCATGGTGTAATTATGATTTTCTTTGTGGCGATGCCTCTTATATTTGCACTAATGAACTGGGTGATTCCTTTACAGATTGGTGCTAGAGACGTTGCGTTCCCTTATATGAACTCTTTGAGCTTTTGGTTGTTCGTAGTCGGTGCAATGCTGATAAATATTTCACTATTGGTTGGAGATTTTGCGCACGCTGGTTGGTTAGCTTATCCGCCATTCTCAGAAACAACCTATAGCCCTACAGTAGGTACAGACTATTATATTTGGGGTCTACAAATATCTGGTATTGGTTCACTAATGACAGGGATTAACTTCTTTGTAACTATTATCAAAATGCGTTGCAAAGGTATGACGTTAATGAAGATGCCTATCTTTACATGGGCTTCATTATGTTCAGTTATCCTTGTGGTTGCTGCTTTTCCAGTTTTAACTGTGACTTTAGGGTTATTGACTTTAGATAGATATTTCGGGACTCACTTCTTCACTGTTTCAGGTGGTGGAGACCAAATGATGTATGTCAACCTAATCTGGATTTGGGGACATCCTGAAGTTTATATTCTTGTATTACCTTTATTCGGGGTATTCTCAGAAGTTGCGGCGACATTCTCTAAGAAGCCACTTTTTGGATATACAACAATGGTTTGGGCAAGTATAGTTATTACTATCTTGTCGTTTACTGTATGGTTACACCATTTCTTCACAATGGGTGCGAGTGCAAATGTTAATGCCTTCTTTGGAATTATGACAATGATTATTGCAATTCCTACGGGCGTTAAGATCTTTAACTGGCTATTTACAATGTATAAAGGTCGTATTACATTTGCAACGCCGATGATGTGGCTGATTGGTTTTATGATAGTTTTCTCTGTTGGTGGAATGACAGGGGTATTATTATCTGTACCAGGCGTTGACTTCCAAATGCATAATAGTGTGTTCTTAATTGCACATTTCCATAATGTTATTATTGGAGGCGTTGTATTTGGTGCCTTTTCTGGTCTTACTTTTTGGTTTCCAAAAATATTTGGTTTCAAATTAAATGAGCGTTTAGGCAAGTATTCATTATGGTGCTGGTTTATTGGCTTCTTTGTAGCGTTTATGCCATTGTATATATTAGGTACTATGGGTATGACAAGAAGACTGTATCACTATGATGCTGCCACAGGATATCAACCACTGCTTATAGTTGCTTGGGTTGGTGCAATGATTATTGGTTTAGGAATATTACTACAAATTATACAGATTTTTGTAAGTATTAAGCAAAGAGACCAAAATCGTGTTGGCGCTGATGCTTGGGGTTATGGTCGCACATTAGAGTGGGGTATACCTTCTCCAGTGCCTTTCTATAATTTCTCGCATGATCCAGTGGTTGAAAAGCGTGATGCATATTGGGGTCATAAGCAAAAGGGTCTAAATGTAGATAATACTCCTGTAGGTAGTGCTAAGAAATATGAAGATATTCATATGCCAAAAAATACAGCTGTGGGAGTTATAATCGGAGCATTCAGCTTTGTATTTGGATTCGCTGCAGTATGGCATATTTGGTGGCTTGCTATCGTCGGTGTTGTTGGTATCATTGGTACTGTATTGTACAGATCATTTGATTATGATATCGATTACTATGTCAAGGCTGATCAAGTTAAAGAAGTTGAGAGTAGATATAATCAACAAGGAGAGTTACAAGTATGAGTACAGTAACTGCAGAACATAACCATCATCATGAACATCATTTTGATGGTTCAAAAAATGTTTTTGGTTTTTGGATATATATTATGAGTGATTGTGTGCTTTTTGCGACATTATTTGCAACTTTTGCAGTATTTCATAAGCACACATTCGGTGGTCCTGGTGCACAGGAGCTATTTAGCCTACCATACGTATTTGTTGAAACAATGCTACTACTAATAAGTAGTTTTACATTTGGTTTGGCAATGCTTAACCGCAACTCTGAGAATATTAATCATGTGATTAAGTTTTTATGGATTACTTTCTTTTTAGGTTTAGGATTCATAATAATGGAAGTGCATGAGTTTTATGAGCTAGCTATCGAGGGTCATACGTGGTCTTCAAGTGCATTCTTATCATCATTTTTTACATTGGTAGGAACTCATGGTTTGCATGTTAGTATGGGTCTGATTTGGATTGTGAGTATGATTTTCCAGCTTAAGAAGTATGGTATGAATCCTATGGCTAAGACTAAACTTACTTATCTAGGCTTGTTCTGGCACTTCTTAGATATCGTATGGATATTTGTATTCTCAATAGTTTACTTATTAGGAGCAGTGTAATATGGCTAAAGAACACTTATACGATCATGATACAGGCGCTGCATACGGTACACATAAGAGCTATATACAAGGTTTTGTGCTATCTGTAGTTATTACTACTATAGCTTTTGTTTTAGTTGGATTTAAGCTTTTATCTCCTGTTGCTTTATGTGTGACTGTGGCAGTATTAGCAGTAGTACAGCTTTTTGTACAGTTAGTGTTTTTCTTGCATCTAAGCACGGATTCAAAAGCACGTTGGAACTTGGTAAGTGCAATTTTTGCAATTATTGTAGTTGTAATTGTAGTTGCTGGTACTATGTGGATCATGTTTGACTTATATGACATGATGATGTAATTCTCTTTTTTTAAAAATATTTTTCTTACTATGTATTTCAAAAGATATCTTCAATTAGCTAAGCCAGGTATTATTTTTGGTAATCTTATTACTCTTACAGGTGGTTTTTTATTAGCTACACATCGAGAAATAGGTTTTGAATATCTACCTTTGTTTGTATATGTGATGATTGGCGTTGCATTAATGATTGCTGCTGGTTGTGTCTTTAACAATATTTATGATAAAGATATTGATAGTAGTATGACACGTACGCAAAATCGTCCTTTAGTTACTGGAGATATCTCTGTAATCCAAGCAACTATATATGGGACGATATTACTTATATTAAGTTGTTTGGTTTTATATTATTTAGTCAATCTATTGACACTATGGATTATAATTATAGGTTTTATAGTCTACGTAGGTATTTATACAGTTTCAAAACGTTTGACGATACATGCGACAGTTTTAGGCGGTATTTCAGGAGCAATTCCTCCAGTAGCTGGCTATACGGCTGTAGTTAACATATTAGATTATAATGCTTTAGCTTTATTTTTAATTCTATTTTTTTGGCAAATTCCTCATTCGTATGCTATAGCGATGTTATATATCGATGATTATAAAAAAGTTAAATTACCAATGCTTCCAATAGTCAAAGGTATAGCATACACTAAAAAAATTATGCTATTTTATCTAGCTTTATTTGTGGTTTCATGTGCTTTACCAGCAGTACTTGGAAGTGCAGATCTATTTTCATTTATTGTATGTATGCTTGTAGCACTATTTTGGATGTATAAATCTATACAGTCTTATAGAACCGATACAGATAGAGTTTTTGCTAAAACTGTATTTAAATTCTCAATAATTGTTATTACAGCTATTTGTCTGACAATGGGTTAGTTGTTTTCATTCGATAATAAAAACAAAACTATATGTGCTAATGACTTAGCTTTAAATCAACAGCCCTTAAAAGATAGAATTGATTAGACCATATCTTGAGAATTTAACAATGTTGATTTAGATATGGTTTTATATAGAAAGTAATTAATTAAAGATCTATGTTGAGGCTTTTAGCAATAGCCTTAAGTTTTTTCATAGTCTCAGGGAGCTTCCTGATAGCAATCCATTGTTTGGCAAGCTCACTGTCTTTGTAAGCGGGATAGCCCATATGGCTTTCACCAGCAGGTACATCCCACATAACTCCAGCTTTACCACCGATACGTGCATCACTACCAATATTTGTATGATCTTTGATACCAGCATTACCGGCAATTATAACGCCGTCACCAATTGTTACTGAACCACTGATACCAGCTTGTCCACAAATCATGCAGCCTTTACCAATAATTACATTGTGACCTATCTGAACAAGATTATCAATTTTGGTATAATCGCCAATTATAGTTGAGCCATATTTAGCATTATTAATACAAGTATTTGAACCAATATCGACAAAGCTACCGATAACAACATTACCAATGTGTGGAATCCTAACAATTGTTCTACCATCTTCAGACGGTCTATAGCCAAAACCATTTGATCCGATTGAACAGTTTGAGTATAACCTACAAAAATGACCTATAATAGTTCTATCACGAATTGTCACACTTGGCCAGATAATACAGTTAGTTCCAACTTTTGCATCGTTATAGATACATACGTTGGCATAGATAATCGTATTATCACCAATCTCGACATTTTTACCGATATATGCGCCGGGTCCAATTGAGACATTTTTACCAATTTTAGCAGTTGGATCTATTATAGCTTTTTCATGAATACCATTTTGTTCTGGGTATGGCACAGAAAAAAGTTCTAATATTTTAGCCATAGCTAAATCAGCATTATTGACTACAATTAGAGGCTTGTCATTTACCTGTGCTAATTCTTTACTAATTTTTTTACTTACAATAGCAGCTGTAGCTTTTGAATTTTGCCAAAGCTTAATATGTTCTTGTTTATCAATAAGAGTTAGATCATTTTCTTTTGCTTGTTCAGCGTAGTTAAGCCCCGTTATAATAACTTCACCACTTGGTTCATTAATTACTTTTGCATTTAGATGCTCGGATATTTGTTTTAGAGTGTATTGCAAACATTTTCTCCAAATTTATTGTGATTAAATAATCATAGCAGATTAAGCTATACTTTGATAGTAAGCTTTAGTCACCAACACCAAAGTCAGTATTACTAACAAGTATTTCAAATTGAGGATCTTTAAATAGCTCTTTATATTCTTCTAAAAACCAGCTTTTAAGTTCCTCATCGGCTTTGATGGTAGTAGTATTGTTTACATATAGATTTAAAGTAGTATGTTTGAAGTATTTTTTGGCTATTTCGATATCTCTTTTGATAATTTCTTTGGTTTGTCCTTTGACGCCTATCAATAAACACACTGAGTCAAAAAGTTGGCTTAATTGCGCTGGTGAATCATGATAGAAACCTTTATTAAGGAGTTTTTCTCTAAAATCATTATCAAAACTTTCCAAGCCTGTTTTTATAAAGATATCCGTCTCAAATATATCTTTAATTTTGTGCAGATGGTCTTTATACATCCAGTGTGCTTCAACAAAAAGTAGCTTAATATTTTTTTGTTTTATTATTTCTTTGATGCGCTGTTTAGTAGCTTGAGGAAGTTCAAAAACATTACCAGAATTAATTACTTCTAAGATGCCAAATTCGCCAGTGACATTCGCTAAAACTTCAAAATTTACCGCATTGATCTCATCAATATTTCTAGAGTTATCTAAAATATAGTCACAAAATGTACATTTGCCGTAAGCACACGGACGACTTTTAAGCAGTACAATTTCTCTCTTGTACATATGCACATTTGTAATTTTACTATAGCGATCCATTATCTAATATACTCCTGTGCTTGAATTAATGCTAGCTCATCCGTGTTTAATTGATAAGTTGTCCTAAAGATACCATCTAAGCACTGTGTTACTGCTTTGAGAGTTTCATCTAAGTTTTTACCTTTTAACAGATAACTTAAAAACATTGCTGCTGTAATATCGCCGGAGCCGCTAACCTTAGGTTGAACCTTGTATTTAGGAGATTCAAGATATGAGAAGTTACCATGGTGGTATATGGCTATACCAGTTTTATCTTTACTAAATGATACGCTGGTTACGATTATTATTTGGTTATGATTTCCTGTTTTGCTAATAAGCTTTTTACAAGCTGTAATGATATCATCATAATTACATATTTGAGAATCACTTAAAACACTAAGCTCGAATAGATTAGGCGTGATAATATCGGCTAAAGGCAATAAGTGGCTTAAAAAAATATTAGGGTGATCAGCAGATGCAAAAATATGGCCGTTTTCATCTTCATCATGCTTGTCACCAAAGACAGGGTCACAGCAATATAAACTATCGCTGTTTAACTTTTTAAGCTCTATAACAGTATTTGCAATAACCTTGGCAATCTCTAAGTTACCAATATATCCAGATAAGATGGCATTTTGTTGTGCTAAAAAACCATTTGCTATCATACCATCGATAACATTTTGGATATCTTCAGCACTAAAGAAAGATCCTTTATAAAAATCATACTGAGTATGGTTTGATAGCTGTACTGTGTATATTGGCGAAACTTCTATGCCTAGTTTCTGCATTGGGAAAACTGCTGCTTTATTACCGGCATAGCCATAGGCGACATGAGATTGGATAGATAATACTTTAGGGATTTTTAAAGACATTGATAATTATATACCTAAGTTAGTTTGGATGTTTGCAAGTAGGTCAACAGATGCTTGCTTATCACCAAGTTTGCCTATTTTGATAAATAAGTTAATAGTGTCTTGGTTGCCTTTAACAAGTCTAATAGCAAAATCATCTTGTCCAGACTTATTAAAGAAATTTTTATCTGTAGCATAAGTACCAGTGATTTCAGCATCTTTACTATTGATGGTGTTATTCTTTACGCTATAGATATTGCTGTTATTTAGTGCTAGTAGTGTAGCATTATAAACGCTTTGTAAACTAGTATTGTAAATTTCAGCATAAAATGTACCGTTTACAAATCTGACAATAGAATCACCTGCTGAATTTAAATCATTAGAAAGACTAGCATTATTTGAGCAGCTAACTAGGGTAAGTGTAGCTAATGTATATGCAGCTAAAAGTTTGATTTTTTTCATTGTATTGCTTGATTTATAGTTTAATGTTTAGATTTTATAATAGTATTTAGCCTTTGTAAATTAACTATATCAGAGTTAAGCTCTTGAAAAACTAATAACAGACTCTATACTCTACAAAGGTACTTTAAGATTTTGGAGTAAATCTGTGTCGGTATATAATCATTTTCAAGAATTATTAGAGTTTTTAAACAACCGTGTTGTAGGTCAAGAGAACCTTAACAAACGTCTATTAATCGCTTTATTAGCCGGAGGGCACTTACTTGTAGAGGGGGCGCCTGGTTTAGCTAAGACAACGGCTATTAAAACATTATCTGAGAGTATAGATTGCTCATATCATCGTGTACAATTCACACCAGATCTTTTACCTGCGGATTTGACAGGTACAGAGATTTATATACCACAGCAACAAAGCTTTGAATTTCAGTCTGGGCCATTATTTCATAACTTATTACTTGCTGATGAGATTAACAGGGCTCCTGCCAAGGTACAATCTGCACTTCTTGAAGCAATGGGCGAAAAGCAAATAACAGTTGGTAAAAAAACTTATCCATTATCTAACTTATTTATGGTGATGGCGACACAAAACCCTATTGAGCAAGAAGGAACCTATCCACTTCCTGAAGCGCAACTAGATAGATTTATGTTATTTGTTAAAATTGAATATCCTGATCCTAAAACAGAGGCAAAAATCTTGGCTATAAGTCGTGGTGAGGCGTTAGGACATAAACTAAAACATACTAATATTCACCAAGAAACTATCTTTAAAGCACAAAAAGAAGTATTAAATATCCAAGTTTCTCAAGCATTAGAGCAATATATTATTGAGCTAATATTAGCAACTAGAGATCCAGCAAAATACAATCAAAACATCAAAAAATGGATTGCATTTGGTTCTAGTCCTAGAGGTACTATAGCTTTAGATAGAGCAGCAAGAGCACACGCGTGGCTTTCAGGTAATGATTATGTCTCTCCTAGTGATGTTCACGCGGTAATTTATGAAGTCTTGCGCCATAGGATACTATTAACTTTTGAGGCTGATGTTGATGGTGTAAGCAGTGATGATGTGATTACCGAGTTACTAAAGGCAGTGCCTATCCCGTAGAGATTAGCCTAGATGAAAAGTTATAAAGGTGTCAAGCCGGATATCCAAGAGCTTTTAAGTTATCGCTACCAAGCTAGAGCATTAAAGCTATTTGCTAATCAAAGGGTAAATACTACTAATGCTGGTAATAATATTTCTAAGGCGAAAGGTCGTGGTATGGATTTTGATGAGGTAAGACATTATCAAGCAGGTGATGATATCCGTCTAATGCATTGGGCTTTGACTGCAAGACTTGGTAAGCCATACACTAAAGTTTATCATGAGGAGCGTGAGCGTAGCCTTTATTTTATTCTAGACCAAAATACTACAATGAACTTTGGTACTAAGGAGTGCTTCAAGAGTGTTAAGGCAGCAAATATTTTAGCTTTGCTTGGCTTTGGAGCATTAGATGCGCATGATAAAGTTGGTGGTATTATTTTTGATGATAAAGGTTACAATTATTATGCTGCTAAACAAGATAAGTCAGCTTTGGTTAAAATGTTTAATTTTGTTGCTTGTGATAGCAAACAATATCAACTAGCTTCGGATAAAAAACTAGCTGATGCGATAAAATTTCTTTATGCGAAAATTCGTAGTAATAGTGTTGTAATTGTGATTAGTGACTTTAGTAGTTTTGATGAGCAAGCAAAACAATATCTTAAACTTTTAAGTGCTAAAAATGCTGTAATAAATATTTTTAGTTATGATCCTATAGAAAAAGAGTTACCAGCTTTGGATACTTTTTATTTCAGTGATGGCAAGCGAAGAATTGCTCTAGATAGTGCTAGCAAACAGCAAAGTGGTATTTATAAAAATTTATATCAAAATAGATATACTGCGATAAAAGATTTTTCGCGAAAGAATAAAACAGGCTTCATTGAAGTAGCAACAAATGATGATCTTATTAAAACAATAAATTATGGGATAGCTAGCTATGCAAACTAATAATCTTTTAGAACAATTAAAGGATATTTATTTGCCAGAGAAAGTTTCTCAGTGGTGGCCATTAGCTTATGGTCGGTGGCTACTTTTAGCCGTAGTTATTTTGGCTATTATTGTTGGTTTGGTATTTTTACATTTGCGTAGAAAAGCAAAGAGCTATAAAGATTGTATAATAGATGATTTTAGAGAAACTGTAGAAAAGACTTATCAGCAAAAGCCTAAAGAAGTTCTACAAGATATTTCAGTATATCTAAAAAGAGTCGCTTTACAAAAGTTTCCTAATCAACCAATTAAGACCTTACATGGTCAGCGATGGCTTGAGTTTTTAGATACAAAACTTAAGCAACAAAGTTTTAAAACTACTAAAGCTAATATGCTTGGAAATAGCTATAAGCCGGTTGAGCTAGATAGAGTAACATTAAATGAAATTATGACCGTGGCTGAACAGTGGTTAAGGAGAGTTCTATGATAAATATAGAATATCCATGGTTTTTTGCTTTAATTATTTTACCATTTTTAGCTTATTTGCTGCTGCCAAGAGCAAAAAAAGATAAGCAGCTAGCTTTGAAAACACCATTTTTTGAAGAGCTAGAATCTCAAATTGGTAATGCTGGTACTCGTAATTTCAAAAAAGCAAATTACCTTAAATATTTATTAGGCCTTATTTGGATACTTTTGATTATCTCAGGGTCAGGTATTCAATGGCTAGGTAAACCAGTTAGTTTACCTCAAAGTGGTAGAGATCTAATTATGGCGATAGATTTATCTGGAAGTATGGCTATCCAAGATATGAAAAAAGCTAATGGACAAATGGAATCAAGGTTTGATCTGGTGATGCGTGTTGCTAATCAGTTTATTGATACGCGAAAGGGTGATAGAGTTGGTTTGATACTTTTTGGAACTAGAGCATATCTACAAACTCCATTAACTTTTGATATTGCTACAGTCAAAAAAATGCTTGATGATGCGAGTATTGCCTTACCAGGACCACAAACTGCTATTGGTGATGCTATAGGTTTAGCAGTTAAAAAACTCAAAAAATATCCTGGAGATTCTAAGGCTTTAATTTTACTAACTGATGGTGAGAATAATTCTGGGACACTACAGCCACTACAGGCAGCAGAGATCGCCAAACAATATCACATAAAAATTTATACTATTGGTTTAGGTGGTGGTCAGATGATTGTTGAAACTACTTTTGGTCAGAGATTGGTAAATACTTCTGAAGACCTTGATACAACTGTATTAGAGAAAATCGCGACAATGACTGGAGGTAAATACTTTAGAGCACAAAATAGTAGTGACCTTAAGAAAGTATATGAGTCGATAGATAAACTTGAGCCAATAGAGTCGGATAAAACTGTTGTTAGGCCAGTTACATATTTATATCCATGGAGTCTTGGTTTAGCATTAATTTTGAGTTTTATTATGGCAATTATATGGTTAAAACGCAGGAGAGGGTACTAAAATGGCTTTTCATTTTCTAAGACCTTGGTGGCTTTTGGCTATTATTCCTGCTGTAATTTTTGTGATATTGCTTTTGAAGCATTCATCACAAGCAAATGGTTGGGCTAAGTATTGTGATAGCCATTTATTAGAGCATATACTAGTTGGCCAGCAATCAACTCCAAAAAAGTCACTTGTACCATTGATATTTTTGCTTATTTGGCTTGTTGCTATTTTTAGTTTGGCTGGACCAACATGGAAATATAAGGATGTGCCAGTTTACCAAAAAAATATCTCAAGAGTTATAGCATTAGATGTTTCACAATCTATGGATACTACGGATGTTTCACCAAGTAGACTAGAGCGAGCTAAGTATAAGATATTTGACATTCTGCGTCGCATAAAAGAGGGACAAGTGGGTATGATAGTTTTCTCAAGTGAGCCATTTGTAGTATCACCACTTACTTCAGATGCTAATACTATTGAAAATCTTGTTACGGTGATTAATTCAGATATAGTTCCGGTGCAAGGGCATAATATCTATAAAGCGCTCAAAAAATCAGCACAGCTAATTGAGCAAGCTGGAGTACAGCAAGGACAAATAATCTTAATAACAGATTCCTCACCATTGCCACAAGCAATAAGTCAAGCAAAGCAACTTGCACAGCAAGGAATAAAAACTGATGTTTATGCAATAGGAACTCCGATGGGTGGGATAGCTAAGGATGAGAAAGGTAATTATCTAAAAGATAGTCAGGGCAATATTCAATAGTCAGGGCAATATTCAATACTTTGGTATAGATTTAAGTAAACTTGAAGAGCTAGCAACTGCAGGTACTGGAAAATTAGTAACGCTAACGGCTAATAATACCGATGTTAAAAGCTTATTGTCAGAGCAGCAAGTAGGCTCGATAAAAGAATCAAAAGAGCGGTCAGCAAATATTTTTTGGCAAGATGAGGGTATATATTTTATATGGTTAGTGACTATTTTGAGTGTATTTCTTTTTAGAAGAGGTATTTTGGAGAGGGTATGTCGCTAAGAAAATTAATGGTGATTTTATTAATAGTGCCGAGCATATGTTTTGCAAGTAAATGGGATGATTTATGGTTGACAAAAGACCAACAGGGCATGAATTACTATAATAATGGTGATGCTAAAAAAGCTGCACAAACTTTTGAAAATAGTAATTGGAAAGGAGCCTCTTATTATAAAGCTGGAGATTATCAAAAAGCTTATCAAGAATTTAAAAAAGACAGCTCAGCAAAGGGATTATATAATCAAGGAAATTCACTTACTCAACTGGGAGAATATAGCAAGGCGATAGATGCCTATAAACAAGCTATCGAAAAAAGACCAGATTTTGAGGATGCAAAAAATAATTTAGAAATTGCTAAAGAGTTAGAAAAACAACAAAAGCAACAGCAAAATTCACAAAATAACAACAAAGACAATAAAGACAATAAGGATAATAAGGATAATAAGGATAATAAGGATAATAAGGATAATAAGGATAAGCAAGAGCAAAATGAGCAAAATGAGCAAGCTAATAAAGTTGATCAGCGTCAAAAAGAACTTAATAATAAGGAAACAAATAAGCTTTTATCAATGATAGATGATGATCCAAGTGGACTTCTTAAAAATAAATTTGCACGTGACTACCAGAGGATGATAGGAGACAAGCGTGAAAACTAAGTTATTTAAACTAATAAGTATATTGATATTATCAGTAGCTATTTTCAATCTAAGCTATGCTAATGTCTCAGCTAGTGTCGATAGAACTCATCTTGAAAAAGGCGAGACATTTGAACTAGTGTTGCATCTAGATAACTTTGATATACAACCAGATTTAGATGTTTTAGATAAAGATTTTACTGTTTATAACACTAGTACTATTAGTAAAACCACTATTGTTAATGGACAACAGAGCTCTCAGTTTGAGATGATTGTCACGCTTATGCCAAATAAAACAGGTAAGCTAACAATACCAGCAATTAAGATTGGTAACCAGACCACTAAACCGATTAATATAGAGGTTGATAAAGAGCTTTCGAATGAAGAAGAGCGTAATTATCAAGATTTGTTTGCTATAGGTTCATTAGCTACTGATGAAACTTATGTTAATGTACCAGTTTTATATACTTTGAGGTTATATTATGCAACGCCTATCCTAAGCTTGCAGCCTAAGGCGTTTGATATAAAAAATTCTACAATAAAGCAAACAAATCATAGAAAAACTTACCAAAAACGTATTAATGGTAAAATGTATGATGTTGTTGAAGAAAGCTTTTTGATAATTCCTAATATTACCGGGACTATACGTATCCCAGCTATTG
Organism: Francisella tularensis subsp. tularensis; assembly: GCF_000833475.1. NCBI lineage: Bacteria > Pseudomonadati > Pseudomonadota > Gammaproteobacteria > Thiotrichales > Francisellaceae > Francisella > Francisella tularensis. Next base: position 137,353 of record NZ_CP010115.1, on the reverse strand, counting down.
TTTTAGAAGCAACAATTCCAAACACTTTCGGGCAGCTGGGTACTCGAGTAAAATATTTCTCAACAGAGGCAAAAATTCTCAAGGTTAAACCAATTCCCAATGATATAAGTATCAATGATTGGTTTCCAGCAGCTGATGTGCAGATTAGTGATAACTGGTCTGCTGACAAAAATATCAAAGAAGGCGAGTTTTTAACTAGAACAGTTAAGATCAAAGCAAAAGGTGTTTTAAGTAACGATATTCCAAAGCTAGAGTTCAAGTCCTCTGATGCTTTTAATGTTTACCCTGAAAAACCAGAGCTTCAAGATATTGAGCAGGCTGGTCAATTAACGGGTATCGCTACCTATAAAATTGGTTATATGCCAGTTAAACAAGGCAAAGCAACTATCCCAGCGATCAACCTTAAGTGGTTTGATGTCGATAATCATAAATCAAAAGTAGCTAGTATAGCTGCAAAAACTTTTGATGTGCAAAAAGGAAATATCCCAAGCTCTAGTTTTGTTACTAATGGGCAGCCATTATCTTCACAAGCTACACAAAAAATCATTAAAGATACTTTTTGGCGTGATGTTGCTATAGGGCTTTTTATATTATGGCTTATAACATTTGTATTGCTTATAAAGTGTAAAGTCACAAAAAAAGTCGCTAAAGAAGTCATTGATAAGCAAACTAATTTAGATCAAAAAGTTAGTGGCTTAAAAGAGATAAAAAAAGCATGCAATAAAAAAGATAATATTCAGCTACAAAAAGCAATTATTAACTGGGCGAATACTCATGTTGATAAGCAAATATTTTCATTACTTGAGGTTGCAGAGATATTTCCACACTTAAAAGATATCTTAAAAGAGCTAAATGCTGCAATATATGCTGTAAAAGATTTTAATAATTATCATGAGCTGCTAAATTTAATTAAAAGTACAACTAAAGTTACTAAAACAAAATCTAGTAAGTTAGTTAAAGGTTTATACGAGTAGGTGATTATGAAAAAAATTTTATTATGCATATTTATGTTTGTGGCTTTTGTTGTTTCAGTAAATGCACAAACTATCCTTGTAACAGGTTTTGCACCTTTTTGTGGTGAGAAGATAAACCCATCTTGGCAAGCGGTTAAGCAACTCCCTGATAGTATTGATGGAGCCAAAATTATCAAAAAACAAATTCCTGTTTCATTTAAGGGTTCTGTTAATGATTTAGACAAATTGATAGAGAAATATAACCCTGATGTGATTATTGCGGTTGGTGAAGCTGGCGGTCGAGCAGCAGTATCTATCGAAAGAGTAGCGATAAATGTTGATGATGCTAGAATTGCAGATAATGATAACTATCAACCTAAGAATATCAAAATCTCAGCAAATGGCGAAAATGCTTATTTCTCTAAGCTACCAATTTATAAAATCCAAGCTGCAATACAAGCACAAGGCATTCCAGCTTATATATCTGATAGCGCTGGGACATATGTTTGTAACCATGTGATGTATCATCTATTAGAAGTACTCAGCAAAAAGTATCCTAATAAAATAGCTGGATTTATACATGTCCCGTATGCGCCACAGCAAGTTGTGAATAAATCAGATATGCCTAGTATGAGTACTGATCAAGCTACACAAGCATTAAAAATAGCGATACAAACATCGATAACTAAGCAATAGGATTTGTATGGAGAAAGACTGGAAATATTATTTAGGTATATTACTGTTTATTTTATCATTTGTGCCATATATTTTAGTTTTTGTGATTATGCCTTTTTTAGGATTATCTACATCTAGCTATCTAGCTGCTTCATCTATATTACTTATTAGTGCCGAAGCAATATTTCTAGTCTCTGTGATGCTCTTGGGTAGAGCAATAATTGATGCTATAAAAGCAGCAATAAAAAAGGTCTTTAAATCTGCGTTTACAAATCAAAAACCTATTAGCTATACAAGACATAGTATTGGTTTAATTATGTTTTTTGCAAGCTTAGTGTATCCAACATTATTGCTAGAGATGATACTTATTTTTGATAAAATTAATCAAGTTGGCCAGCTCAATATGATGCTTATTCTATTTAGTGGAGATATTATTTTTATAGCTAGTTTCTTTGTTTTAGGTGGCGATTTTATTAGTAAGTTAAAATCTTTATTTAAGTATCAGAAGTGATAATCTTTAATTGTTGGAGTAACTAGATTTGTGATGAAAATAGAGTTTAAGGTTTTGCAGACACAAGATATTAATCAAATGCTAGAAGTGCTGATTACTGAAGTTGTCAAAGAATATGCTTTACAAAAGACAATTGCAATCTTAGCACCAGCAGGTATTGCAAAACAACTAGATGATAAACTATGGCAAGATGGTCAAGATTCTTTTATCCCACATCATTGTGCTATAAATGCTAGAGAGTATAATCAATATAATAATATTCCAATTCTTATCACAGATAATCTATTTATTACCTCAGGTTATGATGTTTTAATAAATATTATGGATGTGGCTGTAGACCCACAGCGAGTTAAAGTCAAAGAGCTAAAAGAGTTTGTCTATCAACAAGATAGCGCTTTACAGGCTTCACGTAAGAAGTATGTTTACTACAAAAAATCAAATCTAGAGATAATTACTGTTCAAGATAACTAAATACAACAATATTATTAGTTAGCAAAACAACTAATATTATTTAACTAGTCACTAATAGTACTTTTAAGATAACTTTGCTAAAATTATTGGCATTAATTTTTCTATAAACTTAGATATTTACGGCGCTATAAATGACTCAAGAAATAAATAAAAATTATAATCCAAAAGAAATCGAACAAGCAAATTACCAAAATTGGGAAGCTTCAGGCAAATTTGCATGTGGTAATACTGACTCGAAAGATACATATACAATCATGTTACCACCTCCAAATGTAACAGGTACTTTGCATATGGGACATGGTTTCCAGATGTCATTGATGGATATTTTAATCCGTTATAATCGTATGTCAGGCAAAGATACTCTATGGCAACCTGGTACTGATCATGCGGGTATTGCTACACAAATGGTTGTAGAGAGACAGTTAAATGCTCAAGGTATCTCAAGACATGATTTAGGGCGAGAGAACTTTGTAAGCAAGGTTTGGGAATGGAAAGAGCTATCAGGTGGCACTATCACATCACAGATGCGTAGAATAGGTGCTTCTCCAGACTGGGATCGTGAGAGATTTACAATGGATAAGGGTCTATCTGATGCGGTTAAGAAGTGCTTTATTAAATTATATGAAGATGGTTTAGCGTATCGTGGCGAGAGATTGGTAAATTGGGATCCTAAGTTAAAAACAGCGGTTTCAGATCTTGAGGTAGCTCAAGTAGATAAGCAAGGTTCACTTTGGCACTTTATATACCCAGTAGCTGATAGTGATGAGAAAATTATAATCGCAACAACTCGTCCTGAGACAATGCTAGGTGATATGGCTGTTGCAGTGCATCCAGAAGATGAAAGATATACTCACTTAGTTGGTAAGATGATAAATCTACCACTTACAGATAGACAAATTCCAATTATCGCTGATGATTATGTCGAAAAAGACTTTGGAACAGGTTGTGTCAAGATCACTCCTGCTCATGACTTTAATGACTATGAAATGGGTAAAAGACACAATTTACCTATGCTAAGTATTCTAACTGATGATGCGACATTAAATACAAATGTACCATCAAAATATCAAGGGTTAGATAGATTTGAAGCACGTAAGCAAATAGTTGCCGATATGGAGGCTTTAGGTCTTTTAGATAAGATAGAGCCACATGCGCTAAAAGTACCAACTGGAGATAGAACAGGAGAAATTCTAGAGCCATATCTAACTAAACAATGGTTTGTCAAAGCTGATGTGCTAGCAAAACCAGCGATTGAAGCAGTTGAAAAGGGCGATGTAAGATTTGTTCCGGATAATTGGAAAAATACTTATTTTGCCTGGATGAGAGATATTCAAGATTGGTGTGTATCACGTCAATTATGGTGGGGTCATAGAATTCCAGCTTGGTATGATGAAGCAGGTAATGCTTATGTCGGCGAAGATGAGGCAGATGTTAGAGCTAAATATAATCTAGCTGATGATATCGCTATTAAACAAGATGAAGATGTATTTGATACATGGTTCTCATCGGCATTATGGCCATTTAGTACATTAGGCTGGCCTGAGCAGACTCCTGAGCTGGCAAAATACTATCCAACAAGCGTACTTGTAACTGGTTTTGATATTATCTTCTTCTGGGTTGCTAGAATGATGATGTTTGGCATGTATTTTATGAATGATGTGCCATTTAGAGATATTTATATCACAGGACTTATTCGTGATAGCGAAGGGCAGAAAATGTCAAAATCTAAGGGTAACGTTTTAGATCCTGTAGATTTGATAGATGGTATTTCATTAGATGAGCTTCTGAAAAAGAGAACTACTGGTCTAATGCAACCACAAATGAAAGCTAAAATTGAGAAAGCTACTAAAAAAGAATTCCCTGAAGGTATCAGCGCTTATGGTGCTGATGCGGTGAGATTTACTTATGCTGCATTGGCTTCTACATCGCGTGATATCAGTTTTGATACTGCGAGAGTTGAGGGTTATCGTAACTTCTGTAACAAGCTTTGGAATGCTTCAAGATTTGTAATGATGAATCTTGATGATTATAAAGTTTGTGATAACTATGAGTTAGGTGTGGCTGATAAGTGGATTTGGAGTGTGCTAAATACTGCTACTGCTGATGTACATAGACATCTTGCAAATTATCGTTTTGATTTAGTAACAAACACTATTTATGATCTTGTATGGAATAATTATTGTGACTGGTATGTTGAATTTGCAAAAGTTGCTCTAAAAGATGATTCACTATCTGAGCAACAAAAAAATGGTGTTAAATATACGCTTACTAAGGTTTTAGAAAATATTTTAGCTTTAGCGCATCCGCTTATACCATTTATCACAGAGAGCATTTATCAGCAGTTAAAAGCACATTTAAATGATGCTAAAGATACAATTATGGATGTATCTTATCCTGTAACAACTCAAGCTTTAGAAGCTCCAGAAGCTGAAAAAGCTATCGTATGGTTACAAAATGTTGTTACAACTCTACGTAATATGCGTAGCGAAGTAGGTATCAAGCCATCTTTAGAGATTTCTCTAATTGTTAAAGATGTTGCCGATAAGGATAGAGAATACCTAGCTCAAACAGAAGGGTTTATAAAAGCGTTAGCTAGAATAAATAATATTGAGTTTAATGATAATCCGCCAACATCTTTATCACAGATTGTCGAAGGGCTTGAATTAAATATTCCATTAGCAGGTTTGGTTGATATCGAAGCTGAAAAAGCAAGATTAGATAAAGAGCTAGATAAGCTAAAAGACGAAGTTGATAGAGTACAGAAGAAACTTTCTAACGAAAGATTTGTCTCAAATGCTCCAGAGGCTGTAGTTGCTGCAGAGCAAGAAAAATTAGCTAAGTATCAAGAGTTATATGCTAAGACACTTGAGAAGAAAGAGGCTTTGGGATAATTAGTATTAGTCATTTAAGGAGATTTTTGTGAAGTTAGAAAATGTGTTGTCAAATTTGAATCAGGTAGAGAAAAATAAGTTTATTAATGTAATTGATAATCTTATCCAAGAAAATAATATATCAAAACAGTATAATCAAATTAAGCAGGCAACAAATAATGAAATAGTAGCATTATTTAAAGAGTCTAAATCTTACTTTCATAGATTTCTTCTTGAAAGACTATCCTATATAAATCCTAGTATAAGCATACTTACAGATATTTTAAGTAGAGATGGAAACTCTGTAGCTAGAGTTTCTTGGATTGAAACTTTGTACTATAAAGATTTAGAGAGATTACAGCAAAAGGCAAAAGAGTTATCTATTATAGAGAGAGACAGCGACAGCTTTTCTGAATATGAAGAGAAGATGCATATATACTACTCTTGTCTTAGTGAGGCTTACAATAATGATATTAGAAATAATCAAGAGCCGAAAATAAATGATGATGAAAGAAGTATTCTTAATGTTCTATCTAGTAAGCTTAATATAAATAACGATGATAAAGTAGTTATTGAGTATATGATAAGACCTTGTGATAAGCAGCACTCTATTTTAGATTATTTAAATGAGTTAAGAAGTCTGGGTATCATTTTTATAAAAAATAAAGAACAGACTATATACATAGCTGATGAAACGGTTGAAATATTAAATGAGATTAAAGGTAAAGCCATCTCTGATAAATATCTAATAAGAGTTCTTAGATCTTTAACTGATGTGGAACTATCAAACATATTAAAAAGCCAGAACCAAAAAATAAGAGGAATTGAGAGAACTAATAAAATCAATAATATTGTTCACCTTGGATTGGATATTAGAAAAATTCTTTCTATATATGTTCAATGATGATGTTACACAAAATGAGAGAAAAGAAAGGTTAAAAATATTAATTGATGATTTAAATATTGATACTAGAGTTATGGGAACTACGGTAGATGCTAGAATAAATATCATAATTGATAGTTTAAAGAATATTTCTAAAATTGAGTCAAATATACTTAGTTCTGCTGGTTATGATGCTTTTCTTGAAAAAATAAATGAATTCTTCAATAAGTATAAGTCTAATGATTCTTTCTTCAGCCTAATAAGAGAACAATTCGAAATCGAGGATATTGAAAAGATTGATTCTAATAAGCTAAGACAGTTATCAATAACACCATACGATATTCTTTATATCGTTGATAATCAGGATGTAAAAGAGATTGCTAAGTATTTTAGCTTGAGTAATAGAGGAAATATTAGAGCTAATATTATAGATAGTTTTAATGACGCAACTGATAAGTTAATAGAAAATTATGACTTATTAGCTAATAGAGATATTAACGCATTAAGTGCCAAAGGTTTAAGCTTAAGTGAAGCTGAAATAGGAACTAAGTTTGAAGAGGCAACTAGAAGTATGCTAGAGCAGCTTGGACTTAATGTTGATGAAGAGTTAAGAAAAGAAATTAACACTGTTAAAGACAAAGTTGATTTAATAATATCAACAAGTGATGATGATGTAATAATTGGAGAGATGAAAACTTATAAAGGTGGTGGATATAGTAGCTACTCATCAATCGCAAGACAAACAAAATCATATGTAAAATTGTGTGAGCAACATGGGAAAAACGTAACACAAGTTCTAGTAATAGCTCCTGATTTTACAGATGATTTTATTGAGCATGCTGAATTAGATCCTGATATTAATATATCAATACTTGAGGCGCAAGGATTATATGAGATATATCAAGCATATAAAAGTAAAAAAATCCAAAGTTTAGTATTCAATGGCTTCAAAAGGGCGGGTTACTGAGGCACTCTCTTATACTTAAGAGAATTTAATTGATTAAATCTATTTTTTTACATCTCTATCGACATTCTTAACACGCGCTATCTAACTAATTTTTATATTGAAACAATCAAATTTCTAGTTTAATCTTTAAGTAATTTTATTTAATGATATTCTAAATTCTGTAGATATAGGTTTGGTTGAAATATGAAAAAAGTTTATGTATTACTTGATTATTTCTTAAAAGTTTTATTCATGATATTGTTTTGTTTTGTTTTTGGAGTTTTCATAGGTGGCATTACGGTATATTTGCTGTCTTCTAAAGATATTTATAATATTCTACAGCCTCATGGATTTGTTTGGACATCTATATATGGAGCGATAAAAATATCAGGGTTTGGTGCTATGATTTTTGCAGTTATTTTTGCGCTATTTGATACCAACAAAAAGTTATTAGTAGCTCCGATGATAATTTCAATCGTAGTTTTATACTTTATTCAACATCTTATTGCTGCTGAGATATTATATTATTTAAGTGCTTAAGTATTCCTTTTTATCAAAATTGATTTATCGACATTATTAATATTAGTATGCCCACAAAATGCCATGGTTTTATCCATTTCTTGATAGAAAATTTCAAGCACTCTATAAGCTCCTTGTTCGCCATAAGCACCAAGACCATAAACCATTGGTCTACCAATTAGTCCAGCTGTAGCACCGAGAGCTTTTGCTTTGAGTAAATCTTGACCAGTGCGAATACCGCTATCAATTAGAACTTCAAGTTTTCTATCGACTGCATCAATTATTTCTTCAAGTACAGATATACTTGAAGGAGCACCATCAAGTTGACGGCCACCATGGTTTGATACTACTATTGCATCAGCACCAGTATTTTGAGCCATAATAGCATCTTGAGTATCCATAATACCTTTGATAATCATCCGACCATTCCATTGCTTTTGTATCCATTCGACATCGTGCCAATTTAGACTTAAATCAAATTGCTCATTTGTCCATTTACCTAGAGATGCAAAGCCACCTTTGTTAGCAGCATGATTTACAATATTACCAAAAGTTCTATTACTAGTTTTTAGCATATTTAAGCACCAAGGGACTTTAGTGCTTAGGTTAATTAAATTTTTAAGGGTTGGCTTAGGTGGTACTGTTAGACCATTTTTTATATCGGCGTGGCGATCGCCAAGCATTTGTAAGTCAGCTGTTAGTACTAGGGCACTACAACCAGCATGCTTTGCGCTTGCTATGAGATTTGCCATGAATTTTCTATCTTTCATCATATACAACTGAAACCAGAATGGCTTAGTTGTATGTTTAGCAACTTCTTCTGTAGAGCAGATAGACATTGTCGATAGGGTAAAAGGTATACCAAATTTCTCAGCAGCTCTAGCAGCATGAATTTTACCATCAGCATGTTGCATTCCAAGTAGTCCTATTGGAGCAAATACTAAAGGCATTTTATACTCTTGTCCTAGGATTTTGGTTTTTAGTGAGCGGTTTTGTATATCTGTGAGAACTTTTTGCCTAAAGAGATAATTGCCAAAATCTTGTTGATTATATTTTAGGGTTTGCTGTTGCCATGAACCAGCTTCACAATAGTCTACGAACATTTTAGGAACTCTACGATGATAAACTTTACGCATATCATCAAGCGATGTGATTTTAGTTAAATTAGATTTCATTGAGATATTTCCGATAGATATAATAAACTTCAGTAAAGATTTTTTCCTCAGGAAGTCTTGATTTAGGTAGCTTAGCATTAAAATCATCTTCAGAGCTATAGCCAGCAGTGACAATTACGGAGGTTTTAAGTCCCTTTTCTGCTAAATTAAATTCAGTATCTATTATATGTGGCTCTATACCTTCCATAGGTGTAGCATTTATCTCTAAGGCCGATAGTCCTAATAGAATATTACCAAGAGCAATATAAAGTTGTTTTTCTGTCCAAATTTGTAACTCTTGGGGTTTATCTTTGTATGCTAGAGCAAATTTTCTACGCACATCTCTTTGCATATTTTCAAATTCTGAAGTAGGGAATCTACCATCTTTACGCTCTTGATTTAGAAGTAGCTCTAGATATTCATCATCAATATCAGTTTTTAGGCAAAATACGATGACTAAAGCACAATCTTTAATGTTTGTTACATTTTTGGGATGAATATTTTCAGCTGCTTTAGCAATTTTAGCTTTAGCTTGGTCAGAAGTTGCTAAGATAAAGTGCCAAGGTTGAGAGTTTACACTTGATGGTGTAAATCTAAGGATATCTTTTATTTGCTGTATTTGTTCATTTGACAGTTTTTTTGTTGGATCATAAGCTTTTGTTGTATAACGGCTTTTAGCGTAGTCAACTATATTCATAATAAAAATAAAATCTTAAAGGTTTCAATCAGTATATTTTATAAAAAATTTTTCAACAATGTTTTTTAGGCTAGAGATATTTTTATTTTTTTGTAATTATTAATTTTTATATCTAAGAATATACAATATTGAGAAAAAAATGATAAAGACTTCAGCTTTGGTTTGTGTTAGGGATAATAAGATCCTTCTTGTAAGGGTGCGTGATAATACCGTTTGGTATTTTCCAGGTGGTAAGATAGATGCTGGAGAGTCACCCTTACAGGCTATTATTCGTGAGCTTAATGAGGAGCTAAATATCCAAATGCAGCAAACAGAACTAGACTATCTTGGTGAAGTTGTTACAGATAATCATGATAGGACAGATATTGTATCAGTGCATTGTTATGCTGGAGAAATTACTCAACGAATTATACCAGCTGCGGAGATATCAGCTATAAAATGGTTTGATTTAGATGATACTAAATTTATGGCTCTAGCTGTAATTGAGAGTATTGCTAGATGGTTTAAAAATCCTTAATATATTTTTAATTGTGAAATATTGCCAAAACAACAGCATTTCATTCTAAAAACCAATAGATTTTGCTGTGGCAGCATATTTTGTTTTTGTAGTTTTTGAATGTTATCTTTGATAGTTAGCTGTAGTAGCTATATGATTTCTGATGTTATTTTGGTTCTTTAGGAGATAAGTTTTGCGTAGAGTAGAAACAGACAGTACTGGTCAAATAGAAGTTGATAATGACAAATATTGGGGTGCACAAACACAGCGATCTATAGAGCATTTTTCTATAGGCAGTGATTTGATGCCGATCGAAGTTATTAAAGCTTTGGCAATTATCAAAAAAGCTGCAGCTATCACAAACCATCAGTTAGGTATCTTAGCGCGAACTAAAAAAGAAATTATCATTAAAGTCGCAGATGAGATAATTGCAGGAGAACTTGATGAGCATTTTCCATTACGTGTTTTGATGACTGGAAGTGGTACACAATCAAATATGAATGTTAATGAAGTGATTTCAAATAGGGCTATTGAGCTTCTAGGTGGCAAAAAGGGGAGTAAAAATCCTATCCATCCAAATGATGATGTTAATATGTCTCAATCATCAAATGACACTTTTCCAAGTGCGATGTATATTGCTACCGCCCTTGAGATAAATAACAGACTTTTACCTGCTCTTGAGTATATGCAACAACAATTAGCTGACAAAGCAAAGCAATGGGATGATATTGTCAAAATTGGTAGGACACATATGCAAGATGCTGTGCCACTAACTTTAGGTCAAGAGTTCTCTGGTTATGCGGCATTATTAGAAAATAATATTCAAAGAATCAAAGATACATTAAAATATGTATATCAGCTTGCTCTTGGCGGCACGGCTGTTGGTACAGGATTAAATGCTCCTGATGGTTTTGCTGAGATCACAGCAAAATATATCGCTACTATTACAAGTTTAGCATTTGTTTCAGCTACTAATAAATTTGAAGTACAAGGCTCACATGACGCTTTAGTTGCAGTTATGGGACAACTTAAAACTTTAGCTAATTCGTTATTTAAGATTGCTAATGATATTCGTTTACTAAGTTGTGGACCAAGAGCTGGTTTTCATGAGTTACTAATCCCAGAAAATGAGCCAGGCTCATCAATTATGCCAGGAAAGGTTAATCCCACTCAATGTGAAGCTATGGCAATGGTTGCAGCTCAAGTTATCGGTTATGATGTTGCAGTTGGTATAGGTGGTTCAGCAGGTTATCTTGAGATGAATGTCTATAAGCCATTGATTATTTTTAATATCATTCAATCGATTAAGATTATCTCAGATAGCTGTGTAAATTTTACAAAGTATCTTTTAGAAGGGATGAAGCCAAATCACGATAAAATAGAGTTTTATCTCAAAAATTCACTGATGCTTGTGACTGCTCTTAGCCCTGTAATAGGCTATGATAAGGCAGCAAAACTAGCCCATTATGCTGAGCAAAAAAATATCTCCTTGGCTGAGGCAAATCAAGAGCTTAAATTTTTATCAAAAGAAGAATTTGATAAAGTTGTTGATCCTTATAAAATGACTAAAGGTGGTATCTTATAAGTATTAATTTTTTCAAAAATAATATCTTAATTAGATCTATTAACACTTATTAATCGTTTGCTTTAATCCTTGAAAGAAACTCGTTTCTAGTTTAATCTTTAAGCAATTTTATATTCAAGGTGTTTATATATGATTACAACAAGATTTGCACCAAGTCCAACAGGGTTTTTACATGTTGGTGGAGTGCGTACTGCATTATTTAGCTGGTTATATGCCAAAAATAACAATGGTAAATTTATTCTAAGAATAGAAGATACTGATTTGGAGAGATCTACTCAAGAGGCGGTCGATGCTATTTTAGATGGAATGAGTTGGTTGGGGCTAAAAAATGATGGTGAGATCTACTATCAAACAAAGCGCTTTGATAGATATAAAGAAGTGATACAAGAACTTATTGCGGATGGTAAAGCTTACTACTGTAGCTGTTCTAAAGAAAGACTAGAAGAGTTAAGAGAGTATCAGCAAGCAAATAATCTTAAAACTGGCTATGATGGTAAATGTCGTGATGCAAACTATATTCCACAACAAGGTGAGAGTTATGTAGTACGTTTTAAGAATCCTCAAGATGGAGTGGTCAGTTGGGATGATGCTGTCAAAGGTCGAATTTCAATTTCAAATCATGAGCTTGATGATATGATTATCCAAAGAGCAGATGGTTCACCAACATACAATTTCTGTGTTGTTGTTGATGATATTGATATGGCTATTACACATATTATTCGAGGCGATGATCATGTTAATAATACCCCTAAACAAATCAATATATACAAAGCTCTAAATGCTAATGTGCCGGTATTTGCCCATGTACCAATGATTCTTGGTCCAGATGGGGCAAAGTTGTCTAAGCGTCATGGTGCTGTTAATGTTATGCAGTACCGTGAAGATGGCTATTTACCTCAGGCGATACTTAATTATCTTGTTAGGCTTGGTTGGTCGCATGGTGATCAAGAGATTTTTTCTATCGAAGAAATGATAAAAGCTTTTAATTTAGAGCACATTAACGCATCACCATCACGTTTTGATTTTGAAAAACTTAAGTGGCTGAACAAACATTATATCAAAGAGTCTAAGTTTGATGATATTCAAACAGAAGTTGAGTATCACTTTGCTAAAACTGGTTTAGATATTAGTAATGGTCCAGATTTAAAAGAGCTTGTAGCTGTGATGGCAGAAAAAGTTGATACATTAGTTGAACTAGCAGAAAAATCTAGTTATTTTTATAGTGATGATATCAGTTATGATGAAAATGCTGTAAAAAAACATATCAAAGCTTCAACGGGTGAGATATTTGTTAAGTTATTAGAAAACTTTGAAGCTTTGGATGCTCAGCAATGGCAAGATCCTGATGTTTTACATAATATAGTTAGTACAACAGCAGAGCAGTGCCAAGTTGGTATGGGTAAAGTTGGTATGCCATTGCGTGTGGCTATTACTGGTTCTGGCCAATCACCAGATATTGGTATTACTCTAAAACTTCTTGGTAAAAATAAAGTAGTTGCTAGACTTACTAAAGCACTTGAAGAGTTATGCAAGTAATGAAAATTAGAAAATTAAGCCTAATTATGTCGGTTTTGTTGTTTGCTACTGCAACTTACGCGAATAACCATTTTGGTAATAACTTAGCTGGCTGCGGTTTAAACTTTGATCCAATAAATTTGCAAGATACAGCAAATTGGAAAGATAAATTAATCAAAAATGATGATCAAAGTAAACTAAAAACTATTCATAAGAGTATTCAATTTAATACTACTAAGCGTAATTATGTAATTTCACCTTTAGATACACAATTGGCAGATTCTTTGCCAGCTGTAGGTAAATGGATGATGGTAAATACAAGTAGTTACAACAAACCAAATTTACCTCAAGAAATTGCGGCAGCTTGGGTATATTGGCGTGGAGCTAAAGATTTTGTTATCAATGGTGTAGCGCAACCACAAAGTTACACTGTAGAACCTATTAATGCGGTTTTTGTACTTGAAGGTTTCTTAACAGCAAAGGAGGCTAATAATTATCTAATTAACTTATTTGCACAGCTTGGCTATTCTAATACTGATTCAATAAATCATAGTGGCGGTTACGGAGTATATTTTGATGGTAAGCTATATCCACAATTATCAGGAACTCCTACAAATACTAATGATGTAAATGTTGCTTTAACATTTGAAAAAGATATAGCAGATTTTGCTGATCACTTTAGACTTATGGGACCATATATCTTGCATCAAAATGATACAAAAAAGTTTATCTATGCAATATCAATCTCACGAGAATCATTATGGTTTAAAAGTAGCAAAGTTAATTGCGGTAATTTGTATATTTCTTTTAGACAGGCAGAAAATACTTTGATAACTAGTGTTATAAATGAATTACCTACAGTTAAAATATATTCAGCATCATTGGATAATTATATTGAAGCGGATAGTAATTTTGATACATCAACTACTGGAGATCATACTCGTGATAGTAGTTTTGTAAGTGTATTTATAGTTAATAAAAATAATTAGGTTCTGTGCACAAAAATAAATATTCATCGTAACCAAATAAAAGTACAAGCTAATTTAATCATTCCTATATATGCTGAAATGGTTTTATCAAATCTAGAGAATACTCTTCTAAAATGCTTAATTTTAGAAAAGAAATTCTCTATCAAATGTCTTTCTTTATATACATGACTATCAAAAGGTATATGGTTTAGAGTATTTGATTTACAAGGGATAACAGCTTCAGAGGATATACCTTGAATATGCTGCCTGATTTCATTAGAATGATATGCTCTATCAGCGATAACTTTTGTATTATATACATTTTTTAGTAAATCTATAGCTACTTTACTATCATGAGTTTTATCCTCTGACAACAATATTTCTATTGGATTACCTAAAGCATCAGTCATAGCATGGATTTTAGTGGTTATCCCACCAACTGATCTACCAATTGCTTGGTTATCATCTTTATCATATCCCGTAGCACAAGCATGTGCTCTTGCTATTGTTGAATCAAGCATGACTTCTTGTAAATCAGGGTTTTGTACTGATTTAAATAATCTAGAAAATATATCTTTATCACATCAATCTTTAAAACGCTTATGTATTGATCTATATTTACCATAATAAAATGGTAACATTCTCCATTGACAGCCTGTACGTAACACATAAAATACAGCTTCAATAAACAATCTTAATTTGGCTTCATCATTGGTATGTATACCTTTTTGTGATTTTAAGAATGATAAAATAATTGACCAGAATACTTCTTTTATATGATAATTCATTTGCTAAACCATTGATATTTATTGCTTTTCAACTCTTAAATAACGGCAGTTTAGCTATTTTCAATCTAATTTAAGTTTTTTGTGCACAGAACCTGGTTGATAGCAAAATATAGTCATTTTTATCATTTTTTAATTTGCTGTAGTAAATTATCGAGCAGAGTATTTTTTTGTTAGACTGTAAAAATTATTATTTTAAATAAGTACTAAAATTATGGAGAATAAGAACATAAATAGTGGTCCATGACTATTTTCCGCAATTGCTATTGGAGTTGGTTGTATTATAGGGAGCGGTTGGTTGTTTGCGGCGTATTATGCTTCAAAACAAGCCGGTTCAGCATCTGTAATATCTTGGTTAATTGGTGCAGGAATGGTTTTAATCTTGTCATTATTACTTGGTGAGGTCGCTTCATTTAGACCTGTTCGAGGGCTTTTTGGTAGGTTATTAACTATTAGTCATAATCCAGATATGGGGTTTGTAGTAGCAATTTCAAATTGGGTTGGATTACTCTTAACAATTCCATCAGAAGCCCAAGCAACAATTCAATATTTAAGCACGGCTTATCCAAAGATTGAGCCTTATATATTTACTAATCATAATCTTACTTATTTAGGCATATTATGTGTAGTGGTTTTAATATTTTTTATGGTTTAATTAATTACTGGGGTGTTAAAACATTAACTAAGTTTACTAATTTTATGACTATATTTAAGGTTGGTGTTCCTGTACTAACAGCAATAGTACTGTTTTATACCTCATATAATTCACATAACTTTGTTGCATATCATAATAGTTTTAATCCTTATGGTTATGGTGCGGTTTTTTCTGCAGTAGTTACTTGTGGTATTTTCTATTCTTTCTATGGTTTTGGAACTATAGCGACATTTTGTTCAGAAATTAAAAATCCAAAACGTAATATTCCTTTGGCACTAACAGGATGTATATTAATATGTTTGATCGTTTATTTAATGCTACAAGTTGCTTTTATTGGAGCATTACCAAGTAGCTTTTTAGCTCATGGTTGGCACCAGTTAAACTTCACGTCTCCACTAGCTCAGTTAATGTTGCTACTTAATCTAAATGTATTTGCAATATGTTTGTATATAGATGCTGCGATAAGTCCATCTGGTACGGCAACAGTTTATGCAGGCTCAGCTGGAAGAATATTTACCGGTATGGCACAAGATAAGCAAATGCCAGCATTTTTTGCAAAAATGAATGAAGAGTTTAATCTCTCCAGAAGATCATTGATTTTTGGATTACTCATATGTATAGCTATAGTTTTGTTCTTTAGAAGTTGGCAACAGCTAATGATTGTTGTTGCTGTTTTTCAGCTTTTAACTTGTGTGGCAATACCTATCGCGTATGTTAAGCTAAATAAAGAAATGAAAAAGACTAGTGATATTTTTCATGTTCCTTGTGGACGTATATTAAGTGGGTTTGTATATTTATTGGTGTCTTATCTAATAATACAGTCTGGTCTCAAAGCGGTATTATTTTCATTAATCATACATCTTATCTTATTTGCAGTTTATGCTTTAAGTTATTATCGCTCAGCTAAAGGTATTAAGAAAGCATTTGCTTCTTCATGGAGTATTTTTTTCTACATGATATTAACGGTAATTGGGGCATATTTTCAAGGTGTAAATGAGTTAGATTCTATATCTTCAGTTTTAGTGTTCTTTATCGTAATGCTAATTTGTTACTGTTTTCTCTTAAGGCAAAAAACTTTTGCAAACAGCATATTATAGCTTAATATGTAATTGCTTGTAATAAACTATAATTATTTTATTTGTATGAGCTCTTGTATTTTTGATTACGGAACGTATTGTGTATAATTTTTTACAAAAGTTCTTGACTAAGCTATAAAAGTCATTATAATACACATCATATCGCTGGAGACAGTGATTTAAGTCTTAAGTCCCGTTCGTCTAGAGGCCTAGGACACCGCCCTTTCACGGCGGCAACAGGGGTTCGAATCCCCTACGGGATGCCAAAATATTAAATAACTCATAAAAAATATCATAAAATTTTTTAAAATTGACTTTGCCTAGTATTTTATGGTTTTAGTATCTCTGCTACCATACATCTAGCAGTACCACCACCGACATCTTCAATAGTTTTTACGTGACATAGAAGCCTTGTGCAGTGAAGATCTATAAGTTGTTTTTGCTGATCGGTAAATCCCATATCTGCTGTTGTTGATAAGATCAGATAACTTTTGCCTTGTTTGTTTTTTACTTCTAAACTATTACAACAGCGTAGATGGACTTGCTTTTGTGATACATCTACTATTGTTTTGTTAGATTGATGCAGGGCTTGAGCAACTATATCTCGGTCTTTATCGCATTTTATAGACTCTAAGCAGACAAATATTAGTTTTTCTCCAATGCTTAGCATTTACGTTGTTTGATAAATTGGTCTATCTTTATGATCATAACTTGTAAATGTTATTAGTTCGTACCCTAATTCATCAGCTACTTTTTTTGCTAATTTTTCATCTGCACGTGGTGATTTGGATAGAAAAACTTTTTTAGTGGAATTATCAAAAACCAAAGCGGCATTACCCTCAAGTGCTTCTGAATGATCGCCACGAAAATCTTTAAGTTTATATTTAATTTTAAGTTCTGACTCTAGAGTTTGCAAGAGTTGTTGGGGTTGTATTTCACATCTGCGACTCTCTGAATACATCGGATATATAAAAATATAACCTTGACCATTGATTATATGTGTAGATAGCCAGTCATTTGTAAATACAGCATCAGCTGCATTTTTTGGTGATTTCATGATAATCACTTTTATATCTTTAGATCTTATGTAATTGACCATTTCATAGAACTCATCACGAGCTAAGGCTTGGATGGCTTTCTCATTTAATCTAACTGCTCTTCTAAAAGCATCATCACTGTCTGTTTTTTGAGTATTTAAAGCAAAGTATTCTGGATCGACCATTAAGACTGCATCTGAGACTTGAGCTGACATTGGATTAAAAAATTTAATATTCTGTGTAATTTAAATCTACATTATGATTACTCAAAATTCTACTTAAATGGTCTGACTAAATTACAAATTTTTATTTTTTTCAAAGACGCTAAATGTAAAGTCAAACTCATTTTTATCATCTTTTTTGAATTGTTTGTGACCAATACGTTTATATTTTGATTTATCCCATTGTGGAAAGAAAGCATCAAGATCAGTCATTTCTGCATCAACTTCGGTTATATACAATCTATCTGCGTATTTTAGAAATTCTTTATAGATCTGTGCACCACCGATTATAAATATTTCGTAGTGTGGTTTTGATTCAGCAAAATTTAAAATATCCTGAGTACTATTTATTATTAAACATTTATCTTGTTTGTAATCTTTGTCTCTAGTTAAAATAATATTTTTACGATTCGGTAGTGGGCGACCAATCGATTCAAAGGTTTTTCTACCCATAACAATATAGTTGTTTTCTGTTATTTTTTTAAAGTTCTTAAGATCTTCTGATAGTTTCCATGCTAGAGTATTTTCTTTACCTATACCAAAGTTTTTATCATAAGCAACGATTAGTGAGATCATTTTGAGAAATCTATTTTTAGTCATTTTGATGTATTTTAGCATTTAAAACAAATATAAAATACCTTTTGTAATTTATAAATTAACTGTGGTAAAATTTTACAGCTTATACTTCATATGAGTAGAATGTTTAATTAATAAATCATGTATCTTGATAATTTTATGTCAAAGGGTGTCTTTAATGATAATTGGCGTAACTAAGATACTAGATATAACCCAAATAAGGAAAATAAAATGTCTTTAATGAAAGAAATGTTATCGGCTGGTGTTCACTTCGGGCACAAAAAGGCTTTCTGGAATCCACAAATGAAAGAATACATCTTTGGTATTAATCATGGTGTACATATCATTAACCTAGAAAAAACAGTTCCGCTTTTCCAAGATGCGGTTAACTTTGTTGGTAAAACTGTTGCTAACGGTGGAAAAATTCTATTTGTTGGTACAAAAAGACAAGCACAAGATATCGTTGAAGCTGAAGCTAAAAGATGTGGTATGCCATTTGTAAGCCATAGATGGCTAGGTGGTATGCTTACTAACTACAAAACGGTTAGACAGTCTATCAAGAGATTGGCACAACTAGAAAAAATGAGAGAAGATGGTACTTTAGAATCTCTTACTAAAAAAGAGATGTTACAAAATATTAGAACTATCGAAAAATTAGAGAAAGTTCTTGGTGGTATCAAAGAAATGGGCGGTTTACCTGATGCAATCGTTGTTATTGATAGCAACAAAGAGCATATCGCTATTCAAGAAGCACAAAAGCTAGGTATCAAAGTTGTAGCAATCGTAGATACAAATTCAAACCCAGAAGGTATTGATTATATAATCCCAGGTAATGATGATGCTGTTAAGTCAATATCTTTCTATATGAAAAAATTTGCCGATGCTGTTATTGATGCTCAAGGTCTAGATAGAGCAGTTGAAGCAAAAGCTGATGAAGCCGCTCAAGCATAAGAAACAAACAAGGATAAAACAATGTCAAATATTTCTGCTAAATTAGTAAAAGAACTTAGAGAAAGAACTGGTGCAGGTATGATGGAGTGCAAAAAAGCTCTAGTTGCCGCTGCTGGTGATATTGAAAAAGCTGCTGAAGAAATGAGAATTTCTGGTCAAGCAAAGGCTGATAAGAAAGCTTCACGTGTTGCTGCTGAAGGTGTCATTGAAGTTTATGCTGCTGACGGTAGAGCTATTTTGCTTGAGATTAATTCAGAGACTGATTTCGTTGCTAGAGATGAGACTTTCAAGAAGTTTGCTCAAGAAGCTGTAAAAGCTGCTCATGCTGCTAATGCTAAGACTATCGAAGAAGTTTTGGCTGCTAAAACTTCAAATGGTGAAACTGTTGAAGAAGTTAGAAAATCACTAATTGCTAAAATTGGTGAAAACATTCAAGTGCGTAGAGTTAAGACTGTTGAGGCTGAGACTTTAGGTGCTTATATCCATGGTAGTAAGATTGGTGTGGTTGCTGCACTAGAGGGTGGTGATGAAGATCTTGCTAAAGATGTTGCTATGCATGTTGCTGCTGCAAACCCTATGGTTGTTTCAGGTGATCAGGTGCCAGCGGATGTTGTAGCTAAAGAAAAAGAAATCTTCACAGCTCAAGCAAAAGAAAGTGGTAAGCCAGCTGAAATCATCGAGAAAATGATTGTTGGTAGAATTCGTAAGTTCCTAGATGAAGTTGCTCTTTTAGGCCAAGATTTTGTTAAAGATCCTGCTATAAAAGTTGAGAAGCTAGTTAAAGATAAAGGAGCTAAAGTAGTTAATTTCATCAGATTAGATGTTGGTGAAGGTATCGAGAAGAAAGAAGAAGACTTCGCAGCAGAGGTGATGAGTCAAATTAAAGGTTAATATATGTCTAATGATTCGTCAGAATGTTCTCAAAAACTCCCTAAACTTAAGAGAATTCTTCTTAAGTTAAGTGGAGAATCTTTATCTGCAGATCAGGGTTTTGGTATAAATGTTGAATCTGCTCAACCTATCATAAATCAGATTAAAACTCTTACTAATTTTGGTGTTGAGCTTGCTTTAGTGGTTGGCGGTGGTAATATTTTGCGTGGTGGTAGAGCTAATTTTGGTAACAAAATTAGAAGAGCTACTGCTGACTCAATGGGGATGATTGCTACTATGATTAATGCTTTAGCTCTTCGTGATATGCTTATTAGTGAAGGTGTTGATGCTGAGGTTTTTTCAGCAAAAGGAGTGGATGGGTTGTTGAAAGTTGCTAGTGCGCATGAATTTAATCAAGAACTTGCCAAGGGTAGGGTTTTGATATTTGCAGGTGGTACTGGTAACCCATTTGTAACAACTGATACTACTGCTAGTTTAAGAGCTGTTGAAATTGGTGCTGATGCTTTGTTAAAGGCTACGACAGTTAATGGCGTGTATGATAAAGACCCAAACAAATATTCAGATGCTAAGCGTTTTGATAAAGTCACATTTTCAGAAGTGGTTAGTAAAGAACTTAATGTGATGGATTTGGGAGCATTTACTCAGTGTAGAGATTTCGGTATTCCGATATATGTATTTGATTTAACTCAGCCTAACGCTTTAGTTGATGCTGTTTTGGACTCAAAGTATGGTACTTGGGTTACTTTAGACTAATTAATTTTTTTAAAAAGGATTATTTTTTATGATAAATGATATTCTAAAAGATGCTGAGAATAGAATGAAAAAATCATTAGAGGTTTTAGCTGATGATTTGGCAAAAATTAGAACTGGTAGAGCACATCCTGATCTATTAGCACATGTTACAATAGATTATTATGGTGTTGAGACGCCAATAACTCAAGCAGCTAATATTACTGTGCTTGATGCTAGAACTTTGGGGATTACTCCTTGGGAAAAAGGTTTATCGAGCAAGATTGAAAAAGCTATATTGACTTCTGATCTCGGGCTTAATCCTACTAACTTGGGTGATTCATTAAGAGTCCCTATGCCTGCTTTGAATGAGGAGAGAAGAAAAGAATTAGTTAAACTAGTTAAATCTGAAACTGAAGCGGGTAGGGTATCTATCAGAAATATTCGTCGTGATGCTAATGGTGATATCAAAGAACTTCTAAAAGAAAAAGAAATCACTGAGGATCAAGCTAAAAAAGCTGAAGATGATATTCAGAAGATTACTGATAAAATGATTGCTCAGGCTGATGCTCTTGCAGCTAAAAAAGAACAAGATCTAATGGCTGTGTAATTGCTTAGATTTCCCAATAATAACTTGTATTTTTGTTTATTCTTTCTTATCATTTAGCTAACTTAATTTTTTTCATAATATTTATGACATCGGCTAAAGAAAATATTCTAAGGCATCTTGCTATTATTATGGATGGTAATGGTCGGTGGGCAAAGAGTAGATTAAAGCCGAGAATATTTGGTCATAGAAATTCGGTCTCGAGTGTTGATGCAACTATAGAGTACTGTGTTGAGAATAATATAGAAATGCTTACTCTTTTTGCATTTGGTCGAGATAATTGGTTAAGACCAGCTCAAGAAGTCAGTGATCTTATGGATCTTTTTTATAAAACTCTAAAAGATAAAACTCCAAAGCTACATGATAATAATATTGTTGTTACTGTTGTTGGAGATCGCTCACGCTTGTCTAATAAGCTTATTGGTATGATTGAATATAGTGAGTCATTAACTAAGTCAAATACAGGACTAAAGCTTAGATTGGCTGTTGATTATGCTGGTCGATGGGATATAGTTGAGGCTACTAGAGCTATTGCTAGAGAAGTTGATATTGGTAAGCTTAGTGTTGATGAGATTGATCAGAACAGTTTCGCTAAATATTTGGTTGGGGGTAATATGCCTGTCGATTTACTTATTCGTACAAGTGGAGAAGTGCGTCTGAGTGATTTTATGTTGTGGCAGTTAGCCTATGCGGAGATGTATTTTACAGATATTATGTGGCCAGATTTTTCTAAGCAAGAATTAACTAGAGCTGTTGAGTATTTTTATTCTCGTCAAAGAAGATTTGGCAAAAGTGGTGAACAAATTTAATTAAGAGGAATTTATGAAAGAAAGGATTGTGACTGGTATAGTTTTGGTCGCTGTGGTTTTTGGTTTTTTATTTTTTGCTTCTGACTATCTGTTTGGTGTTGGTGTATTTTTAGTTACTTTAGTATCAGCGTATGAATGGTTGAAACTTGCAAAAATTGATCAGCAGTCAATATTTAAAAATCTTATTATATTTACGATAGTGGTTTTTGTGGTTGCACAGTTTTTTATATATCTTCAATATATATTCCCAATATTTTGGTTGTATGCGATCTATAAATTAGCTAGTTATGAGCGTCAGAAAATCGATGCAATAGCAACTAATGAAATGCTTGTGATGGGCGTATTTACTATATCTCCTTTTGCTGCATCATTATATATACTACATACTAATGGTGTTGCATGGATATTTATGTTTATCTTGGTAATTGCCGCAGCTGATAGTGGAGCATATTTTACTGGCAAAGCTATTGGTAAACGTAAAATGTTACCACGACTAAGTCCAAATAAAACTATTGAAGGTTTATTGGGTGGTTTGATTTGTGCTGTTATTGTTGCAGTGATTTTTCTTGTCTATATGAATTTAAGTTTTGGACAGTATATTTATATGGTTATAGTATCTGCTTTAATTGCGTTGTTATCTGTTGTTGGTGATGTTTTTGAGAGTATGATGAAGCGAATAGCTGGTGTCAAGGATAGTGGCAATATTTTACCTGGGCATGGTGGAGTGCTTGATAGGTTGGATGGATATATGCCAACTTTACCAATATTTGTGCTGCTTGGTTATTTAGCGGGAGTTTTTGTTTTTTAGGGGGAAGATATGAAGGTAGAGCTAAAAATTTTAAATAAAGAACTTATAAAAGAGTTACCCGGTTATGCGACTGAAGGTTCAGCAGCTATTGACTTAAGAGCATGTATCTCTGAGAGTATTTATCTTAAATCGGGTGAATGTAAACTTGTTGCAACTGGTATAGCTATTAATATTGCTAATCCAAATTATGCAGCAATGATTTTACCAAGATCTGGTTTGGGACATAAAAAAGGTTTGGTGCTAGGAAATGGTACGGGGCTTATAGATTCTGATTATCAAGGTGAGCTTATGGTTTCTTGTTTTAATCGCTCACAAGAGACTATTGAAATAGAACCGCTAATGAGATTCGCTCAGCTTGTAATTGTTCCTGTGGTACAAGCAAATTTTGAGATTGTTGAAGATTTTTCACAGCAAAGTGTCCGAGCTACTGGCGGCTTTGGACATACAGGGGTTTGATTTATGTTTTTTAATATCCCTAATATTCTGACTTTTGGTCGTTTGATATTAATTCCTTTTATAGTTATATGTTATTATTTTGAGTTTCCACACCATCATGGTATTACGGCGACTTTATTTTTACTTGGGGCAGCAACTGATTGGTTGGATGGTTATTTGGCACGTAAATGGAAGCAAACTAGTAAGCTAGGTGCATTTTTAGATCCTGTTGCGGATAAGCTTATTGTTGCTACGGCGCTTTGTTTGTTTATAGAGATGTATCCATATTGGTGGACAACAATACCTGCTATTGTGATGATTTGTAGAGAAATTGTTGTTTCAGCTTTGCGTGAATGGATGGCTGAACTCGGTCAGCGTAGTGTTGTTAAGGTTGGTGTTTGGGGTAAAGTGAAGACTGCAGCACAAATGGCAGCATTATTTATATTTTTAATCAAACCAGCTATAGATTTTAGACATTCTATAGACTATACGAGTTTCAATACTTGGTTTATATTCTTAGGTTTCTTAATGCTTTATGTTGCGGTTATACTAACTATTTATTCTATGTGTAACTATCTCTATGTGGCTTTTAAATCAGTTTTTGGTGCTTCTGATAACTAATTAGTTTTTCTTTGCTTTTCTTTGCTTTTTTGATATTATTATTGTCTAATGCTATTTTTGCATAGCAAATGCTCTTATTGAGTGTTTGGATTAATTTGATATAAAAACTGATAAAAAACGGAGAATAATAACTAATGGCAACTATAAATCAGTTGGTGAACAACCCTCGCAAGAGATCGGTTGTTAAGTCTAAAGTTCCTGCGTTAAAGGCGTGTCCTCAAAGAAGAGGGGTTTGTACTAGGGTTTATACTACAACTCCTAAGAAGCCTAACTCAGCACTTAGAAAAGTGGCTCGTGTAAGATTAACGAGTAGATTTGAAGTGACAAGCTATATTGGTGGTGAAGGTCACAACCTGCAAGAGCACAGTGTAGTGCTTATCAGGGGTGGTAGGGTAAAAGATTTGCCAGGTGTGCGTTACCACATTGTTAGGGGTGCTTTAGATACTTCAGGTGTTAATAATCGTAAGCACGGTCGTTCCAAGTATGGTACAAAGCGTCCTAAGTCTTAATTTGTGTTTAAAATTTAACATTTGAAGAAGGTGTAAAAATGTCTAGAAGAAATAGAGCTCCTAAAAGAGATATTCTACCTGATCCTAAATATAAGAGTCAGGTTGTTGCTAAGTTTGTTAACCATATAATGCTAAGCGGGAAGAAATCGATAGCAGAAAAAATAGTATATGGTGCGTTTGATAAAATTAAAGCAAAAGATGCTTCAGCTAATGAAGTTGAAGTTTTTGAAAAAGCGTTGGAAAGTGTTAGCCCAATGGTGGAAGTTAAGTCTCGTCGTGTTGGTGGTGCTACATATCAAGTTCCTGTAGAAGTTAGACCAGAGCGTCGTCAGACTTTAGGTATGAGATGGATCATCGATGCTGCACGTAAGAGAAAAGAGAATACTATGGGTGATAGAGTGGCTGCTGAAATTCTCGAAGCTGTAGAGGGTAGAGGTGCTGCTGTCAAGAAGAGAGAAGATACTCATAAGATGGCTGAAGCTAACAAAGCATTTGCTCACTTTAGATGGTAATAGGAGATTAGAAGATGCCTCGTAATACGGCTTTAGAAAAATATAGAAATATTGGTATCTGTGCTCACGTTGATGCAGGTAAAACTACTACTACAGAGCGTATTTTGTTCTATACTGGTTTATCTCATAAGATTGGTGAAGTGCATGATGGTGCTGCTACTATGGACTGGATGGAGCAAGAGCAAGAAAGAGGTATTACAATTACTTCTGCTGCGACAACTACATTCTGGTCTGGTATGGATCAACAGTTTGAAAAACATCGTATTAACATTATTGACACTCCAGGCCACGTTGACTTTACGATTGAGGTTGAGCGTTCTTTACGTGTTCTAGATGGTGCGGTTGTGGTGTTCTGTGGTTCATCTGGCGTTGAGCCTCAGTCTGAGACTGTATGGCGCCAAGCTAACAAGTACGGTGTTCCAAGAATTGTATTTGTAAACAAAATGGATAGGTCGGGCGCTGATTTTGAAAGAGTATGTGCTCAGATTAAAACAAGATTGAAAGCAAATGTTGTTCCTGTGCAGCTAAACATCGGCGCTGAAGAAGACTTCAAGGGTGTGATCGACCTTATCAGAATGAAAGCAATTATGTGGAATGAGGAAGACATGGGTCTTACTTATGAGCTTGTTGATATCCCTGCAGATCTTCAGGATAGAGCGGAAGAATTGCGTATGGAGATGATCGAGGCGGCTGCAGAAGCTTCAGAAGAGCTTATGGAGAAATATCTTGAGGGTGGTGAACTTTCTGAAGATGAGATTCATCAAGGTCTGCGTGCGAGAGTTCTTAATAATGAAATCGTTCTTGCTTTCTGTGGTTCGGCATTTAAGAACAAGGGTGTTCAAGCAGTTCTTGATGGTGTGGTTAGATATCTTCCTGCGCCAAACCAGGTTCCAGCTATTAAATGTGAAACAGAAGATGGTGAGCCAGCTTCTAGACCATCGTCTGATGATGCGCCATTTGCGGCATTAGCATTTAAGCTAGCTACAGACCCATTTGTTGGTAACCTAACATTTATTCGTGTTTACTCGGGTGTGCTTAAGTCTGGTGATGCTGTTTATAACCCGGTTAAGGGTAAAAAAGAGCGTGTAGGTCGTATCGTACAGATGCATGCTAATAAGCGTGATGAAATCAAAGAAGTTCGTGCTGGTGATATTGCTGCATGTATTGGTTTAAAAGATGTTACAACTGGTGATACTCTTTGTGATCAAGAAGATGTAGTAATCTTAGAAAAAATGGATTTCCCAGAGCCGGTAATATCTGTTGCTGTTGAGCCTAAGTCGAAAGCTGATCAAGAGAAGATGTCAATCGCTTTAGGTAAACTTGCAGCTGAAGATCCATCATTTAGGGTTAAAACTGACGAAGAGAGTGGTCAAACAATTATTTCTGGTATGGGTGAACTTCATTTAGATATTATTGTTGATCGTATGAGACGTGAATTCAAAGTTGAAGCTAATGTTGGTAATCCACAGGTTGCATATAGAGAAACAATTAGATCAAAAGTCGAGCAGGAAGCTAAGTTTGTGCGTCAATCTGGTGGTCGTGGTCAGTATGGTCACGTTTTTGTCAGATTTGAGCCTTTGGATGAAGTTGATGAGAACGGTGAAGCTAAAGTCTTTAAGTTTGTTGATGAGGTTGTTGGTGGTGTAGTTCCTAAAGAGTATATTGGTTCAGTTGCTAAAGGTATCGAAGAGCAGTTGAATAATGGTGTTTTAGCAGGCTACCCAATGATTGGCGTTAAAGCAACTTTATATGATGGTTCATATCATGATGTTGACTCATCTGAGATGGCATTTAAGATTGCTGGTTCTATGGCACTTAAAGAAGGTGCTAAAAAGGCTAATGCTTGTATCCTAGAGCCAATCATGAAGGTTGAGGTTGTAACTCCAGAAGATTACTTAGGTGATGTTATGGGAGACCTAAACAGAAGAAGAGGAATTATTGAGGGTATGGATGAAAACCCAAGTGGTAGAGTTATAAATGCTCTAGTTCCTTTAGCAGAAATGTTTGGTTATGCTACTAATGTGCGCTCTATTAGCCAAGGTAGAGCTTCATTCTCTATGGAGTTTAAGAAGTATGCTGAAGTACCAAATAACATTGCTGATGAAATCATCAAGTCACATAACTCATAATTTTAGAAGGATTAATTAAAATGGCTATAAATAATCAACGTATCAGAATTAGATTAAAAGCCTTTGATCATAAGCTTATTGATATTTCTACACAAGAAATTGTTGATACTGCTAAGAAAACAGGGGCTCAAGTTAAAGGACCTATTCCTTTACCAGTGCGTAAAGAGAGATTTACAATTCTTATTTCTCCGCACGTAAATAAGAAAGCAAGAGATCAATATGAGATTAGAACTCACAAGAGATTAATCGATATTGTTGAACCTACAGATAAAACTGTAGATGCGCTTATGAAGCTAGATTTAGCATCAGGTGTTGATGTTCAGATCAGTTTAAGCTAATATATACGTTACTTTTTTGAAAGTTTTCAAAAATAGTATTAATTAGGTCTCTGGGGTCAATCGTAATCGCAGAGTTAATATAATAATAATAGAGGATATAATAATGTCTTTAGGATTAGTTGGTCGCAAATGTGGTATGACTCGTATTTTTACTGAAGATGGTGTTTCTATTCCTGTAACAGTAGTCCAAGTTGAGCCTAACAAGGTTACTCAAGTTAAGACTGTTGAAAAGGATGGTTATAATGCTATTCAAGTAACTACTGGTTTTAAAAAGCGTTCAAATGTAAATAAGCCTATGGCTGGTCACTATGCGAAAGCTAGTGTTGAGCCTGGTAGAGGTTTATGGGAGTTTACTGTTGATGCAGCAGCTGAATATCAAGTTGGTTCGTCTTTTGATGCTACTATGTTCGAAGCAGGGCAAAAAGTAGATGTAAGAGGTGTTTCAAAGGGTAAGGGTTTTCAAGGTGGTGTTAAGCGCCATAATTTTGCAACTCAAGATGCTACTCATGGTAACTCACTATCTCACAGAGTTCATGGTTCTACAGGTCAAAACCAAACACCTGGTAGAGTCTTTAAAAACAAAAAGATGGCTGGTCATTTAGGTAATGAGAACGTTACTATTCAGTCTCTTGAGGTTGTGAGAGTGGACGCGGAAAATGGTTTATTGCTTTTAAAGGGTGGTATTCCTGGTTCAGTTGGTGGAGATATTATCGTTACTCCAGCTGTGAAAAGTTAGTAGATAAATATTAATTATACCGGAGAGTTGTTGTGGACTTAAATATAAAATCTTTGGCTGGTCAAGAGGCTGGATCTTTAGGTGTTGCGGAAGGTGTTTTTGCGGCAGACTATAATGAAGCCTTAATTCACCAGGTTGTTGTTGCCTATATGGCAGGCGCTCGTCAAGGTACAAAAGCTCAAAAAACTAGATCAGAAGTTTCTGGTGGCGGTGCTAAACCTTGGAGACAAAAAGGTACAGGTAGAGCAAGAGCGGGTACTATCCGTTCACCTATCTTCAGAAAAGGTGGTGTTACATTTGCAGCTAAGCCTAAGAGTTATAAGCAAAAAGTGAATCGTAAAATGTATTCAGGCGCAGTTAAGTCGATCTTATCTGAACTATTAAGATCAGGTAGAATGACTATTGTTGAAGAGTTGAAATTAGAAACTCCAAAAACAAGAGAGTTTAAATCTGTGATTGACTCTTTAGGGGTTAAAGACGTGCTTTTTGTTGTTGGTGTAGAAGAGTTTAGTGAGAATTTATACCTATCTTCTAGAAACCTTAAGAATGTGGCAGTATGTGATTCTGTGGAAATTAATCCAGTTTCTTTAGTATGCTTTGAGAACGTTGTTTTAACTAAAAAAGCTATAAAAGAGATAGAGGAGAAGTTAGTATGAGTTCTCAAGAAAAATTATTAAAAACTGTTATAAGACCTCATGTTTCTGATAAAACTTACGGTCTTTCAGATGCAAATTCAACTATAGTATTCGAGGTGGCTAGATTTGCAAATAAGCAAGATGTTAAGAATGCTGTAGAGAAGCTATTTGAAGTTAAGGTTGAGTCAGTTAATATCCTTAATGTTAAGGGTAAGGCGCGTAGATTTGGTCGTGTTGAGGGTAGAACTAAAGCATGGAAAAAAGCTTATGTGAAGCTTGCTGAAGGACATGATATCAATTTTGTTGGTGCAGAGTAATTTTAAAGAAGGTTTATAATCATGATTGAAATAAAAAAAGCTAAACCTACTTCACCTGGTCGTCGCCACGTAGTGAGCGTAAAGAATACAGAATTACATACAGGTAAGCCATTTAAGGGTTTAGTAGAGGTAAAAAAAAGCAAGGCTGGTAGAAATAATACTGGTAGAATTACAGTTCGTCATCAGGGTGGTGGACATAAACAGCATTACCGTATAGTAGACTTTAAAAGAAATAAAGATGATATAACAGCTAAGGTTGAGAGAATCGAGTACGATCCTAACCGTAGTGCAAATATTGCTTTAGTTCTTTATGCTGATGGTGAGAGAAGATATATCGTTGCGCCTAAGGGTTTAAAGAAAGATATGTCTGTTATTTCAGGTGAAAAAGTAGATGTTGCTGTTGGTAACTGTATGCCTTTGAGAAATATTCCTCTAGGTACAGTAATTCACAATATTGAAATGAAGCCTAAAAAAGGTGCGCAAATGATCAGAAGTGCAGGTACTTTTGCTCAGTTGGTTGGTAAAGATAATGCTTATGCTATTATCCGTCTAAGATCAGGTGAGATGAGAAGAGTGCTTTTAGATTGTAGAGCGGTGATTGGTGTTGTTTCTAATTCTGAGCACAACTTGAAGTCTTTAGGTAAAGCTGGTGCTAAGCGCTGGAGAGGTATAAGACCTACCGTAAGAGGTGTGGCGATGAACCCAGTAGATCACCCACATGGTGGTGGTGAAGGGCGTACTTCTGGTGGTAGACATCCAGTCACGCCATGGGGTATCCCAACTAAAGGTTATAAGACGCGTAGAAATAAGCGTTCTAATAAGTTGATTGTTCAAAAACGTAAGTAATTAGGGAGAAGGTTGTGCCTCGTTCATTAAAAAAAGGACCTTTTGTAGATCATCATCTTTTAAAGAAGGTTTTTGAAGCGCAAGAAAGTAATTCTAAAAAGCCAATCAAAACATGGTCAAGAAGATCAATGATTGTGCCAGATATGATAGGTTTAACTATAGCTGTACACAATGGTCAGCAGCATGTGCCTGTTCTTATGACTGAAGAAATGGTTGGTCATAAGTTAGGTGAGTTTGTTGTTACTCGTAACTACCGTGGTCATGCAGCTGATAAAAAAGCTAAGAAGAAATAATTGGGGTTAGGATACATGGAAGTACAAGCTAAATTAAAATTTGCAAGAATCTCAGCGCAGAAGTGTAGATTAGTTGCTGATCAGATCAGGGGTCTGCCAGTAGAGCAAGCTATTAATCTTTTGACATTTAGTAATAAGAAAGCTGCTGTATTAATTAAGGGAGTTTTGAACTCTGCAGTAGCTAACGCTGAACATAATGATGGTATGGATGTTGACTCTTTAGTAGTGTCGACTATCTTCGTTGATGAAGGTCCTACAATGAAGCGTTTTGAAGCTAGAGCAAAAGGTCGTGGTAATCGTATTCTAAAAAGAACTTCACATATAACTGTGAAAGTTGCTGAGAAAAAATAAGAGGTGTAGTAAAAATGGGTCAAAAAGTAAATCCTAATGGTATCCGCTTAGGTTATATAAGAGACTGGCGTTCAATGTGGTATGCTGACTCTTCTAGATACGCTACTAAACTTAATGAAGATATTAAGGTTAGAGAGTTTTTGCATAAAAAACTTGCAGCAGCAGCAGTTAGTAAGATTCAGATTGAGAGACCTGCTCAAAATGCTAAAATTACAATTCATACAGCTAGACCTGGTATTGTAATTGGTAAAAAAGGTGAAGATGTTGAGAAGTTACGTGCTGAAGTTCACAAGCTGATGGGTATTCCAGTTCAGATAAATATTGAAGAGGTGCGTAAGCCAGAAATCGATGCTAAATTAGTTGCTGAAAGTGTTGCTCAACAGTTAGAGAAAAGAGTAATGTTTAGAAGAGCGATGAAAAAAGCAATGCAAGCTGCTATGAAATCAGGTGCTAAAGGTATCAAAATCATGGTTAGTGGACGTTTAGGTGGTGCTGAAATTGCTCGTTCTGAATGGGCTAGGGATGGTAGAGTTCCTCTACAAACATTTAGAGCGGATGTGGATTATGCTACAGCGGAAGCTTTAACAACTTATGGTGTTATTGGTGTTAAAGTTTGGATCTATAAGGGTGAAATCCTTCCAGGTCAGATCGCTGAGAAGAAAAATAATAAAAAAGGAGCTAAATAATGCTACAGCCTAAGCGTACAAAGTTTCGTAAACAGCAGAAGTTGCGTAATAGAGGCTTAGCTCACAGAGGTAATAAAGTAAGCTTTGGTGAGTTTGGTCTTCAAGCGACATCTAGAGGTAGAATCACTGCTAGACAAATCGAGGCAGGAAGAAGAGCGATTAGCCGTCACATTAAGCGTGGTGGTAAAATTTGGATTAGAATCTTCCCAGACAAACCTATAACACAGAAGCCTCTTGAAGTTCGTATGGGTAAAGGTAAAGGTTCAGTTGAATATTGGGTTGCTCAAATTCAGCCGGGTCGTGTACTATATGAGATCACTGGTGTTAAAGAAGAATTAGCGCGTGAAGCTTTTGCTAGAGCAGCTGCTAAGATGCCAGTGCAGACAACTTTTGTTGAAAAGCAGGTGATGTAATGAAAAGAAAAGATACTTTAAAAGATTATAGAGGTAAAAGTATTGACCAATTGCAAGAAGCGAAAATAGAGTTATTGCAACAGTTATTTTCTCTTCGCATGCAGAAGGGTACAGGGCAATTAAAGAAAAATCACTTGTTCAAAAGTGCTAAAAGGGATATTGCTCGTATTAATACAATAATATCAGAAAAGAATAAATAGGTGCCTTGAGAGATGAGCGATAAAATTAGATTGTTAGAAGGTAAAGTTTCTAGCGTAGCTATGGATAAAACTGTAGTTGTAAGAGCTGAAAGATATGTTAAGCACCCTTTGTATGGTAAGTTCGTTAAGAAAACTACAAAGTATTATGTTCATGATGAAAATAATGAATGTAAAGAAGGTGATGTTATCAAGTTCAAAGAAACTAGACCATACTCAAAAACTAAGAAGTGGTGTTTAGTCGATATTATCCATAGAGAAAAATAATAAATTTGATTTTATTTTTGTTTATTGGTATATTTATCAGACTGCGAAATTACTCTGCAGTCTTATATAATAATAAATAAGGGTTATTTGTATGATTCAAATGCAAACAGAACTCCAAGTTGCTGATAATAGTGGCGCTAAGAGAGTAGAGTGTATAAAAGTTTTGGGTGGTTCTCATCGCAGATATGCATCTATAGGAGATGTTATCAAAGTAACTGTGAAAGAAGCTTCTCCAAGAGGTAAGGCTAAAAAAGGATCTGTATATAATGCTGTTGTTGTTAGGACAGCTAAAGGTGTACGTAGAAAAGATGGTTCTAAAGTTCGTTTTGATGGCAATGCTGCCGTGCTTCTAAATGCTAACGGACAACCGATTGGGACTCGTATCTTTGGCCCTGTTACTAGGGAGCTTCGTACTGAGAAGTTTATGAAGATCGTATCTTTAGCACCAGAAGTATTATAGTTATTTATTGAGGTGTAGATAATGAATAGATTAAAAAAAGGCGATGATGTAATAGTTATCGCTGGTAAAGATAAAGGACGCAGAGGTGTTGTTAAGTCATTCGCTAAAGGCGGTTCTTTAGTTTTGGTTGAGGGTATAAATATTGTTAAAAAACATATTAAGCCTAACCCAAATAGAGGTATCGAAGATGGAGTTGTTGAGAAAGAGCTTCCTGTTGATGCGTCTAACGTTGCTATCTTTAACCCAGCTACTGAAAAAGCAGATAGAGTGGGTTATAAGTTTGTTGATGAGAAAAAGGTTCGCTATTTTAAGTCTAATGGCGAGCTTGTAGACTTATAGGACTAGGGTTTTATGGCAAGATTAAAAGATTATTATCAAAAAGAGCTTGTTGCTAAGTTAAAGACTGAGCTTGGCTTAGATAATATAATGGAAGTACCTGCTATTAAGAAAATTACTCTTAATATGGGTGTGGGTGATGCTGCAAAAGATAAGAAGATTATGACTTTTGCATTAAATGATTTGACAGCTATTGCTGGTCAAAAGCCAGTTGTTACTAAGTCTAAAAAATCAATTGCTGGTTTTAAAATTCGTGATGGATGGCCTATTGGTGCTAAAGTTACGCTACGTGGCGATCGTATGTATGAATTTTTAGATAGACTTATAACAATTGCTATTCCTAGAATTAGAGATTTTAGGGGGTTAAGTGCTAAATCTTTTGATGGAAGAGGTAATTATAGCTTGGGTATGAGAGAGCAAATTTCTTTCCCTGAAATTGATTATGATAAAGTTGACTCTATCAGAGGTTTAGATATTTCGATAACTACTACAGCTAAAAATGATGACCAAGGAAGAGCTTTGCTTAAAGCATTTGGTTTTCCTTTTAAGTCTTAATCTAAATTGGGGTTTTAAATGGCAAAAAAATCAATGATTCAGAGAGAATTAAAGAGAGAAAAATTAGTAGCTAAATATGCTCAAAAAAGAGCTGAGTTTAAGGCTATTATTCTTGATATAAATTCTACTGAAGAACAAATATGGGAAGCTCAAATTAAACTGCAAAAGTTACCAGTAAACTCATCAGCTTCTAGAGTTCAAAGAAGATGTAAGGTTACAGGTAGACCACATGCTGTATACAGAAAATTCGGCTTATGTCGTAATAAGCTTAGAGAGTATGCAATGGCAGGTGATGTTCCTGGTTTGAAGAAGGCTAGTTGGTAATAAGGAATTTTAAGTTATGAGTATGCAAGATCCTATCGCGGATATGTTTACAAGAATCAGAAACGGACTTTCTGCTGAAAAAGAATTTGTTTCTGTACCATTTTCAAAGATAAAAATGGAAATCGCGAACTTTTTAGTTAACGAAGGTTATATTAAAAGTTGTTCAAAAGGTACAACTTCAATGGGTCATCCTTCTATTGAAGTAGAGCTTAAGTATCATGCAGGTGCTCCTGTTATTGAAATGATCAAAAGAGTTTCTAGACCAAGTTTGAGAATCTATAAGTCACACGC
Source organism: Francisella tularensis subsp. tularensis (assembly GCF_000833475.1). NCBI lineage: Bacteria > Pseudomonadati > Pseudomonadota > Gammaproteobacteria > Thiotrichales > Francisellaceae > Francisella > Francisella tularensis. Next base: position 102,714 of record NZ_CP010115.1, on the reverse strand, counting down.
AGACCTACCTAAGGTATATGGTGGTTATGGTGTTGCTATTGTTTCTACATCAAAAGGTTTAGTAAGCGATAGAAAGGCTAGAGATCTTGGTGTTGGTGGCGAAATAATTGGCTACGTAGCTTAAGTTTGGAAGGAGATTGATATGTCAAGAATAGGTAAAAAACCTGTTGTTATCCCAAGCGGTGTTACGATTAATGTTGCTGCTGGTAACAAGGTTGAAGTTAAAGGTGCAAAAGCAACTTTAAGTAAAACTTTTTCTACTGATGTGACTTTTAGTGTTGCTGATAATGTTGCGACTATAACGCTAAATAATAACAGCAAAAATGCTGTTGCACAGTCTGGTACTGCAAGAGCAATACTTAGCAATATGGTTGAAGGTGTTAGTAAGGGCTTTGAGAGAAAGCTAAAAATTATTGGTGTTGGTTATCGTGCTAAAGCACAAGGTAACGAGCTTAATCTTACTTTAGGCTTCTCACATCCTGTAGTTTACAAGTTGCCACAAGGTATAACAGCTGAGACTCCAGCTCCTACAGAAATTATTCTAAAAGGTGCTGATAAAGAGCTTTTGGGCAAGGTAGCTTCAGAGATAAGAGAATATAGAAAGCCTGAGCCTTATAAAGGCAAAGGTGTTCGTTACGAAGATGAGTATGTAGCGAAGAAAGAAGCTAAGAAGAAGTAGTTAGGTAAGGGATAGTATAATTATGGATAAAAAAACTGCTCGTTTAAGTCGTAGTAAGCGTACTAGAATTAAACTAAGAGAGCTTGGTCATACTAGACTTTGTGTTTATAGAACACCAAGACACGTTTATGCGCAGGTGATTTCTGGTGATGGTTCTACTGTATTAGTAGCTGCGTCTACTGTAGAAAAAGATGTTAAAGCAAAATGTAAATATACAGGTAATGTTGAGTCTGCTGCAATTGTAGGTGAAATCATTGCTGACAGATGTAAAGAAAAGGGTATTTCACAGGTTGCTTTTGATAGATCTGGATATAAGTATCATGGACGTGTTAAAGCTTTAGTAGAAGCTGCTAGAGAGCATGGTCTTCAGTTTTAATAAATAAAATATGGATGATTATTCATTATGTCTAATGAAGTGAAAAAAAACGAAGAGCTGATTGAAAAGTTAGTTAGTGTTAAAAGACACTCAAAAACAGTAAAAGGTGGTAGAATTATGAGCTTTGCTGCTTTAACTGTTGTGGGTGATGGTAAAGGTAGAATTGGTGTTGGTAGAGGTAAATCAAGAGAAGTGCCTGCTGCTATCCAAAAAGCTATGGAAAACGCTAAAAAGAACATGGTATCAGTAAACTTAAATAATGATACTTTATGGTACCCTGTGATGTCTAACCATGGTGCTTCTAAAGTATTCATGCAACCAGCATCTGCAGGTACTGGTATTATTGCTGGTGGTGCTATGCGTTCTGTTTTTGAAGCAGTTGGTGTACACAACGTTTTAGCAAAAACATACGGCTCAACTAATCCAGCGAATGTTGTAAGAGCAACAATTGCAGGTTTGGCAAAAATTAAGTCACCAGATGAGATCGCTGAGAAGAGAGGTCTATCTGTTGAAGAGATCCAGGGGTAATTAGAAATGACTCAAGCTAAAACATTTAAAGTTACTTTAGTAAAAAGCCTAATTGGTCGTAAAGAAAACCACATAGCTTCAGCTAGAGGTTTGGGCCTAAGAAAAATTAACCACACTGTAGAAGTATTAGATACTCCTGAGAATCGTGGTATGGCTAACAAGATATATTATATGGTTAAGATAGAGGGGTAGTATAAAATGAAATTAAATACACTTGCTCCTGCTGCTGGCTCAAAAAGCGCTCCAAAAAGACTAGGTCGTGGTATCGGAAGTGGTTTAGGTAAAACTTCTGGTAAGGGTCACAAAGGTCAAAAAGCGCGCTCAGGTGGCTATCATAAAGTAGGTTTTGAAGGCGGACAAATGCCTTTACAAAGAAGACTACCAAAATTTGGTTTTACTTCTGCATCTAAAGGATATGTTGCTGAAATCAGACTTCATGAATTAAATAATGTGGTAGCTGATGAAGTCACATTAGATACCCTAAAAGATTTTGGTCTTATTAGAAAAGATATCAAGACAGTAAAAGTAATAGCTAGTGGAGAAATCCAAAAAGCTGTTAGCCTAAAAGGTATAGCTTGTACAAAAGGTGCAAAAGAAGCTATCGAAAAAGCTGGCGGTAAAGTAGAGTAAGATTAAAGATATGTCAAAGTATAATAGTGCTTCTGGTACAACAGGTGAATTAAAATCTAGACTGATTTTTGTAGTCATTGCTATCTTGGTATTTAGACTCGGAGTTTATATTCCTATACCAAATATAGATCCTACTAAGTTGGTAGAGATTATTTCAAATCAACACTCATCAGCCGGTGGTTTGATGAGTATGTTTAATATGTTCTCTGGTGGCGCTCTTACTCAAATGAGTATCTTTGCATTGGGTGTGATGCCTTATATTTCGGCATCAATTATTTTTCAGATGCTTTCAGCTGTATATCCAAAATTTATAGAGCTAAAAAAAGAAGGTGAGTCTGGTCAAAAGAAAATCACTCAATATACAAGATATTTAACTCTTGCTTTGGCTATAGTACAATCATTTGGTATTGTTGCATTTGTATTACATCAAGATGGTTTAGTAACTACAAATAATATGGCGTTATTTTATTTGACGACTATTGTTTCTGTTACAACGGGTAGTATGTTTTTGATGTGGCTAGGTGAGCAAATCACTGAAAGAGGTGTTGGAAATGGTATTTCACTACTAATCTTTTCAGGTATTGTTGCTAACTTGCCGTTTGAAATCTCAAACACATTATCACAAGCTAACCAGCATGTAATATCTTACTTGTCTGTATGGGTGCTTTTAATTTTGCTACTATTAGTTATTGCATTTGTAGTATTTATGGAAAGTGCTCAGAGAAAAATTACAGTAAACTATGCTAAGAGACAGCAAGGTAGAAAAATGTTTGCTGCTCAGACTAGCCACTTGCCTCTAAAATTAAATATGGCTGGGGTAATTCCAGCAATTTTTGCATCATCAATATTGATGGTTCCTGGTGTATTACTTGGTTGGTTATCTAACTATAATTCACTTAGTTGGTTGGCAGATGTTGCAGAGATGCTGCAGCCAGGCAGTATAGTTTATACGGTAGTTTTTGCTGCGACAATTATCTTTTTCTGTTTCTTTTATACTTCTTTGGTATTAAATCCAAAAGAAACAGCAGATAATTTAAAGAAATCAGGCGCTTATATTTCTGGTGTGAGACCTGGTGAGCAAACAGCTAAGTATATAGATGCAGTTATGACTAGATTAACTTTGGTTGGTTCATTATATATCACAGCTATATGTTTATTACCAATTTTCGTAGTGAAGTTCTTTGCACAAGGATTATCATTTACATTTGGTGGTACGTCTTTGCTGATCGTGGTAGTTGTGATGATGGACTTTATGGCTCAAGTTAGATCTCATATGATGTCAACACAATATGATTCTTTACTAAAAAAAGCAAATCTTAGTGGTAAGAGAAAATAGAGAAATATTTTTGGAGAAATATAATGAAAGTTAGAGCTTCAGTTAAAAAAATGTGTAGAAACTGTAAAGTTATCAAGCGCAATAGAGTAGTTCGTGTGATATGTACAGATCCTAGACATAAGCAAAGACAAGGATAGTCAGTCAAGCATAGTTAAATAAAGCTTGATTATTTGTTTTTAAAAAGTTATCCTAGCAAGTTACAAATTGCATGAGATAGCAACTAAATTAAGAATAATTATTAGGAGTGAAGTAGATGGCTCGTATAGCTGGTGTTAATATTCCTGTTCATAAGCATACAGTGATAGGATTAACTTCAATTTATGGAATAGGTAAAACAAGAGCGCAACAAATTTGCCAAACTTGCAATGTAGATCCAACTGTCAAAATTAAAGATTTATCAGAAGAACAAGTTGAATCTTTAAGAACAGAGGTTGCTAAATTTACGGTAGAAGGTGATTTACGCCGTGAAGTTTCTATGGACATAAAAAGACTTATGGACTTAGGATGCTTCAGAGGTAGAAGACATCGTCGTAGCCTTCCTGTAAGAGGACAAAGAACGAAGACTAATGCACGTACTCGTAAGGGTCCAAGAAAGCCAATTAAGGCGTAATAATACAATTATAACTATTAAGATTAAAGGGTAGATTATATGGCTAAGTCTGTTAGATCATCAAAGAAAAAAGTAAAAAGAGTAGTGACTGATGCAGTTGCTCATATTTACTCATCTTTTAATAACACTATAGTAACTATTACAGATAGACAAGGTAATGCTTTATCTTGGGCAACTTCTGGTGGTAGTGGCTTTAGAGGTTCGAGAAAAAGTACACCTTTTGCTGCGCAGGTAGCTGCTGAGAGAGCTGCTGATATGGCTCTTGAGTATGGTGTAAAAAACGTAGATGTTTTAGTAAAAGGACCAGGTTCAGGTAGAGATTCTGCTGTTAGAGCTTTGAATGCTAAAAACTTAAAAGTAACAAGCATAACAGATGTGACTCCATTACCTCACAATGGTTGCCGTCCTCCTAAGAAACGTCGTGTTTAATATTTTAAAGGGAAATTAATAATGGCTAGATATCTAGGACCAAAATGTAAGCTTTCTAGAAGAGAAGGTACTGACTTATTTTTAAAAAGTGGTGTAAAAGCTAACGATGAAAAATGCAAAATGAATACTGCACCAGGTCAACATGGAGCAAGAAGAGCGCGCCTATCTGACTATGGTTTACAGTTAAGAGAAAAGCAAAAAGTTCGTCGTATGTATGGTATTTTAGAAGGTCAATTTAAAAAATACTATGTCGAAGCTAGCAGAAGAAAAGGTAATACCGGTGCTACATTGTTAGAGCTATTAGAATCAAGACTAGACAATGTTGTTTATAGAATGGGTTTTGCTGCTACACGTGCAGAAGCAAGACAACTGGTAGTTCACAAAGGTATCATGGTGAATGGTCATACTTGTAACGTGCCATCTGCTCAAGTAAAAGCTGGCGATGTAGTTACAGTTAGAGAAAAAGCTAAGAAACAACTAAGAATTCAAAATGCTGTAGAACTTGCTAAGCATAGAAAAGAGCTTTCGTGGATCGATGTTAATACTGATTCATTAGAAGGTACTATGAAATCTTCACCAGATAGATCTGAGTTATCAGCAGACATAAATGAACAATTAATCATCGAGCTTTACTCTAAGTAATAATTTATTATTATTTTTTAGTGACTCGTTTATAGCCTTATTTCAAGGAGATTTTTAGTGAGTAATAATAATTCAAAACTGGAATTTGTACCTAATATACAGCTTAAAGAAGACTTAGGAGCTTTTAGCTATAAAGTCCAACTTTCTCCTGTAGAAAAAGGTATGGCTCATATCCTTGGTAACTCTATTAGAAGGGTTTTATTATCTTCACTATCAGGTGCATCTATAATTAAAGTAAACATCGCTAATGTACTACATGAGTATTCTACTTTAGAAGATGTAAAAGAAGATGTTGTTGAAATTGTTTCTAATTTGAAAAAGGTTGCGATAAAGCTTGATACAGGTATAGATAGACTAGATTTAGAACTATCTGTAAATAAATCAGGTGTAGTTAGCGCTGGAGATTTTAAGACGACTCAAGGTGTAGAAATAATAAATAAAGATCAGCCAATAGCTACTTTGACAAACCAAAGAGCATTTAGCTTAACTGCTACAGTGAGTGTAGGTAGAAATGTCGGAATACTTTCTGCGATACCAACCGAGCTTGAGAGAGTTGGTGATATAGCTGTAGATGCTGATTTTAATCCTATTAAAAGAGTTGCTTTTGAGGTTTTTGATAATGGTGATAGTGAAACTTTAGAAGTATTTGTAAAGACAAATGGTACTATAGAACCACTAGCAGCTGTTACGAAAGCTTTAGAGTATTTCTGTGAGCAAATATCAGTATTTGTATCTCTAAGAGTACCTAGTAATGGTAAAACAGGTGATGTATTAATAGATTCTAATATTGATCCTATCCTTCTTAAGCCGATTGATGATTTAGAGCTAACTGTCAGATCATCTAACTGTCTGCGTGCAGAAAACATTAAGTATCTTGGTGATTTGGTACAGTATTCTGAATCACAGCTTATGAAGATACCTAACTTAGGTAAGAAATCTCTCAATGAGATCAAACAAATTTTAATAGATAATAACTTGTCTCTAGGTGTCCAAATTGACAATTTTAGAGAGCTAGTTGAAGGAAAATAACAGTATAGTAATCATATAATATTAACTATAAAGGAGTAATTACTATGAGACATCGTAAGCAAGGTAGAAAGTTCGGTAGAACTAGTAGTCATAGAAAAGCTATGTTAAAGAACATGTCAGCTTCTTTGATTAATCATGAGCTTATCAAAACTACTTTACCAAAAGCTAAAGAGTTAAGAACAATCGTTGAGCCTCTAGTAACTTTAGCTAAGAGAGAGCATAAGTTAAGACAAGAACTAGACACTAACTCAAATGAGTTCAAAGCACAATCAGTTGCTTTAAGAAGACAAGCTTTTGATTTCTTAAGAAATAAAGCTGCTGTAACTAAACTTTTTGAAGAGTTTGGTGCTCGTTATGCAGAAAGAGCTGGTGGTTATACTAGAATTCTTAAATGTGGTTATAGATTCGGTGATAAAGCGCCTATGGCTTTCATCGAATTAGTTGACAGACCTCAAGTTGAAGAAGCAGCTGACGAAGAATAATTCTTTGCATTCTATCTAAATTTCATTTCTTAAAATAAATTCTTTTTCCCTAATAGGTTTTTCTAGTATTTATATATTTTGTACAAATATAGTTAATCCGAAAGATATTTGTAGAAAAAGATATTTGTAGAAATGTTATAATGTCTAATAAAAATGCCATCATATAGCCAATATTTTAGAGACATCGTAATTAATAAATATGAAGAAGGTATGACGGAGTTCGAGCTGAGTAAGTTTTTTAACATAGATAAGCGTACAGTTGTTTCATGGATAGAGTTTTATAAAAGAACCGGAGATTATAGTTCAAAGCAAGGAGTTGGTTGTGGCAGAGTCGCTAGCTTTACCGATAAAACATTGATTGAACAGTATTTGATAGATCATCCAGATGCAAGTGCATTAGATATAAAAGAAGCATTAGCCCCTGATATTCCAAGAAGTACATTTTATGATTGTCTTAATAGACTTGGTTTTAGTTTTAAAAAAAGACTCCAAAATATAAGCAAAGAAAAGAACATGAAAGGTTGGAGTATATAGAAAAACTAAAAGAAATAGCTCAAAACTTGTTATTTTATATAGATGAGATGGGGTGTGACAATAAGCTTTCTATCCTAAGAGGATGGTCACTAATTGGTGAGCCTAGTTATGGTGAGGTTTTAGCATATCAAACACAAAGAAGAAGTATTGTTGCTGGATATAATTATGCAGATAAAAAGATTATAGCTCCATTAGAGTACAGTGGATATACCAATACTGAAATTTTTAATCAATGGTTTGAGGAACACTTATGCCCATCATTAAAACCTAAAACTACTATAGTAATGGATAATGCTAGTTTCCATAAATCCTCTAAGCTGATTGAAATAGCCAATAAATTTGATGTACAAATATTATATCTACCTCCGTATTCTCCAGATTTAAATCCTATTGAAAAGGTTTGGGCTAACTTTAAAAAAATATTTAGAAAAGTGAATAATAGTTTTGAAAAATTTTGTGATGCTATCTCTTATGTGTTTAACAAAATACTCTCGGATTAACTATATATAATGTATATGTATGTTTTTTCATATCCTACCAAATTGACCTTTCGATAATGACTATATCATCAGTTAGCTCATAAGGCTTGTAAACAAACTTATTAACTTCTAGAGCATTATCTCTGATTGATTTTAAAAAATTTTAGATAGCATAAAATCATATTAGCAGATTAAAACACTACTAAAAGATTATAAAGAAGAATTTTAAAGATAAAAAGAAAAGAAAAAACTATCTGATATATTTATTCACAAGCTTAACAAAAGCCATTGGATCTTCTATCTTAGCACCTTCTACAAACATAGCTTGAAGAAGTAAAAGCTCAGATAAATCAGCAAATATTTCTGTATCTGCTTCATTTTAAAGCTTCTGCACCAAATTATGCTCAGCATTAAGCTCAAGGATTGGTTTCATACCCATACCAGGCATAAATGACTGTCCAGCCTCTTCCATCATCTTTTGCATGTGTAGACTCATACCATAGTCATTAACAACCACACAACTTGGAGAATCTGTCAGACGCTTAGATAGACGTACATCCTCGACCTTATCTTTTAGAACTTCTTTAATTTCTTTTAGAACTTTCTCAAAGTCTTTCGCTTCTTTCTCAAATTTCTCTTTGTTCTCTGGAGTTTCAAACTTATCAAGATCAATATCACCTTTGATAATTGATTTCATATGCTTGCCATCAAACTCAGTCAAAGTAGACATCATCCATTCATCGATTCTATCTGTCATCAAGATAACCTCGATACCTTTCTTCTTGAATGCTTCAAGCTGTGGATTATTCGCAGCAGCCTTATAACTATCAGAAGTAATATAGTAAATAGTATCTTGACCTTCTTTCATACGCGAAATATAATCAGCCAAAGATACTGTTTGCTTAGAGTCGCCACTTTGAGTAGTAGCAAATCTTAATAAGCCCGCAATCTTTTCCTTGTTTGAGTAATCATCAGAAACACCTTCTTTAAGCACTTGACCAAAACTATCCCAGAATTTTTGGTATTTTTCTTTATCCTTACTAGCTAGCTTCTTAAGTTCGCTTAGGATTTTAGTCGTTATTGCTTTTTTAATCTTATCAATAACTTTATTATGCTGTAATATCTCACGTGATACATTAAGTGGTAAATCAGCAGAATCAATGACACCCTTAACAAATCTTAAATATGGAGGTAATAATTCCTTATTCTCCATAATAAAGACTCTACGCACATACAGTGATAAACCATAGTCTTTATCTCTGTTCCAGAAATCAAAAGGTTTATTTTGTGGAATATAAAGTAAGCTATTATATTCAAGATTACCTTCAACCTTATTATGTATCCACATTAAAGCATCAGCAAAATCATGGGAAATATACTTATAGAACTCTTGATATTCCTCATCAGTAACTTCATCTTTAGATCTTAGCCAAATAGCTTTAGTATTATTTACTGTTTCATATTCATCTTTAACAGTTTGCTTACCATCTTTATCATACTCAACCTTCTTCATCTGAATTGGTGTATTGATACAATCTGAGTACTTATTGACTAAACCTTTAAGCACGTGATATTCTAGCAAATCCAAATGTTCTTTCTTAATATGAAGAATTACTTCTGTACCACGCTTTTCTTTAGTTATTGTCTCTACTGTAAAACCATTCTGTGCATCAGAAACCCACTTAGTAGCTTGAGATTTATCTTGACCTGCTTTTCTAGTTCTAACCGTAACTTTATCAGCAACTATAAATGATGAATAAAAACCAACTCCAAACTGACCAATCAGCTCGTTATCTTTGCTCTTATCACCAGTTAAACTTTCTAAGAATTTCTTAGTCCCTGACTTAGCAATTGTGCCGAGATTTTCGATGACTTCTTCTTCAGTCATACCGATACCATTATCGCTAACTGTTATAGTTTTTGCATCTTTATCAAAATCAATTCTGATAGCATAATCAGTATCATCTTCGTTTAAAGCTGCGTTTGAAATACTCTCATATCTTAATTTCTCGATAGCATCAGAACTATTAGATACAAGCTCTCTTAAAAATATCTCACGGTTTGAATATAGTGAGTGAATTACAAGATGAAGTAATTTATCTACCTCAGTTTCAAAAGTATATTTTTTTTCTGACATTTATATAACCCTCTCTTGTTATACATTTATAAATAATCTTAAACAAATAACTATATGAGAGTGGAAGTTAGTTTTTTCAAGTATTTTTATATCTATATAGTTAATCCGAAAGATATTTGTAGAAAAAGATATTTGTAGAAATGTTATAATGTCTAATAAAAATGCCATCATATAGCCAATATTTTAGAGACATCGTAATTAATAAATATGAAGAAGGTATGACGGAGTTCGAGCTGAGTAAGTTTTTTAACATAGATAAGCGTACAGTTGTTTCATGGATAGAGTTTTATAAAAGAACCGGAGATTATAGTTCAAAGCAAGGAGTTGGTTGTGGCAGAGTCGCTAGCTTTACCGATAAAACATTGATTGAACAGTATTTGATAGATCATCCAGATGCAAGTGCATTAGATATAAAAGAAGCATTAGCCCCTGATATTCCAAGAAGTACATTTTATGATTGTCTTAATAGACTTGGTTTTAGTTTTAAAAAAAGACTCCAAAATATAAGCAAAGAAAAGAACATGAAAGGTTGGAGTATATAGAAAAACTAAAAGAAATAGCTCAAAACTTGTTATTTTATATAGATGAGATGGGGTGTGACAATAAGCTTTCTATCCTAAGAGGATGGTCACTAATTGGTGAGCCTAGTTATGGTGAGGTTTTAGCATATCAAACACAAAGAAGAAGTATTGTTGCTGGATATAATTATGCAGATAAAAAGATTATAGCTCCATTAGAGTACAGTGGATATACCAATACTGAAATTTTTAATCAATGGTTTGAGGAACACTTATGCCCATCATTAAAACCTAAAACTACTATAGTAATGGATAATGCTAGTTTCCATAAATCCTCTAAGCTGATTGAAATAGCCAATAAATTTGATGTACAAATATTATATCTACCTCCGTACTCTCCAGATTTAAATCCTATTGAAAAGGTTTGGGCTAACTTTAAAAAAATATTTAGAAAAGTGAATAATAGTTTTGAAAAATTTTGTGATGCTATCTCTTATGTGTTTAACAAAATACTCTCGGATTAACTATAAACCAAGATAAATCAATATAGCTACTTTATAGGAAGTTAGCTTTAATTACTTAAAAAGAATGGTAAATTTACATATAAATTATTCTATATACTAAGGTGTATGTTTTACATTTAAATTTCGGTAATATTAGATTTTAGTATAAAAAGGAAATAGTTGAATAATACCGCCTTTATATACATGACTATCAAAAGGTATATGGTTTAGAGTATTTGATTTACAAGGGATAACAGCTTCAGAGGATATACCTTGAATATGCTGCCTGATTTCATTAGAATGATATGCTCTATCAGCGATAACTTTTGTATTATATACATTTTTTAGTAAATCTATAGCTACTTTACTATCATGAGTTTTATCCTCTGACAACAATATTTCTATTGGATTACCTAAAGCATCAGTCATAGCATGGATTTTAGTGGTTATCCCACCAACTGATCTACCAATTGCTTGGTTATCATCTTTATCATATCCCGTAGCACAAGCATGTGCTCTTGCTATTGTTGAATCAAGCATGACTTCTTGTAAATCAGGGTTTTGTACTGATTTAAATAATCTAGAAAATATATCTTTATCACATCAATCTTTAAAACGCTTATGTATTGATCTATATTTACCATAATAAAATGGTAACATTCTCCATTGACAGCCTGTACGTAACACATAAAATACAGCTTCAATAAACAATCTTAATTTGGCTTCATCATTGGTATGTATACCTTTTTGTGATTTTAAGAATGATAAAATAATTGACCAGAATACTTCTTTTATATGATAATTCATTTGCTAAACCATTGATATTTATTGCTTTTCAAATCTTAAATAACAGCGGTTTAGCTATTTTCAATATAATTTAAGTTTTTTGTGCACAGAACCTAAAAAAGTAACAAAAATACATCGAATAAAAAAGAATAAGGAACGACTTATTATGAAAGAAAGTAACTATGTAACACCTGAAAAGATGTTAAAGGATGGGGTAGATGGTGATATATTCAACGGAGTATTTATACGCAAAGGTACTATTGCTGCTGCTATTAAAAATGCTCAGATCTTAGATGATCCTCAATCAAATAAGATAGACAAAGAAAAAGCTCTAGAATATTTAAAAGACGCAATACCAACAAGGTTAAATAAAGCATTTTTTAGTATGGATAAAGTACTTTCTTGGAAAAATGAACGTCTTAATAAACTTTGATAAGATTATAAATATGGTTTTTTACCCAAAAAATAGATGTATTTTCCATTGATTATAAATAAAATATTTTTCAAATTATTAAATAGCAATATTTCCAATCTGATTTATATTTTTTGCATAGAATTTATTCATTCCTTGATATTATCAAATACTTTATTAATTTTTTTTCGAAATTAAGAAGAAAATAATAGTTAAAATAATAGCAATAACCGTTAGGCAAACAAAGATATTTGAGTACATTTGATTTGTGCCTAAAGCAGTAATATCTTCAGCTTTTAGTTTGTTACCAATAGCATAATTAGAAACAGGTCCTGAGATTACAATACCAATAGCAACATTTACAAACATATAGCCGGTAAAAATTCCCTGATGAACAGGTTTGATTAAGTCACCAACTAAAGCATAGCTAGTAGCATTTACATGTATTTCACCAGCAGCAACGATTAACAGTAATAGTATTGGAAAGATAACATTAACAGTACCAGTATTTTTATTGGCTAATAATATTCCTATTGGTATCATCATAAAAGCTATTATATATAAGCCAATACCTCTAGTGATTAAGCTACCTGGTGGGAGTGTAGTACCATTTTTTAGTCTTCGTTTTGACAATATTGCTAACAAGAAACCAAAAATAATTACACCTAAACTTTCAAAAGTGTTGACAGTTGCTGGCTCCATAGTTATGCCAAATAAAGACTTGTTTGTATTAAACTCAACAAAATTTTCTAATGCTGAGCTTTGCATACCTTGTACAAATGCAAAAATCATACATGCCGAACTTAGTAGCATAAAGGCAATTATGCGTTCTCTATACTCTGGTTCTTGTTTTAAAGCGATAAAAGCTAAATATATAAATACTAAGATAAATACGCATATAACAAGATTGCTACCAAATTCCGCATGTCTAATTAGAAATATTGAAAATAAAAAGCATACTAAGAATTATTCCTGGAGCTACTAAAAAACGAGCATTAGACTTTGAAAACTGATTATGGAAAAATGTATCTTTATCCTCAACGTTTTTAAAATTTAGTAGATGTAAAATTACTGTCAGTGTTAAGCATCCAGCAGCTGTATAAAATGCGATAGTATAAGCACCATAGCTCTGTATTACTCCAGCTAAGATAAAGCTACCGACAAAACCTATATTCATACAGCTATAGTTTATAGAAAATGCAATTCTACGATTATGATCTTCTGTTTTAAAGAGTTGAGTTAACATCATATTAAGGCAGCTGACATTAAGCCCAGCACCAGTGATGAATAGTGCCATGCTATATACTATTAGTGTTTGATTATGTTCAGCGATCATAAACATACCAACTACCTGTAAACATACACTAACTAAAAACAAACCTCTAAAGCTAAAATACTTTCCACCTAAAGCACCACCTAAAAAATGTAACAAAAAGTTTAGAGCAAAAAAGCTTGCTGTAAGAGTATTTGCTTGAGTTTTTGTAAAACCACCATGATCTGTGAGATAGAAATTAAGTAATCCCATTAGCACCGCATAACCAACAATTGAGAAAATTTGAATAATATTTATCTGTAATACACCTTGTGGCATTTTTTTATAACTAATCATTTGTTCCTTGATATTAAAAATAAAACGTAGGAAAGAGTATAATACAAATTATTGCCGTTTTGTATTTATTAAAAGCTTATGAATAAACTATCTCTAGCATTTACTAATGTAAACGAAGAGTTTTCACGACACCTTCTCAAGCGTGAAATTTCAAATTTGCTCAATTGGTTTAGTGGTCAATACTTAGAGTTGATCTTGCTAAATATCAATATGTAAAATTAAGCTAAATCAATGGTTTGACGGTCTATCAATGTTATATGGTTTTCAAAGTGATAGAAAAGTCAGCTATTTCTCAAATAAATAATTAAGATCTGAGCAATATTTTGATACTAATTAACCTCAGTTAGATTATTTCATAGACAAACTTTTACTGGTTAGTATATTTATTTATCGTTGAGGCTGGTCATTTTATTTCTGAACTAATATTTATTGAAAACCCACAAGCTCAAAGTGAGGATGATTGTTCACTTTTTGTAAATGTAATCGATACAGCTAAGAAACTTAGTTATATTGTCTATTTAAATGTTAATGATTTAACGCTAGTATATAAGACATATTTACCAATTTTGATTCCACCTGCATTACATGGAATTTTTTTAGAGTAGTAGTTTTATGAAAAATATAATTTTTGATTTTGATTCGACATTAATTAAAAAAGAGTCTTTAGAACTAATCTTAGAACCAATATTGCAAAAATCTCCAGCAAAATTAAAAGAGATAGAGTATATAACTAACTTAGGTATGCAAGGAGATATTAGTTTTAGAGACTCTCTACAAAAAAGATTAGCAATTGCTAGCCCAACTAAGCAGAGCATAAAAGAGTTTAGTGATAAATATTGTCCTAATTTACTAACAGATGGTATCAAAGAATTAGTTCAAGATCTCAAAAACAAAGGTTTTGAAATATGGATCTTTAGTGGTGGTTTAAGTGAAAGTATTCAGCCATTTGCAGATTATTTGAATATCCCTCGAGAAAATATTTTTGCTGTTGAGACTATTTGGAATAGTGATGGTAGTTTTAAAGAGCTTGATAACTCTAATGGAGCCTGTGACTCTAAGCTAAGCGCTTTTGATAAGGCTAAAGGTCTGATTGATGGTGAGGTTATAGCTATTGGCGATGGTTATACAGATTATCAGTTATATGAAAAAGGTTATGCAACTAAGTTTATTGCTTATATGGAGCATATTGAGAGAGAAAAAGTGATAAATCTATCTAAATATGTTGCGAGAAATGTAGCTGAGTTAGCAAGTCTAATTATGTAATTTTTTATGAGATATAACAGAATGAATAAATGCTAGCGTAAGTACTAGTATACCAATTGAACCACTAAACCACTCTGGGATATGCATAAATATTTTTAGTAGTAATACTGCTGCAAGGAAGCCAATTGCATAATGTGCTCCATGTTCTAGATAGATATATTTTGCAAGAGTTTTCTTTTCGACAAATAGTATAGTCAAAGATCGCACAAACATCGCACCAATACCTAGACCAATCATAATGATAATAATATTTGCAGTGATCGCAAATGCACCAATAACACCATCAAAACTAAATGAGGCGTCTATTATCTCTAAGTAAATAAAGCCAATTAAACCATTACGAGCAACATCTGTAGTACTAACTTTAGCAGTGTCAAATAATGAGTTAAGTAGTCCAATACTCTCATGAACTACTATACCCAAGAGAAAAGCAATAGCTAAACTACCTTGATAGTTTGGATCACTATAGTAGATTGTGATAACTCCAATGATAACTGCCAAAAGGATATAGCCACCATCATAGTTACGAATTTTTTTTGTAATAATATTGTTTTCAATAAGAGGTATCCAATGATGTCCTTTATTTTCACTTAGAAAGAAGTTTAAGAATACCATAAGTAAGAAACTACCGCCAAAGCTACAAATATACGGCATAGAGTGCTCTAATATTGCTTGGTATTGTTGCGGGTTATCTAAAGCAAGAGTGACTACATTCATAAAATTGATACCACTTGTCACACTTACTAATAAAATTGGGAATAGTAATCGCATTCCAAATACCGCTATAGGTAGACCTATGTATATAAAAATCTTTTGCCACCTTGGAGACATTTGCCCAAGAATTTTTGCGTTGATTACAGCATTATCAAAACTAAGTGATATTTCAAGTATTGCTAATATTAAAACCGAGTATATTGTTTCTAGTGGAGCATTTGGATAAATAAAAACCGCAATAACTATACCAATTAGGGTGACGAAGAACGATCCATAAAAGTATTTTAAAATTTTCAAGGTATTCCAGATAGTTTTGTTTTTAACGGGTAGATTTTAACATATAATAGTTTTTTAATAGAGATTTTAAGGTGCTAGTATGTCAATAGCTTTATATACACTGATTTCCTTAGCAGGGTGTTTTTTTGCGTGGCGCAACTTTATGAAAAATAAAGAGTATGCTATAAGTATAGCAGAGCGTGCAGCAGTTAAATACAATTTAGATTTACTTGATGATACTGTTTGTTTACGTAAGCTAAATTTGTGGTTTGAGAATAAAAGGCTAGTTTTTTATCGAGTATATTCATTTGACTATAATACCCAAAGTTCAGATGACAGATATAGAGGTTATATAGTTATCAGAAATGGCAAGCTAAATGATGTTGTTGTTTCAGAGTTTGAAAAAGCTGATATTATCAATGAAAGTATCATATCTGAACAAGCTACTAATACTTCTTCATGTAAGTCAGCACATAATATTATAAATTTTGATGAGTAAGGAAAATTATAATGATTCATTTACACCAATTGCCGAAGTTAAAAGGCAGAAATTATAGCTGTAGTCCTTTTTGCTTAAAACTTGAACTATATTTAAAAGTTACAAATTTAAATTATCAAAATCACTTTAATCTTGAGTTTAACAAGTCACCAACAGGTAAAATGCCCTATATAGAAACCATGGGTAAGAAATTTGCTGATAGTAATCTCATTATCGAAATGTTAGATAAGCAAAATCATAATAATCTGGATGAGCACCTAAATTCTGAGCAAAAAGCTATATCTACAGCATTTATAAGGTTATGTGAGGATAGCTTGTATTGGGTTGGGGTATATAGTCGTTGGGCTGATAAAGATAATTATACATGGAAGCAGGAGTTTCTAGAATCCACTAAATTACCAAAGGCTATGGCGAGTATAGTTTATCCTGTTGCTAAGAGAAATATTCTACGTCAACTAAAGGCTGCTGGTGTTACAAACCTAACTAATAATGAAATTTATTCAAAAGCTGAGCGTGATTTACAGGCTATAGCAGATTATTTGGGTGAAAAAGAGTATTTCTTCAATTCTAAACTATCATTAGTAGACTTGGTAGTGTTTAGCTTTCTAATTAATATTGCTGACGGCAGTTGTGGACGAAGATTGCAGAACTTTTTGGTTAGTCTTAAACTTGATAATTTTATTAAAAATATGCAAGAATCATTTGAGCTTAATTTTTAATTTACGCGACTACTTTTCTACTAAGAAAGTAGTACTTTAAAGAGTAATAATTTAACACGATTTGCTGTTTGACTAGTTCAAATAGCTTTAAAACAGCTTGTCGCTAATATGAGGAGGATGTTAAGTGCAGCATATAGAAGAAAAACAAAGAACAAAATATTTTATTTCATTATTTTTGTTACAATTATTTGAAAGGTTTAGTTTTTTTGGTTTCTTTTATATCTTAATATTCTTCTGTATAAATAAGCTAAATCTTACAGAGTCGTATGCTTCAACTTTTGCAGGTTCTTTTACTGCGCTTTGTTATGTTTTAAGCTCATTAGGGGGCTTTATTTCTGATAAGGCTTTAGGTGTTAGAAGAACCTTAATAGCTGGAGGTATCTGTTTACTATTAGGATATTCATTATTATCAACTAGTGATATGCTAATGAATTTTTCTATTTATGTTGGGTTGGCAATGATTATCGTTGGAGCATGTTTATTTGTGCCTATGACTTTAAACAGTGTGTCTAGATTATATGCAGGAGATCCAGCAAAATTAGACTCTATATATGCTTATTTTAATATGACTAACAATATTGGGGCGTTATCAGGTGCTATTTTGATACCTTATTTAAGTAGTGCGGACTCTTACGGCTTAGAAAATAGACACTATGGAATTGCTTTAGGGGTGTGTGCTTGTGGAGTATTATTAGCTCTTGGTAATATATTTATGAATAAAAAGCTATTTTCGACAATAGCAGCTCCTGTAGGCAAAAAAACACTTAGTTTTCAGCAGTTAGTTTTAGCTATAATAGGTATAATATTTTTTGTATCAGTAGTTACTGGATTACTTTATTTTAGTAGTCTAATTATCATCGTGCTGGTTTTAGCAGTAGTTATGATTGTTGGCTATTTTATAAATATTACTTTTCAGCAAGATAAAGAGTATCGCTTAAAAATGCTACTTTTATTAGTATTTATATTTTACGCAACAATATTCTTTATGACCTATGCTCAAAAGACAACATCATTTTTCTTATTTAATGTTCACCATGTGGATTTGAATGTTTTAGGTATTAAGCTAAATTCGCAAACTGTACCAGGATTATTAAATACTTCAGGGATTTTAATTTTCTCTCCAATTCTTGCTATGTATTTTAACAAGATGGGTGATAGATTAAGATCAACTAGTAAGTTTGCTTTATGTTTATTATTTGCTGGTATATGTTACGCGTTTTTGTACTTTGTTTGTGTATTTAATGATCCTTCTTCAAAAGTTTCATTTTGGTGGGAAGTAGTAGCAGTTGGAGTATTTTTCTCATGGGCTGAGATTATGGCAACAGCTGTTGGTTTATCTTTGATAACCCAACTTGTTCCTACTAAGGTAAGAGGCTTTTGTATGGGGATGTGGTTCTTAACTTGGGCAGTTGGTATTAAGCTAGGAGCATACGTGGCTTCACTTTATGCTAGTAAAGATTTAGAACACTCAAAGAGCTCTTTGCTAATTGGGCAAACTAAAATTGATAGTTATCTGGGTTATGAGAATTTATTTATGTGGATTACTATTGTTACTGTAGCTGCTGCTTTTTCACTTCTAGTCCTAAAAAATAAAATTAATAATGTTATTTATAAATAGTATGGGAAATTTATGAATATTCTAAAGATTAGTAAACAAACTTTAAGGAATAATATTAAAATTATTCGAGAGTATATTGGCAACGCTAAGATGTGTTTTCCTGTCAAGGCAAATGCTTATGGGCATGGTATAGAAGACATAGTAGAAAATACACATGATTTAGTCGATTTCTTTGCTGTTGCTAACTCTCTAGAGGCTTTTAGAGTAACAGCTGTTGCTAAAAATCCAGTGCTAGTATTTGGAGTAATATACTATGAATATATTGAAAAAATGATTTCAGAAAATATCAGAGTTAGCATTCAAGACTATGAAGATATTGAAAAGTTAGAGCAAATAGCCAAAGAGCTTGATAAAAAAGTATATGCCCATATTAATATAAACACAGGTATAAATCGCATGGGCGTAGATTATAATGATGCCTGTAGAACTATACAGCGAGCTTATGAATCTGATTGGCTAATTTTAGAAGGAGTATATAGTCATCTAGCATGTGCTGATAATAGAGATCATCCTACAAATATCAAACAAAAAAATAGATTTGATAGTATTGTCAAATTTACTAAAGGATTATCTCAAGATATTATTTGTCATTTGTCTAATTCTTATGGTTTCTTGGGTCAAAAAGGAATCTGTTATGATATGGTAAGACCTGGTATTTTAAGTTATGGTTTTTTACCAGAGTTTTACGTTGATAGAGTTATAAGAGAAATAAAGCCTATCGCAAGATTACTATCAAAAGTGGTTAAGATAATTACCTTGCAAGAGGGCGAAGGCGTTGGTTATTCATTGATATATAGAGGCTTTGAAGGTGAGCAATTAGCTGTGATTCCTATTGGTTATGGCGATGGTTTTCCTCGTGAGTTAGGTGATAGAGGGTTCGTTAATATTAATGATGTCATGTATCCTATGGCTGGTAGAATGAGTATGGATAGTCTGACAGTATCGTTAGGAATTAATGAATACGATGTCAAAGTAGGCGATACAGTAGAGCTAATATCAGCTATTCCACGCAATCGAAATAGTGCATTTTCAATAGCAAAACAAACAAATACTATCGAATATGATATTATGAGCACATTAAATGATCGTATTATAAGAAAGATCATATAATATTCTAAACTGTTTACTTAATGAATTAATCACAGTAAACTCATAATTATAGTTTATCAATTTGTTAATTAAAGGATAACATGGAAAAAAAGTCTTTCTACTTTTAGTCTTGTGGCTATGGGTGTCGGTGCTATTATGGGTTCTGGTTGGATGTTTGCTGCCCAGTATACATCACAAGAAGCTGGTCCAGGATCTGTTATATCATGGATAATAGGCGCAGTTTTAATGGTTTTTATAGCTTTGGTATTTGCTGAAGTTTGTACAATTGTTCCTGTCGAAGGTTCTACGTCACGGATTCCACATATAACACATGGAACGATGATAAGTTATATGTTTGCTTGGATTACGTGGATATCATATTTAGTTTTAGCGCCAATCGAAGTTCAAGCTGTTATTCAATATTTAGCTGTTTTTTACCCATCATTGATTGATACAAGTAGAGATGGTGCATTATCCATGGCAGGTCTACCTTTGGCGATATTTTTCCTTTTAGGTTTTTGTGTAATTAATTTTTATTCGCTTAAGTGGTTAGCAAAAATAAATAATATCGTAACTTTATTTAAGGTTGCTATACCGATATTTATTTCGATTGTTTTTATAATTTTTTGTTTTACATTACCAGCATTAAAGGATATAAAAACCGAAGAGCTTTCATTAATGCCATTTGGGTTTAATGGTGTTTTAGCTGCTGTATCTGTAGGTGGTATTGCCTATGCTTTCACTGGGTTTAAAACTATTGTTGAACTGGCTGGAAGTACAAAAAATCCTAAAAAATCTATACCTGTAGCAACTGTTGGTGCAGTATTGATTTGTCTAATAATATTTTTATTTTTACAGTCTGCTTATTTGTTAGTGATGTCAAAGTTTGTGCATAATAATGATTGGCATAGTGTGGTTATGCCAGGTGCAAGCTCATCTAGCTTTGGATCTTTTGCGATAATGGCACAAAGCTTTGGAGTAAAGTGGATAATGTACCCACTTTATTTTGGGGCGATTATTTTCCCATTAATGGCAGGTTTAATCTATTTTAGTATTGCATTAAAATCACTTGGTGCTATGGTCCATAATGGTTATTTACCAAGTATTTTAGGTAAACTAAGTCCTATTATGAAAAAGCCTATTTATGCTATTAGTTTGAATTTTCTTATTGCACTAATTATGTTTGCGCCTTTTCCTGGTTGGAAAGAGATGGCAACTTTTTTAACCTCATTGATCGCTCTAACTTATATCACTGGTCCTACATCAACTATGGCACTTAGACATCATTTACCGGAGCTTCACAGACCATTTAGGCTCAGAGGAGCTTATTTACTATCAGTTCTAGGTATGTTTGCAGCTACTTTAGTGTTTTTATGGAGTGGCTGGGCTATAGTATCAAAAGCAGGTATAGCTTTGATTATTGCTTTAGTAATGCTAGGTATATATAGGATTTTAGGAAAGATAGATCTGAAGAAATACATTGGAATTTTAGAGAATCAATATGGTTCTGGATTTATATCGTTTTAGTAACAATGGTTTCATATTTTAGCTCATTTGGTGGTAGAGGAGATTTAGATTTATATTGGAGTTCTGCGATTATATTAGTAATTAGTTTTATTGTTGTTACAATCGCAAAAAATCTATGTTTACCAGCAGCTGATATGCGTGATGGTATCCATAAAGCTATCAGTGATGATAATTATATCTAAGTAAATATTTCTATTTTTATCTTGTATTTCATAATGTATTATATTTTATTAGTTAAATCAGTTTTTAATTTTAAGTAAGTATATTATGATTAAAGTATCTTTTCAGGGCGAGCATGGAGCTTACTCTGAGCAAGCAATAACTAATTTTTTAGAGCAGCAGAATATAAAAGATTTTCAAACAGTTCCATGCTGGTCTTTTTCTGATGCTATTGAACATACTATAAGTGGCAAATCAAATTTTGTAATGATTCCTGTAGAAAATTCTTTAGCTGGTTCTGTTGTACCAGCATATGATGAGTTGATTAAGAGTAATCTAAAGGTTAAAGCTGAGGTTGTTTTAAAAATAAAACATTGCTTGATGGGACTCAATGACGTCGAAATTTCGGAAATTGAAAGTGTGATATCTCATCCTCAAGCATTATCACAATGTGCTAATAGTCTTAAAAAATTAAAGCTTACTCCTGAGGCATTTGTTGATACAGCGGGAGCTGCTAAGTATATCTTTGAGAAAAATAAAAGAAATCACTTAGCTATTGCTGGAGAGTTAGCAGCTAAAACTTATAGACTAAAGATTTTTCAGCATGAGCTGGAAGATGAGCAATTTAATTATACACGTTTTTTATTGATGGGTTATGATGATATCAAAGTTAACTCAGCTGATAATAAGTATAAGACAACTATAATATTTTCAGTTGAAGATAAATCTAATGCTTTAGTAAACACATTAAATGTTTTTGGTAAATATAATATTAACCTTACTAAGATAGAATCCCGTCCATCAAGAAATAGAGCATGGAATTATTTGTTTTTTATCGATTTTGAGGGAAGCGATGATGATTTTAATGTACAGCAGGCATTACTTGAAGTTCTTAAAAAAAGTACATTTCTAAAAGTTTTAGGTTCTTATAAGAGTTATCACTTTAGTTAGAAAGTTTTATTAATGAATTTAAGTAATGAGTTATAAAGTTAAGATTATTTATAGGGATGTTGCTAACCTAAAGATTTCTTTAAATAAAGATGGTTTAGTAACAGTGGTATCACCTCAAAAGGTTACTAAGAAAGAAATTTTCAAAATTCTTGAGTCTAAAAAAGCATGGCTTGATAAACATGCTAAAAGATTATCAGTAAATCAAAAATATGATTATCAAAACTATACCTTAAATGATGGAGATTGTGTTTATTTTCTTGGGCGTGAATATCCTATCAAAATTGTTGAGTCAAAGCATAATATTGTCAATTATCATGATGATCATATTCAAATTTTATTAAATCCAAGTGTTATTACAAATAGAAAATTTAAGTTACAACTATTAGAAGAATTTTATAAAGATCAAGCAGATATTATTCTTAATAATCTAGTGGCTAAATACTTAAAAATTACTAATCAAGAAATTACTAGAGTTACAATAAAAAAAACAAAAACACGTTGGGGCTCATGTAACTATGTCAAAAAAACTATCAATCTTAATTTTAATCTTGTTTTGCGAGACATCCAAGCAATTGAATATGTGGTTTTACATGAGATAGCGCATTTAACTCATCCAAATCATTCAAAAGAATTTTATGCTTATGTGGCAAGCTATATGCCTGATTGGAAAGTTAGGGAAAAAAGGCTAAAATAGAGTATAATTATTCCGGGTATCTATCATCAAATTTTTAACTTTCTGGAGGCATTTTATGGAAAGTACGTTTGAACTTTTTTCTATAGGAGTTGGTCCATCTTCATCTCATACTATAGGTCCGATGAGAGCTGGTTGTGATTTCATAAACTTGTATAAAGATAAACTGCCTCAAACTAAGAGTGTTAAGATTGATTTGTTTGGCTCTCTTGCGCTAACTGGGAAGGGTCATAAAACAGATTACGCTGTTGTTTTGGGTGTGATGGGTTTTTTACCAGAATCAGTGGATATTGAATTGGCAAAAAAACTCTATGATGAATGTTTAAGGAGTAAAAAACTTAATTTAGGTCAAGAGTTTGAAATTGATTTTGATTATGATAAGGATTTAGTATTTCATTATAATGAGTTTTTGCCAGAACATGCTAATGGCATGCGTTTTTCATTGTTTAATGGTGAAGAACTACTTTGTGAAAAAGAGTATTTTTCGATTGGTGGTGGTTTTATTGTCGATAAAAAACAAATTAAAAAAGATACTGTTCCCACAGAGGTTTCATGTGATAAGCCTTATAAATTTTCAACTATGGCTGAGTTAAGAGAGCTTTGTCAGCGTGATGGTAAAACTATTGATGAGATAATGTTTGAGAATGAAAAGACAGCTTATGGTGAGCAGCAATCATTAGATAAACTAGCCGAGATATGGCATGTGATGGAAACCTCAATTGAAAAAGGTTTAACTTGTGCTGAAGCAACATTACCAGGTGGCCTCAAAGTTAGAAAAAGAGCTCCAAGTATGATTAGAAAGCTCAAGGAACAAAATATTGTCAATACTGACTTTAATTATCTAAATGCTTTTGCGATAGCTGTAAATGAACAAAATGCGTGTGGTGAAAGAGTAGTTACAGCACCAACTAATGGTGCTGCTGGTGTTATTCCAGCTGTGCTTAAATATTATTTACAGACTCATGAGATTGTTAATCAACAAGAGCTCAAAGAGGTAGTGAATAAATACTTATTAGTATGTGCTGCTATTGGTATTTTGTATAAATCAGGAGCATCAATTTCAGCTGCTGAAGTGGGTTGCCAAGGAGAGGTGGGTGTTGCCTGTTCAATGGCAGCTGCTGGCTATTGTGCGCTACTTGGTGGAGACCTTGATTCTATTGAGTCTGCCGCAGAAATTGGTATGGAGCATAATCTAGGACTTACGTGTGATCCTATTGGTGGTTTAGTACAAATACCATGTATAGAGCGTAATGCTATGGGTGCTGTCCAAGCTATAAATGCAGCTAAACTTGCATACCTTGATACAGGTGAGAAGCGCTTTGTTGGTTTAGATTATGTAATTAAAGTTATGTATGAAACTGGTTTAGACATGTCTAGTAAATATAAAGAAACTTCTTTGGGTGGCTTAGCTACTAATGTTCCAGTATGTTAGTTAATTCATAATATTGAGATATCTCAGTTTTAAGTTAGTTTGGCAAAATTATACTAATTTAGTATAATTTAGACCGTATGAGTTCTATAGAAATTTTTTGATATGTATGATGTAAATAAAATTAGGCAAGACTTTCCATTTTTAGCACAAAAAATAAATAATAAATCGGTACTTTTTTTTGACACTGGTGCCTCAGCACAGAAGCCCCAAGCTGTTATTGAATGTGTAGCTGAAGCATATGCTTATAATTATGCAAATGTACATAGAGGTGTATATTCTCTTAGTCAAGAAGCTAGCGAGAAGTATGAAAATGTCCGTCAAATTGTGCAAAAGTTTTTAAACTCTAAATCAGCAGATGAAATTGTAATAACAAAAGGAACCACAGAGGCTATTAATTTAGTTGCTAGCTCTATCGGTAAGGGGATTATTAGGTCTGATGATGAAATAGTTGTCACAGAAATGGAGCATCATGCTAATTTTGTACCATGGCAGATGCTTTGCGAGGACAAAAACCTAGATTTTAAAGTGGCTGCGGTCAAGGACAATGGCGAGTTAGACGTTGATAATTTATTAGCTTTAGTTACAGCTAAGACTAAAATTTTAGCAATTACATTATGCTCTAATGTTTTAGGAACAATCAACCCTGTGAAAGAAATTATCAAACAAGTTAGAGAAATTAATCCAAATATAATTGTTTTGGTAGATGGTGCTCAAGCTGTTATTCATACCAAGGTTGATGTTCAAGATTTAGATTGTGATTTTTTTGTCTTCTCTGGGCATAAGTTATATGGACCTACTGGGGTCGGCATTTTATATGGTAAATATGAGTTGCTAAAACAACTTCCTCCTTATAATTATGGTGGTGATATGGTTGACGAAGTAACAATAGCAAAGACTACATTTGCGCTACCACCATATAGGTTTGAAGCTGGAACACCAAATATAGTTGAAGCTATTGGACTTGGTAGGGCTATTGAGTATGTTGATTCAATCGGCATGATTAACATTGAAAAACATGAGCAAAAATTATTAGAATACGCGACAGCTGAGCTTAATAAAATCGATGGTCTAACTATATTTGGTCAGGCAAAACACAAAGCTGGAGTTATAACTTTTGATATTCAAGGTTGTAATGCTGGGGATATTGGTGAGCTATTGGCAATTAAGGGTATATGTGTGAGAACTGGTAAGCATTGTGCTCATCCTTTGATGTATCGAATGGGAGTTACCTCAACAGTGCGTATGTCTTTTGGGATGTATAATACTTTTGAGGAAATAGATTTGTTCATAATAGCATTGAAAAAAGTAATATCTCAATTAAAATAATTTAGCAAAAAGAGGCAAGTATGGTAGAAGTTTTTGATCCAAATGCTAGTAGCATTTTAGAAGTTACAGATGCTGCAGCTAAACATTTCAAGAAACATCTAGACAAGCATGATGGTTGTATAGGTATTTATGTCGGAACTAAGGTTATGGGTTGTTCTGGCTTAGCTTATGATGTTGATTTTGTTAAACAGCAACCACAAGATACACAGAAAGTACAGCAGCATGGCATTAATTTCTTTGTATCTAATAAGTCTATGGATTTTCTTAATGGGCTAAAAATTGATTATGTTAAGCATGATTTTGGATTATATAAGTTAGAATATACAAATCCAAACGAATCAGCACGTTGTGGTTGTGGTGAAAGTTTTACAGTTTAGGAATATATAAATAATGAAACCAACAGATGTAACAATAATAAGAAGACAGGTAAAAGCAATTGCTGTACCATTTGGTAATGAGATTGAGTTAATGCCTGGTCAAGAAGTTTTAGTAACGCAAGATAAGGGTGGAAGCTTTACTTTAAATGTAAACGGTAATTTACTTCATCTAGATGGTAAAGATGCTGATGCGATAGGTAAGCAAATCGTCAGATATCCTGTAGAGGGGTATGATATTAAGCCAGGTGATCCAATTAATATGGATGCTATTTGGGATCAAATGAGAACAGTTTATGATCCTGAAATTCCTGTCAATATTGTTGATCTTGGTTTGATTTATAATATTATTACTAGAAAGTTAGAGAATGGTAATTTTCATGTAATAATTGATATGACATTAACAGCACCTGGTTGTGGTATGGGACCAGTGCTTATGACAGATGTTGAAAAAAGAGTAGCAATGCTTCCTAATGTTGATAAAGTTGATGTAGTAATGGTTTTTGATCCGCCATGGAATTCAGAAATGATGACTGAAGCTGCTAAGTTAGAGTTAGGTTTATTTTAGTAATTTAGCTTATGAATAAGATAGCAATTTATCCAGGTACTTTTGACCCAATTACCAATGGTCATGTTGATCTAGTAGAGCGTGCATTAAATATCTTTGATGAAATAGTTGTTGCAGTATCTACAGCTTATGGTAAAAATACTCTTTTTGATATTCGTATCAGAGAGCAAATGATAAAAGAAGTATTCAAAGATAATCAAAGGGTCAAAGTTGTAAGCTTTCAGGGTCTACTTGTTGATACAGCAGTCAAACATAATGCTTGTGCTATAGTTAGAGGTCTCAGAGCAGTATCTGATTTTGATTATGAATTTCAGATGTCAAGTATGAATAATAAATTAAACAGTGATATTCAAACTATATTCTTAACTCCGAGTGAGAAGTTTTCATGTATTTCCTCGACATTAGTTAGGGCTGTAGCGATACATAATTATAAGCGTGTTGATGAGTTTGTACCTGAATGTGTCTTTCGTGAGATAAAGCTTAAATATTCTAAGGAATAAAATTATGGCATTATTAATTACTGATGAATGTATTAATTGTGATATTTGTGAGCCTGAATGCCCTAATGAGGCAATATCACAAGGTGAAGAGTATTATGAGATTGATCCAAACAAATGTACAGAGTGTGTAGGGCATTTCGAGGAGTCTCAATGTACTAAGGTTTGCCCTATTAGGTGTATAATTATAGATCCAAATAATATAGAAACACATCAACAGCTTTTAGACAAGTATAATAGCTTAGTATCCTAGTATCATAAAGCTATAAAAAACTCTTTGATTTTTATTTTAAATCATGTAGAATACTTGAATCTTATGTTTCGGCATGTGAATAGTTAAAAAGTATTTAAAGGAGTTTTTGATGAGATTAAAAAGTATTGTTATAGCTACAACTGTATTATTAGGTTCAGCTACAGCATCTATCGCTGCAGGTTCAGATAATATCGATACATCAGCAAACACTAATTCAGCTACTACACAAAGCAGTGGTTTTGCAGCTAATAATTTCATTGCTCCTTTTGCAAATACTTATAGCGCTTTGACTAACAAGGACAATACTTGGGGTCCTCAAGATAGAACTGGCCAGTGGTACTTAGGTGTAGATGCTAACGGTCTAGCTAGAACTCCTAACTCTCCATCAGGTGCTGGTGCTAACTTCACAATCGGTTATAACATCAATAAATACTTCGCTGTACAGTACAACCAATTAGTTGGTAGAGTATTTGCTGGTTTAGGTGAAGGTGTTGTAAACTTTAGTAATAATACTATGTTTACTCCATATGCTGCAGGTGGTGCTGGTTGGGCAAATCTAGCAGGTCAAGCAACAGGTGCTTGGGATGTGGGTGGTGGTCTTAAGTTTGAACTATCTAGAAAT
Organism: Francisella tularensis subsp. tularensis; assembly: GCF_000833475.1. NCBI lineage: Bacteria > Pseudomonadati > Pseudomonadota > Gammaproteobacteria > Thiotrichales > Francisellaceae > Francisella > Francisella tularensis. The sequence continues at coordinate 74,417 of NZ_CP010115.1, read as the reverse complement.
GTTCAAGCAAGTGTTGACTACAGATATATCCAAACAATGGCACCTAGTAATATTTCTGGTGCTAATGGCAGAGCGGGTACTAACATGATTGGTGCTGGTTTAACATGGTTCTTTGGTGGCAAAGATACTACTAATAATGACACTGGTAATATTCAGGATAATGGTGCGACTACAGCTGCTCAAACTGTTGCTATGCCAACTATTGATGAGTCTAAGTATGTTTTACCTGCTGGTATTAAGCAATGTGAAGGCAACTTTAATCTAACTGAAGATGGTGTCGCGTGCTATACAGTAAATGGTGATGATGTAACAGTTTACCTAGATACTAAGTTTGCTTATGATAAAGCTACTTTAAATGCTAAAGGTAAAAAAGCTATTGCATCTTTTGTTAATTTTATCAAGGATAGTAACATTAGCTCTGTAACAGTTAAAGGTTATGCTTCTCAAGGTCAAACTGGTAGCGAGTTTGATATATATAACCAAAAACTTTCTGAGAAGAGAGCACAAGCTGTTGCTGATTACATGAAGCAATTAGGTTTAGATAGTGAGAAAATAATTACTAAAGGTTTTGGCTATAATGATACTTTAGGTGGTATTCATAAGTCTGATCCGCGTAACCAGCGTGTAGAAGCTAGCGTATCAGCTCCACTTAAAGAAGCTAACTAATATCAATTTTTTCTAAAATCTCTTGATTTCTTTACGTCATTAATAAATGTTCTAAGCAATCAATTAAAGTATTGTATCTCTAATTATTCAAATACCTACTACTGAATAAAATTCAAGCACACCTTTATTTTAATATCATACTATAGGTATTGATTTGATTGAGATTCTGAAACTAGTTGAGGATAAGAGAATGTGGTACTTTACGCTTAGTAAATAGTTAAGCGTTATAGCAATACTAATACGTTATTACAACAAACTATGTTAAATTTATAACCTATAAAGAAATTTCAGTGAGTTGTTTACTAAAATTCATAGAATTATTCATACTGTCTAGAAATCAAATAATATTTACGTAAATCGTAGCTAATACTGACAATATTTCTTTCAAAATGATTTATAAAATTTGTAATTTTAGATTAGTTTTACTATTAGGAAAATTGATAGTTATATAGAGCTTTATGAAGCAGAATTAATGTATAAGTTTAAAGAGTTTTCCATTTTTTAATTTGATTTTGATTTTAAATACTGGTTTAATGCTTTATTAAACCAATGATAAACGTATGTGAAGCTAGTTCCTAAAAGCTTTTATCCAAGTTTATAGATTTATGATTAAAAATTTATATCAAACTATTATTCTGTACAGAGTAAAAGAGGTCATTTTATGAATGTCAAAATATTACCAATAGCAATAGATTTAGATGTTAAAAATACTGGTGTCTTTAGCGCATTTTATCAAAAAGGAACTTCTCTTGAGAAATTGGATAATAAAAATGGCAAAGTATATGAACTATCAAAAGATTCTTATACTTTATTAATGAATAATAGAACAGCACGAAGACATCAAAGAAGAGGAATAGATAGAAAGCAGCTAGTCAAAAGGCTCTTTAAGCTTGTTTGGACAGAGCAACTAAATTTAGAGTGGGATAAAGACACTCAACAAGCGATTAGCTTTTTGTTTAATCGTAGAGGTTTTAGTTTTATTACTGATGGTTATTCGACTGAATATTTAAATATTGTTCCAGAGCAAGTAAAAGCGATACTTATGGATATATTTGATGATTACAACGGTGAAGATGATTTAGACAGTTATTTAAAATTAGCTACTGAGCAAGAAAGCAAAATTTCTGAAATATATAACAAGCTAATGCAAAAAATATTAGAGTTTAAATTAAGGAAATTATGTACTGATATTAAGGATGATAAAGTAAGTACTAAAACACTTAAAGAAATCACAAGCTATGAATTTGAGTTATTAGCTGATTATTTAGCAAACTATAGCGAGAGTTTAAAAATACAAAAATTTAGTTATACAGATAAACAAGGTAATTTAAAAGAGCTAAGCTACTATCATCATGATAAATATAATATTCAAGAATTTCTAAAGCGACATGCTACTATAAATGATGAAATTTTAGATACTCTTTTAACTGATGATTTTGATATTTGGAATTTTAATTTTGAGAAATTTGATTTTGATAAGAATGAAGAAAAGCTTCAGAATCAGGAAGATAAAGATCATACACAAGCGCATTTACATCATTTTGTTTTTGCAGTAAATAAAATAAAAAGTGAGATGGCAAGTGGTGGTCGTCATCGTAGCCAATATTTTCAAGAGATAACAAATGTGCTAGATGAAAATAATCACCAAGAAGGATATCTCAAGAATTTCTGTGAAAATTTGCATAATAAAAAATATTCAAATTTAAGTGTTAAAAATTTAGTTAATCTAGTTGGTAACCTAAGTAATTTAGAGCTAAAACCGCTAAGAAAATATTTTAATGACAAAATTCATGCAAAAGCTGATCATTGGGATGAGCAAAAGTTTACAGAAACTTATTGCCACTGGATATTAGGAGAGTGGCGAGTAGGTGTCAAAGATCAAGATAAGAAAGATGGTGCTAAATATAGTTATAAAGATCTGTGTAATGAATTAAAACAAAAGGTTACTAAGGCTGGTTTGATAGATTTTTTATTAGAGTTAGATCCATGCAGAACTATACCACCATATCTGGATAACAATAACCGTAAACCACCAAAATGTCAAAGTTTGATTTTAAATCCGAAGTTTTTAGATAATCAATATCCAAACTGGCAACAATATTTACAAGAATTAAAGAAACTGCAAAGTATTCAAGATTATTTAGACAGTTTTGAAACTGATTTAAAAGACTTAAAGTCAAGTAAAGATCAACCATATTTTGTTGAATACAAGAGTTCAAATCAGCAAATGGCAAGTGGTCAAAGAGATTATAAAGATTTAGATGCTCGAATATTACAGTTTATATTTGATAGGGTAAAAGCTAGCGATGAGTTGCTTTTGAATGAGATTTATTTTCAGGCTAAAAAACTTAAACAAAAAGCTAGCTCTGAGTTAGAAAAACTCGAGTCGAGCAAAAAGCTAGATGAAGTTATAGCAAATAGTCAACTATCACAGATACTAAAGTCTCAACATACAAATGGTATTTTTGAACAGGGTACTTTTTTGCATTTAGTTTGTAAATACTATAAACAAAGACAAAGAGCGAGAGACTCTAGGCTATATATTATGCCTGAATATCGTTATGATAAAAAACTAGATAAATATAACAATACAGGCAGATTTGATGATAATAATCAGCTATTAACATATTGTAATCATAAGCCAAGACAAAAAAGATACCAATTGTTAAATGATTTAGCTGGGGTGTTACAGGTATCTCGTAATCAGTTGCTAAGTTCAGTTGAAGAGTGGTTTCAACAAGCACAACGAGTTGGTGAAATATCAAAATCTCAAGATGAGCAAATATTTGAATGGTTAAAAAGCTTTAAAATAGCTAGTTATTGTAAAGCCGCGGTAGAAATGCAAAAACAATATCGAGGAACTTTAAAAAACGCGATTCAAACTGCTATATTTAGACAAAGTGAAAATATAAACAAAAATAAAAATAAAAATACTGGTAATCAACAACAAGCACTTTCAGAAAATTCCAAAGATGTAAAATCACTAACAGCGGACGAGAAAAAACTCCTAAAACTAATAGAAAATATAGCTAAAGCATCACAGAAAATAGGTGAAAGTTTAGGACTAAATGATAAGCAAATTAAAAAATTTAACTCAATATATAGTTTTGCACAGATTCAACAAATTGCTTTTGCAGAGCGTAAAGGTAATGCTAACACTTGTGCAGTTTGTAGTGCTGATAATGCTCATAGAATGCAACAAATTAAGATCACTGAGCTTGTAGAGGACAATAAAGATAACATAATCTTAAGTGCCAAAGCTCAGAGACTACCGGCGATACCAACTAGAATAGTTGACGGTGCGGTTAAGAAAATGGCAACTATATTAGCTAAAAATATAGTTGATGATAATTGGCAGAATATCAAACAAGTTTTATCAGCAAAACATCAGTTACATATACCTATTATCACAGAATCAAATGCTTTTGAGTTTGAACCAGCATTAGCTGATGTAAAAGGTAAGAGCCTAAAAGATAGGAGAAAAAAAGCATTAGAGAGAATAAGTCCTGAAAATATATTCAAGGATAAAAACAATAGAATAAAAGAATTTGCTAAAGGTATATCAGCATATAGTGGTGCTAATTTAACTGATGGCGATTTTGATGGTGCAAAAGAAGAATTAGATCATATAATACCTCGTTCACATAAAAAATACGGCACTCTAAATGATGAAGCAAATCTAATTTGTGTAACTCGTGATGATAATAAAAATATTTTTGCTATAGATACTAGTAAATGGTTCGAAATAGAAACACCTAGTGATCTTAGAGACATTGGAGTAGCAACAATTCAATACAAGATAGATAATAATTCTCGTCCTAAAGTCAGAGTTAAACTTGATTATGTTATCGATGATGATAGTAAGATAAATTATTTTATGAATCATTCTTTATTAAAATCAAGATATCCTGACAAAGTTTTAGAAATTTTAAAACAATCAACTATTATAGAATTTGAAAGTTCAGGTTTTAATAAAACTATCAAAGAAATGCTTGGTATGACATTAGCAGGTATTTATAATGAAACATCTAATAATTAGTGAATACGGTATATATCTTGGTTTAGAGTCTGGCAGATTAGTTGTCAAAAATAAAGATGATAAAAAGTATTTTCCATTAAATCGTTTAGCTACGCTTTCTATAGCTAAAAAGGGTGTCAGTTTCTCTAGTGATTTGGTAGAGCAGTTTTCTCTAAGGGGGATTAAACTTTTCTTTTTGGATTTTAGAGGAGTTGCTCACTCGATGCTTGTTGGTGCTAATCAACATGCTGTAGTTCAAGCACGGATTAACCAATATCGTTATATTGATAGAAATGCTTTAACATTGTCAATCAAACTAATTGCAGCTAAAATAAAAAATCAACGTGCTACACTTAACTATTTTAATAAACATCATAAGTCAATAAATCTTCTAAATGCTATAGAAGAGCTAAAAAGAGTAGCACAACTTATCAAAAATGCTAAAACTCTAAATGATGTACTTGGTTACGAGGGTTATGCGGCTAATATATATTTTTCAAGTTTGGCTAAAGATAAATTTTTATCAGCGAGTTTTGCCAATAGGGAGGGTCGAGGCCTCAGGAGATTGCTAATAGTATGCTAAATTTTGGTTATGCTATCTTATCTAGCTATATTCTAAATGCAATTACAAATGCAGGACTTGAGCCTTATTTAGGATTTTTACATCAAAAAAGACCTGGAAAGATGTCGTTAGTTTTAGATCTAATGGAGGAGTATCGAGCTTGGGTCGTTGATAGGGTAGTTATTAAGCTACGCGAACAATATAAGAATAAGCAATATATAGATACTAAATTAAAATCGATATTAATCTCAGAGATACAAGCAACGATAGCAAAGAAATATATTTATAATGGTAAAAAACTTAAGTTAGAACACATTATCCAAAGGCAGGTATATAGATTATCTGGAGAATTTGCTGGTGAACATAATTATAAACCATATATTTTTAAGTGGTAGAAACTTACACCAGAATCGAAATTTGCATACAAAAGGGATCAAGATATACCCAATCAAGTTGGGTATTAAGATAAAAATAAACCGTAATCCCGATGAAAATGGTGCTCTCTGAGTATGGTGATATTATTCAGTTAAATATTATTAACATTAAGAAACTATGCAACTAAGAAAAGAATATTTAATAGCCTATGATATAGAAGATAACAAAACAAGAACAATAATCTATAAACAACTTCTAGCATATGGTCTTAAGGCAGTGCAGAAATCAGTATTTTGGGGCTATGTTAGTATTGCTGAGCTTAATGCTATCAAAAGATTGTTTGATAGCTCATTAACTATTTCAGATAAGGTATTTATTACTAGAGTAAATATGCATGAGCAAAAACTAGATTATAGCTTTGGTTACGATGACAAAACTTTCAAAGACTGGGATGAATATGGACATATTTGATAATGATTTATCTATTCCTGTTAATTTAATTAGACAATGGTGTTTTTGTCCGAGAATAGTTTATTATCAAGAACTTCTTGCGATTAAGCCGAACAAACCATTATGGGTTGCTCAAGGTGAAGAATTTCATAAAAAAGTAGAGCAACTTGAGAAAAGACGCAGCTTTAGCAGATATGGTTTAAATAATGCGATCAGGCATTTTAATCTAAGTATAAAAAGTCAGAAATATAAACTACATGGTATAGTTGACTGGGTTATAGAAACTGATACTAATGTATATGTGGTTGAGTATAAGACAAATCCTAATCCAAATAGCTTAGGGCATAAACTACAAATTGCAGCTTATGCTTTGCTAGTACAGGAATATTTTGCTAAACCATATAAGACTACATTTCTAACCTCTGATAAAAAATCATATGAGATAAAAATAACTGATGAGTTAATCAACAAACTTATAAAAACTATCAGCGATATTCTTAGTACTTTAGATAGTGGTAATAAGCCAGATTCATCTGCATCGGAACAATGTGAATATTACAACTTTTGTAATGATCGTTGATAGTAAAATCTCTAATTGCCACTGAAGGCGGAAATCTCGCAAATACTTAGAAATCTCCATATTAAATTTCTCAGCCATCTTGATGTAATCGAGCTAAGAAGCGAACAAGATATATTAATTGCCAAACAAAAAAAGCCACTTAGGTGGCAAATTTTTGTTTTTTAGTTATTCAGACGTGTCAAACAGAGGTCCGTTCAAAATACTTTTAAATGATTACAGAGCATTAATTATTTGGTACATTTATAATTTTAGATATTTTTTCGCAAAATGTCTACGTTTTTTTACAATTAGGGTATTTGCGAAAAAATACCATTTTAAAAAACTCTCAAAGCCTTGCAAACACTAGGTTTGTTTTGGCTCTAACAGTAGTTTACCAAATAATTCAGCAACTGAAACTTAGGTTCTGTGCACAAAAATAAATATTCATCGTAACCAAATAAAAGTACAAGCTAATTTAATCATTCCTATATATGCTGAAATGGTTTTATCAAATCTAGAGAATACTCTTCTAAAATGCTTAATTTTAGAAAAGAAATTCTCTATCAAATGTCTTTCTTTATATACATGACTATCAAAAGGTATATGGTTTAGAGTATTTGATTTACAAGGGATAACAGCTTCAGAGGATATACCTTGAATATGCTGCCTGATTTCATTAGAATGATATGCTCTATCAGCGATAACTTTTGTATTATATACATTTTTTAGTAAATCTATAGCTACTTTACTATCATGAGTTTTATCCTCTGACAACAATATTTCTATTGGATTACCTAAAGCATCAGTCATAGCATGGATTTTAGTGGTTATCCCACCAACTGATCTACCAATTGCTTGGTTATCATCTTTATCATATCCCGTAGCACAAGCATGTGCTCTTGCTATTGTTGAATCAAGCATGACTTCTTGTAAATCAGGGTTTTGTACTGATTTAAATAATCTAGAAAATATATCTTTATCACATCAATCTTTAAAACGCTTATGTATTGATCTATATTTACCATAATAAAATGGTAACATTCTCCATTGACAGCCTGTACGTAACACATAAAATACAGCTTCAATAAACAATCTTAATTTGGCTTCATCATTGGTATGTATACCTTTTTGTGATTTTAAGAATGATAAAATAATTGACCAGAATACTTCTTTTATATGATAATTCATTTGCTAAACCATTGATATTTATTGCTTTTCAAATCTTAAATAACAGCGGTTTAGCTATTTTCAATATAATTTAAGTTTTTTGTGCACAGAACCTATTATTTTTTATCATTTTTAATTACTTCTACCGGTCCGTGATCATCACAATGATCACCATGAGGGTGGTGTAATCTACCATCAACAATATAGTCTATGTGATCACCATGTGGTACTGCTTCATGACCGCAGTTAGGTCCATGGACATGACTAGAGCAATCTTCTTTGATTGGATGACAGCCATCTGGGTTCTTTTCTGTTACTTCTAGGGTATGTTCATCATAGTGACCATTGTGCTCATGATGAAGGTGACCATCATGTAGGTAGTCGTAGTGATCGCCATGTTTTATTTTGGTATGACCACAATCATCTTGGTGTTTATATTCGTGGTTTTGGTGTGTTTTACATTTGCTCATATTGATTATCCTTTGGCTTTGCTGATATTACAATCTTAATACTTATTATAAAAAACATCAATTGTACGATGATTTGTAACTTAGCAAAATAGACAAATTTTATATAACTAAAACTATATACAAAAAGTAGAGAAATGTACTATTTGACAAATTGATATAGAAAACTATTTGAATTTAAACTCTTGATAGTCGGCTTGTCCAAAGATTGTATCTGCTTGATATTTGGCTTTGGCAAAATCTATCTTACTAAGATCAACTTTACGGATATCATAATTATCCCAAGTACGGAAATAGTAAATACGATTGCTAAGGTCATCAACTACAGAGTATGAGGTAAACTGTGGCTTAGAGCTTACCCATCGCCAATATAGAGAACCCTGTGGTATATCTACAGTATTGATCATTGACCAAGCATGATTTACAGCTGTTAAATCATCTGGTGTATTTGCTTTAGTAGTATTAAAAGCTACCATTTTTGCAAAGCGACCTTGAGGTGAATAATCAAAAGCGATAAATTTATCTTCTTTAATTTCACGATCTTGATATTTTTTGAGTAATTTAAGCTGTTCGTCATAAGCAGGATCATTGGTAAGAACTTTAATTTTATTATCATAAATTTTGGTTTTACCATTTATAAACTCAACTACTACAGAATTACCCTGAGCATCACTAATCGCAAAATGTACTGTAATTTCAACTTTATCTGAGATCTCTGGTAATACAGAAGTGTAGAACTTGTGTTTCTTGATGAATTCTACAGCTTGCGTAACTGTTGTGGTATTACCTAAAACATATGGCAATAGCATAGTAATATTATAGTCAGCATCTTTTTTATCAGGATATTTACTACCACTAAGCCAAAGAGCGCTTACTGCTAGACTATATTCATTCATACCATCACTAAAATTACCATTATGACTCATACCTACAAAGCCATAGTGAGTTGTAAAGTTTCCAAACTTATATCCTCTTGGTACTAAGGTGATTTTAGTATTTAAATCGCCAGGCCATTCCATAGTTCTGCCAATAAAATAATGTCCCTTATCATTTTCAAAGCTAAACCAAGTACATCCAAAGCTAAACTGTAGAAATGATAGTATAATTAAAGGAGTTATTAGTATTTTCTTAAGCATTTTAAATATTTTTTTAAATGATAATTATTGATTATTATACATATAGATAGAGTAATTTATATAGCCATGTTTTGATTTTTTTAAAAAGTTATCTTATCGAAGTCGTTGGCGTAAACCCTCAAATAAATATATCGTTGCAGCTTGAGCTACATTTAGCGACTCTATATCACTAAGTGTAGGTATCATAGTTTTTTGACCTACAGAAAAATCTTCGATACCATTAGCTTCTTCACCAAAAACTAAAATACTATTAGCAAGTTTAAACTCTTTAGCATAGCATGATACCCCTTGATGTGGTGTAGTTAACCATATTTTGCGCTGCTGTAATTTAGCGATATTTTTTAGCTTGGCAAGATTTGTAATATAGCCAAATTTGAGACTAAACTGTGCGCCCATACCAGCCCTTATCGCTTTGGGGTTAAATGGATCAACAGTACCATTGATTAAGATTACTTCTTTTAATCCTACAGCTATAGCCGTACGTAGAATTGTGCCAATATTACCAGGATCTTGGATTCTATCAAATACTAGGATAAAGTCATCATCAAAGCTAAGTTGTTCAAGCTTAGGTTTTTCAGCTAAGATTAAAACTCCTTGTGGATTTTGTGTTTGTGATAGTGCTTCGAAATCTTTCTCAGTAATAATATACTTTTTATTTAGCGGGTAGTTTGGATTATCTGCTTTCTCAGTTACCAAGATCGCGATTATTTGTTGTTGTGGTAATCTTTTGAGTGCTTCTTGAGAGCATCTAAGTCCTTCAATGACGTAGTACTGTGACTTTTTTCGACCTTGAGAACTATGCAGTTTTTTTATTTCTTTATAGAGTTTTTGGCTAAGATTTTTCATTAAATTAATTAGCTAAGAATTTTGTTAGTTATTGTATGTTTTTTGGCGAGGTGTTTAAATAGCTTTACTGTGTATTTTTGCTATAGTTTGTCAGAAATGTTAAGGTAAATATATATACTAAGAAATTTTTAGAGTAATTTTATGCAAAGAAAAAAAGGAGCTTATGCTCCGGTATTTTATCCTGCTATTGTTATAGCAGCTATATTGTCATTGTTGGGAGTCTTAGTCCCTGTAGCTTTCGCTAATAATATTGATATTATCCAAAATTTAATTCTGGAAAAGTTCGGTTGGGCATATATTTTAGCTATGTGTATATTTGTTTGTATATGTCTGATTTTGATGTTTAGCCGTTTTGGCGATATTAAGTTAGGTCAGGATCATGAGCTACCAGAGTATACAAACCTCTCATGGTTTGCGATGTTATTTGCCGCAGGTATGGGAATTGGTTTGATGTTTTATGGTGTTGCTGAACCACTAAATCATTTCCTAAGTCCTCCTAATCTTTCGCCAGATAGTCTAGAAATGGTAAAACAAGCAATGAATACAACTTTTTTTTATTGGGGAATACAGGCTTGGTCTGTATATGCTGTAGTTGGCTTATCTTTAGCTTATTTTGCATATAGACATGATTTACCACTACTACCACGTTCGGTACTATACCCAATTTTAGGTGATAAAATCTATGGGGTAATTGGTCATGCTATTGATATTTTTGCAATATTAGGTACCTTGTTTGGGGTTGCGACTTCATTAGGTTTTGGTGCGATGCAAGTAAGCTCAGGGATAAGCTTTCTAACTGGTATTGCCGATACCCAAAATATGCAGGTTTTATATATTATCATAATTGTCGCGCTTGCGACTATATCGGTAGCTTTAGGACTTGATAAAGGTATTAAAGCATTGAGTAATTTAAATGTTGTATTAGCTATTTTGCTATTAGCTTTTATATTATTTCTAAGGAATACTGACGGACTGATACGTGATTATATCCAAAATATAGGCTATTACCTAAGTACCATTGTTAATCAGACTTTCAATCTATACGCGTACAATCAAGATAATCAACAATGGTTAAAAAAGTGGACTTTATTTTATTGGGGCTGGTGGATAGCTTGGTCACCATTTGTAGGGATGTTTATAGCTAAAGTTTCTAAAGGTAGGACAATCCGCCAATTTATAATAGGTGTTTTATTTATTCCGGTAGGGTTTACATTTCTATGGATGACTGTATTTGGTAATTCAGCTATTGAGATTGTTATGACTGGCAAGGCGCAAGATTTAATAAATGCTGCCAATAACAATATACCAGTAGCATTATTTGAATTTTTGCAGCATTTTCCATTTGCAACAATATTATCAATTTTAGCAGTTTGTTTAGTTGTGACATTTTTCGTGACATCTGCTGATAGTGGCGCCTTAGTAATTGATATTTTAGCCACTGGTAATGCACAAACATCAATAACTGTTCAGCGGATAGCATGGTCAGTATTAGGTGGTCTTTTAGCTATTTCACTAATATTAGCAGGGGGCTTACAGGCACTGCAATCAGCGACTATTATCAGCGCTTTTCCTCTTTTATTTATTTTATTTTTAATGGCTATTTCATTAATAAAATCACTAAGGTTAGATTATCTAAGGATCAAAAGTATCCAAACACATTCTACAGTTGTTCAGTATGTCAAAGCAGATACATCTTGGCAGAAGCGCCTAGCAGCTATAGCTGCTAAACCTACAAAAAACACAAGCTATTGAGTTTCTACAACAGGTAGTAACTCCAGCAGTGCTAGAGGTCGCTACTGAAATGCAAAAAAATGCTATAAATACAGAAATTACTAAAGATGATGAACATGTACAATTAATTATCAGAATCCAATCAGGTGATGATTTTGTATATAGTGTTATGCTTAGATCGTATCAAACAAAAGCAGATAATGATACTTATAATAGGGTAGAAGTTTTATTAGGTCACGGTGGCCAATATTATGATATTATCGGTTATTCAAAGGAACAGGTAATAGCAGATATTATTAATCAGTATGATAAACATCTACATTATTTACATTTAGCAGTAGCTGATAAAGATATTGTCAATTAAGTACTGCGTAACTGAAATTAAGTATCCATGCAAAGCTTATCCATAATAAATAAGGTACAAGCAAATATCCAGCTAGATTGTTTATTTGTCTAAATATTATGATATTCCAAGCAACAAATACCCACAGTATTGACATTTCTAATAGTGCTAAATCAATATTATGCCAACAGAAAAATATAAAGCTCCATAAGAAATTAAGTCCTAGTTGTATCACGTAGACTATAAAAGCTTTTTGTTTGAGTTGATGTTGTTGAAATATTAGCCACCCAGATATCGCAATCATAATGTATAAGATTGTCCAGACTGGTGCAAACACCCAATTAGGAGGGGCAAAGAATGGACTTTCTAGGTAGATAAACCAGCTTGGAATATTTATTGATGTTACCATCCCAACAAAATATCCAATAGTTAAGATTACTATAATAAATAATACAAGAGATATCAAATTTGTGATTTTGAATTGGCTCATTTTAACTCCTTAAGTCTGCTAAAAAATACCTTTCAATTTAGACTAGATATTGTAGATTAGAATATACTTTTTCTAAAGTTTACATCATAATTATTAACAATTATTTAACAAATTAATAAGGTAAGTAGATGCTAAAAACTAAGAGCTTAACCCCACATGAGTACGATATTATCATTAATAAAGCTACAGAAAAACCTTTTACTGGTAGATATAATGATTTAGATCAAAAAGGCGTTTATATTTGTCGTAATTGCGGTACACCACTATTTAGAGCTGATAGTAAGTTTATCTCAGCTTGTGGTTGGCCAAGTTATGATATTCATATTGATAATAATGTAAAGCAACTTCCTGATGCTGATGGTAGAAGAACTGAGATTTTATGTAATAATTGTGATGGTCATCTTGGACATATATTTCATGGCGAAGGCTATACAAAACTAAATACTCGCTATTGTGTCAACTCTGCTTGTGTAGATTTTATCCCAATAGAGGATTTTGGTACTACTGAAGAGATTATTGTTGCAGCGGGGTGTTTTTGGGGCGTTGAATATTATATGAAAAAGCTTCCAGGAGTGCTATTTGCTGAGTCAGGCTACTGCGGAGGTGATCAGCCATATCCTGATTACAAAAAAGTTTGTCAAGGTGATACAGGTTATTTAGAAGTTGTTAGAGTTATATTTGATACTAGTAAAGTTTCATTACAACAAGTTCTTAAGTATTTCTTTGAAATTCATGATTTTGAGCAAGTTGATGGCCAAGGTCCTGATATCGGTGAGCAATATAAATCTGCTATTTTTTACTATGATGATAAGCAAAAACAAATCGCAGAAGATCTAAAACATATATTAGCTCAAAAGGGCTATAAAGTTGCTACAGAGATTAGAGCAATGAAACCATATTATGTAGCTGAGGATTATCATCTTGACTATTATATGAAAAAAGGTACTTTACCTTACTGTCATAGTCATAAGAAAATATTTTAATGATACTGATTTGGAAAAAGTCTATGTTTAATTAGTAAAAATAGACATAGCGAAGCTACTATAAAGCCTAATTGTTGTGCCGGTATACCTATCATTAATTTTGATATTGATAGGAAACTGAGAAAGAAATCAGCAATCCCAGCAACTGTAAATTTAACTAGCCTTATTACAGCATTACCAGCTGCAAATCCCTCTTTTAATAAATCTATGACTTTTGATGTTGTGGTTATATTTACAAATGCTAGCCCAATCGTTAATAAAGCATTTAGAAATATAAAGATATAGATATTATCAAAAATATAAGAGCTTAAGATATTTATTATTGTAATGATGATCGCAAAATAATAGCCGTTGAGAATTAATTTTCTTTGATTATGTGCAGTTACTTTCCTTCTAATATAACTACTAGCAAAAACCACTCCACAAATATTTAAACCAAATAATATACAGTATTGTGTATAACCAAGATGAAAATAGCCAATAATTAAATTTGATGAAGCAGTGATAAAGCTAAATAAGGCGCCAAAACATAAGCCACCAGTCAAACCTCCAAATATAAAAGGAATATTCATAAAATGATTTAGATAAGTCTTAAAGCTTATTACAAGATTTTTTGAGCGTTTGTATGATGGATGAGTTTCTGGCATTATTAATGTAAGAATTAGTAGTATAACTCCGTAGATAGTCAAAAAGTGGAATATATTCTGCCAACTACCAGTTGTATATATAATCAGACTTCCAATAATTGGTGCAACTATTGGAGCTAGCATAAACACCATAACCATTGTAGCCATCATTTTCATTAGTTTTTGACCTCTGTAACAATCTTTGAGTACTGCCATTGCCGCTACACCAGCAGGAGAGTCGCCCAATCCCTGCAAAAACCGCATTAATATTAATGTATCAAAACTATGTGTTAGTGAACATAGGATGCTACTAGCTATATATAAGCATACCTATAGTGAGGATTTTCTTACGCTCAAACCTATCCGATAAGGCTCCCCAAAAAAGCATGCCAATACCAAAACCAACGACGTATGTAGATACAGTAATAGCTACTTTATTGACATTAACATTAAAGAAATCAGCAATATTACCAAAAGCTGGGATGTAGGCATCAATAGCAAATGGTGGTAATGCTACGAAAATTACCACAAAGAAAATAAGGTATTTACTACCTTTTCTAATTCCAATCATAATTTTAAGATAATTAATTTTAATATTTTATTTTACAGATAACTTAATATTAGAGCTTTAACAGGTTAAGTCAAACATTTTAAAAGCATTATAATATAATAGATATATTATCATTGCTTTGTTATTTTTAATAAGTACTTGTACTTGTACTTGTACTTGTCTAAAAAGATAATTTTCAACCAAAAAATAAGGTCATACTTATATTATGTCCGCTTATTGTTATTAATGATAAAAACACTAAGCAGAAAGCATTTTTAAACTTTTATAGATTAATCTAATTAAGCTTCAACACTATCATCATCTTGGCTTTGCTGAGCTAATTGCTCTGTGCTGCCTGATGTTGCTTGAGCTTCAGCTGTCACTGTAGCGATATCGTTTTGAGCCTGCTTAGTATCAGTTTGCCCATTATTGCTAGTACTAGTTGTTGTAGCTGTAGACTTAGCTTTGTTGATAGCTGCTTGGATACCATCAGCAGTAGTATAACCACCAATTATAGTAGTATTAGCAACTGTAGCATTTTTAGCAGGAGCTATTACTAGGAATGGCGTGCCTTGGATTCCAAGTTGACCAAAGCCCATTTTTAGCATATCTTTAAGATGATCAGCAATCTTATCATCTTGGATAGCTTTGTTGACTTTAGTCATATCTGCGCCAGCTTGTTTAGCTACATTATCAACAGTTGCGTTCTTTAGGCTACCTTCATCTTCACCTGTTGCAAAGATACCGTTGTGATATTTAACATAAGCATCAGCACCATATAATTTGTAAATAGCAGTACTAACTTCTGCAGCATATTCAGAAGCAGGTAATTTCTGACCAAATATTGGGAACTCTGCAAAAACTACTTGTACATCACTATTATCCTTCATAATCTTTTCTATCTCAGGAGCAAGCTTAGAACAGTACATACATTGATAATCAAAGAATTCATAAACAACAACATCAGGATTTTTTATATCAGACTTAGGTGTTAGATCAGAGTTATAGATACCATCTTGAACACTTAAGAAGCTAGTTACAGCTTTTTGATTCATTTGCTGTTGCATCTTATCGCGTAGAGTATTCATATTATTTGCGATATCTTCTAGTGGAATAGCTGGTTTTTTAGCATTTATAGCATCTTCAAATCCAGCCATAACCTTATCATTATTTAAATTGAAAGTTTTGATATTTTTATCAGTTGCTATACTTGAACCCATACCATAACCAATAGTATAGCTTGCGTTAGCTGTAACGTTAGTGTTATCTGCAGGAGCTGCTACTGTAGTTGTAGCTACACTAGAACCGGAGTTAACAGCAGTAGTTGAAGTTTTATCATTGCTAGAACTATCTGAGCAAGCTACTAAACTTGTTGCAATAGCAGCAACAGCTAATGCTTTTAAAAGTTTTTTCTTAGTCATTCTAAATTTACTCCTTTAACTTATTTCTTTTGAGCAGCCATTTCTTGCTTTTGGAATTCAATCATTGCATTTTGCATTTGATCTGGAGTTAGTTTTGATTTTTTGCCATTGATACCATCTTTTAGACCATCAACCATTTCTTGGTTATCTGTAGAAATATTGCTTTGATCCATTTGGTTTTTCAATGTTTGTCCCATTGTATAACCAACAGAATAACTAACATCATCTTGGTTATCTGCTGCTGCGAAACAAGAAGTAATTAGAGCACCAGCAACTAGTGGCGCTATAAATAGAGTTTTAGTTAATTTCATTATTTAGTTTCTCCTATTATTTCGATAATGAATATTTTCTCTTAGTAATTCTAACAAACGGTTTATAAATCACAATCTTTTATCTATCTAACTTAGAAGTTTTTGTTTATTAATCGCCCAATCAAGATGCTCTAAAACTAGTTGATTATGAGAAAATTCAAGTTTTTTTAGTTCTAAAGCTTGGATATTATCTTGATTAAATGGTGAATTACCGACTGCAATAGCGATATTTCTTATCCATGCAGCATAGCCTATCCTTCTTATAGCCGAGCCTTGGGTATATTTATCAAAATCTTTTTCTGACCATGCTAGTAGTTCAAGAAGTGGTTTATTTACTAAAAAATCACGTTGTTGAAAATCTTTTTCTGTAGTTATAGGTGCGTAATTGTTAAATGGACATACTAGTTGACAATCATCACAGCCATAAATGCGTGTGCCAATTTTATCTCTAAGTTCAAGCGGAATAGTACCTTTATTCTCTATAGTTAAGTATGAGATACATTTACGTGAATCAATCATTTTACCAGGCTGGATTGCTCCTGTAGGACAAAGTTTGATACATGCTTGACATTTGCCGCAAGAATCTTGATGTTTAGGAGAGTCCGGTAGTTTAGACAAATCAAGATTACTATAAATTACTCCGATAAAAAAAATGAACCTTGAGCCTTATTCATCAGCATTGAGCTTTTACCTTGCCATCCTAGTCCTGCTTTTTCAGCAAGCGGGCGTTCTAAAACAGGAGCGCTATCAGTGAAAACCCTAAATTTATGTCCGCCTGTTAACTCATCAATAAATTCACCTAGTTGCTGAAGTTTTTTTCATTACTTTATGATAATCTCTACCATGAGCATATATAGAAATATCTGCAATATTACTAGTTGTTCTTAATCTTTTAACTTCTGTTTTGACATTAACTGGACGATTAAGATAGTTTAGCGTAGCTACAATGACACTATTGGTACCAGGGACTAACTCATTAGGTATAAACCTTTTTGAACCATGTTTTACCATGTATTCAAGATCAGCATGATAATTATTTTCTAGACATTTATTATAATAGGGGATATATTCAGAAAGATCACAATCAGCTTTCGAAATTGATGATAGATTAAGATTTCTTATGGCAAAATCTTTTACCTGTTGCCATTGTTCTAGAGAAAGCTCAAGCTTCATAATTAGTTATCTATGCGTTTGATATCCCATAGTTTTTCTAGCGCATATAGATCTCTAGTTGCTTCAAGCATGATATGCACAACAATATCACCGATATCAACTAAAACCCAATCAGATTTATTGTCACCTTCGATACCAAGTATAGTAATTTCATTGTTTTTTAATTCTTGTTCTAAATTTTTTGCTAAAGCTTTTGCATGAGTTGTTGATGATGCTGTAGATATTACAATCTTATCCATCATATCTGTGAGATGTTCTACATCTATAGTTTGAATATTAATACCTTTTAAGTCATCAAGAGCTTCTAAAACAATCTCTAGTCTTTGATCTGTTGTCATGAAATTAAATATTAAAGTTTTATAAATTTGGATTAAGATTATAACATAAGTTAATCTAAATGATGATATCATTATATAAACAAAAGGCTTTAGAGGTAAAAGATGAAGAAAAAGAGTTTGTTTCTATTTTTATTTTTGATTATTTTGACTGCGATAGTTTTAGTGCTTTTTTATAGGTTTGCCCAATGGTATGAGCAAATAATGGGGACAATATTTTCATATATAATGATGATTGGTTTTATATTATTTATATTTGCACAGTTTAGATTTATCAAGGATAAAAAAGCAAATATAAGTTTCTTTAATTATTTTAAATATATGGGTATGACTCTACTAGCATTAGCGAAAATAATAATTAATATCTGTAAGCAGGCAGTTTTAACAGTTGGTTATGTTGTAACAAGGCTATTTGCTAACGATCAATCGCAAGATAAATAATTAATCACAAAGACAATAAGTAATCAATGCAATATACAGCCGAACAGCAAAAAATCATTAACCATGATATTGCTAAGCATGCTTTGGTTTCAGCGGTAGCAGGTAGTGGTAAAACTCAAACTTTGATAGCACGAATTGGGTATCTGGTTAGCAATCAAGTAGCACCAAATAAAATCCTTGTATTAATGTACAATAAATCAGCCCAGCTTGATTTTGCTACACGTCTAAAAAAAGTTCTCAACCCTGAAATTGCTAAGCTAGTAAATGTGCGTACTATGCACTCCTTAGGTAATAGTTTTCTTCAAGCTTTTGCTAAGGCGGGTTTTGTCAAGGCCGATAAAATTCTCAAGGAATATGAAGTAGATGCGATTATTGCTAAGTTGCTAAAAACCTATCAAAAAGAGTTTAATATAACCAAAGATATTGACAATGAACGAATAGAAACATTTAAGAACTATATTTCATTGTTAAAATCAGATTTATCTTTAGATAATAGTAAACTAAAAGAGTTAAACTCAAAAGAAAAAAAATTATTAGATAAAATCTTTAACCAATTTAACCAAGAATGTAAAAATCAAAAAGCTATAACTTACGATGATATGATATATCTACCAGCTAAGCTTTTTGAAAAAGACAAGAATAGCGTTACTCAAGTAAGTAGTTTGTATTCACATATAATTATTGATGAATATCAAGATATAAATCAAGTTCAGCAGTTCTTGCTACGTTGTTTGGTTGGACGAACTACTTATGTGATGGCAGTTGGTGATGTAGATCAAACTATTTATCAGTGGCGTGGCTCGACACCTTATTATATGTTGGAAGGTTTCAAAAAAGATTTTAAAGGAGTTGAGCAGTATACACTTTCGTATACTTTTCGTTATGGTGACCTAATATCGTTGATGGCAAATAATATTATTGTCAATAATAAAAAACGACATAACAATTTATGTATAACTTACCCTAAACTAAATAAAGCTACCGATATAAGTATTTTAGATAGTAGTGATAAAGTAGTACTAAAATTAAAAGCGTTAATACAAAATGGCGTTGATGCTAGTGATATAGCCATACTCGTACGTAAATATAATTCAACTACAGTTTTTGAACTAAGTTGTTTGTATCATGATTTAGCATATAGTATTGTTGCTGACAAAAATATTTTTAGTGAGAATCTTTTTAAGGCTATTTATGGATATTTGATGTTATTTAACAAAGGTTATGGCTTTGATAAACATACTCTCGAGCAGCGTGTAGAGTTTATCAAAGCAATGTTAGATTATCCTTCTTTGTATCTAAAAAAAGATCTTAAGCAAAAACTAGCTTCACAAATTGCTAGTGATATTTCTCAAGCTGCAAATTGTATTGCTGCTCTTAAGGAAACGGTTGATAAAGCATTTAAACAAAAAAATATTTTAGCAATATCTAATAGTTGGCGTAATATTTTTAATAATGTACGTATAAAAAAAGCAGATAAAGCGATTGATTTTATATTACAAAGTTTAGATTTAGAGAAGCAAATATCTAAGGTTTCAGGAGAAACTCATTCTAGTAAATCTAAGCTACAGATTATTGAAGGAATGGTTAGTTTTGCTAAAGGTAAAAAAAATACCTTGATTGAATTTATTGAACTTTTATATCAGCTTTATACTAGATCAAATCAGCAAAATCAAAGTAATCCTAATCAAATTCAAATTATGTCGATGCATCGAGCTAAAGGTTTAGAGTGGGATTATGTTGTAGTTCATGATGCTACAGAAGGTGGTTTTTTTGGTGATAAAAATACCAAAGTTGATGATGAAATTATAGAAGAAGAACGACGACTATTTTATGTTGCGATTACACGAGTTAAGAAACATTTGTTTATAGTTTCATCTGATGATATAACACGTTTATCATCTTGGTATCAAATTAGAAAAAATACTTATCCACGTGATTTGAAATGTAAGAATAGCCTAAGATTTTTATATGAAGGAAATTTAGTTGAGTGTGAGAATTATCTTGATAAGTCTAATTACCATGAGGATACTAAAAAACTTGATAATATAATCTTTAAAAGATATCACGACAAAATTACAACTGAGGTTGACTAGTTTTGTGGTTGAGCGTTAGTGTTATTTTGAGTACTTTGCTGCACAACTGGAGCTTTGTCTTGTATCTCAAATGGTTTGTCAGCAAAGTACATCGCTGGGTGAGCAATAATTTTACCATCTTCGGTTTTACTGTACCATTTACCATCAGTATCAGTGCTTGCAGCAAAACCATCTAAAATTTGGATGTACCTTTTCCAGCATTGTGCTTTAAACATAGGTTTTTGTCCATTAATAACATTAACTTTTTGCCAAGTCTTGCCATTATCTGTTGATTGCTGATAGGTAATCAAACAGTAGTCAGTTGGTTTTGGCAAGGCAGCTTCTTCTTGAGCTTGTTCTGCTAACTCTTCTTGTATAGTTTGGTAATGAAAATAATATCCAATCCCTGATATTACTATGATAATACTAATAATAATTGTGCTAATAATTATTTTTTTTTTCATTTTTACAGTCTATAAAATGATAACTTATTTATGATTATATACTTAATTATATTCAAATGCGATTGGTAGAGTTTATTTTGTTTGTCAAAATGGTTTATAATGCTATCTGTTTTGAATTTAATAAATCTGTAGCACTATCTACTAAAAGGTAAATCATGATTACTACTAAAGAGTTACGTAATAAATTTATAAATTATTTTGAGTCTAAAAATCACTCACATCAACCTAGCTCATCTTTAATCCCATTTGGTGATGATACTTTATTATTTACAAATGCTGGGATGGTGCAGTTTAAAGATGTTTTTCTTGGAATTGAAAAAAAGGATTTTTCGCGTGCGGTGACAGTACAAAAGTGTTTGCGTGCTGGTGGTAAGCATAATGACCTTGATAATGTAGGCTATACAGCTCGACATCATACATTTTTCGAAATGTTAGGTAATTTCAGTTTTGGTGATTATTTTAAGAAGGAGGCTATTAGTTTTGCTTGGGAATTTTTGACTAAGGAAATTAAACTTCCTGTAGAGAAGCTATGGGTAACTATATATGCCAGTGATGATGAGGCTTTTGATGTCTGGCATAAGCATATTGGTTTAGCTAAAGAGAGAATCATCCGTATTGACTCAAGTGATAACTTTTGGTCAATGGGTGATACTGGTCCATGTGGTCCATGTACAGAGATCTTCTATGATCATGGTGAAGATGTTGCTGGAGGATTACCTGGTACTCCGGAACAAGATGGTGATAGATATATCGAAATTTGGAATATTGTATTTATGCAATATAATCGCCATGCTGATGGTTCTACTACAGATCTCCCTAAACCATCTGTTGACACTGGAATGGGCCTAGAGAGAATCTCAGCAGTGTTACAAAATGTCCATAGTAACTATGAAATAGATTTGTTCCAAGCTTTAATCAAAAAAGCTCAACAAGTAACACATGCAAAAGATATAAACTCACCGTCACTAAAGGTTATTGCGGATCATATTCGCGCATGTGCTTTTTTAATTGCTGATGGGGTTTTACCTGCTAATGAAGGGCGAGGCTATGTTCTAAGAAGAATTATTCGTAGAGCTATTCGACATGGCAATAAAGTTGGAGCGAAAGAGATATTTTTCTATAAATTAGTCGCGGAGCTTGTAAGCCAGATGGGTGAAGCTTATTCGCAATTAATTGATAAAAGAGAGTTGATTGAAAAAACACTTATAAAAGAAGAAGAACTTTTCTTGAAGACTATTGAAAATGGCATCAAAATATTTGATGCTGAAATAGAGAATCTAAAAGATAATACAATATCTGGGGAAGTAGCTTTTAAGTTATATGATACCTATGGTTTCCCTTTTGATTTAACTGCTGATATGGCAAGAGAAAAAGGCTTGAAAGTTGACGAACAAGCATTTCTTGCACAAATGCAGATCCAAAAGCAAAGATCAAAAGAAGCTGGTAAATTTAATGTTGATTATAATAGTTTGATTAATTCGCAAGTTAAATCAGAATTTAGAGGATATTCGACACTGATAGAAGACGCAAAAGTTTTGGAGATCTATCAAGATGGTCAATTAGTTGCTAGTACTTCTGAACAAGTATCAGCTGTTGTTGTTTTGGATAAAACTCCTTTCTATGCAGAGTCAGGGGGACAGGTAGGTGACAAAGGTATACTTGAGGGCATCGGCTTTGAGTTTGTAGTTGAGGATGTCCAAAAGTCTGGTGAGGCGATTTTACATATCGGTAAGTTAGTAAAAGGTCGTTTAAATTTAAATGATGAGCTAACTGCACGAGTAAGTGATAAACCTAGACTTGCTACAGCTGCTAATCATAGTGCTACACATTTATTGCATAAAGCTTTAAAATTAGTTTTAGGTGGTCATGCTGAACAAAAAGGTTCACTTGTTGATGAAAATAGGCTAAGATTTGACTTTACTCATGACAAGGCTATTTCTCGTAGTGAAATAGAGCAAATAGAGCTTTTGGTAAATCAGCAAATACGTGCTAATTATCCAGTAACAACTATTGAAACATCGCAACAAAAAGCCAAGTCACTAGGAGCAGAGGCTTTATTTGGTGAAAAGTATGGTGATATTGTACGTGTGATATCTATGGGTGATTTTTCTATAGAACTATGTGGTGGTACTCATGTTGCCTATACTGGAGATATAGGTTTATTTAAGGTAACTTCTGAAGGGAGTATTGCCTCAGGAGTTAGAAGGATAGAAGCAGTTACAGCAGATAAAGCTATAAGACATACTTTTACCAATGAAAATAAAATCATAGCGATTAAAGATAGTCTCAAAGCAAATGATACTAATTTGATAGATAAAATAAAGTCAATGCTTGAACAGATAAAAAATCAAGAAAAGCAAATAGCTAAACTAAAAAAAGAATTGTTATCAGGCTCTAGTAATGATATCAAAGAGACAAATATTGGTGATATAAAAGTTGTTGTCGCTAATGTTGATGGCGTTGATGTCAAAACATTACGTAATAAAATTGATGATTATAAATCAAAAAATACTAAGGTAATTGCAGTTCTAACTACAACTAATGCAGATAAGGTACAGTTTGTAATTGGAGTTAGTAATGCTTTAACAACTTTAATTAAGGCTGGAGATATTGCTAAAGAGCTAAGTAGTCATATTGATGGTAAAGGCGGCGGTCGTGCTGATATGGCTCAAGGTGGTGGTAATAACTCTGCGAATATAGATCAAGCTTTATCTCAAGTAGAAAAATTTATTTTAAATAATATAAAAGAGTAGTGGTGGCTTGAAAGTAGTGCGTAGATATTTATTAATATCCTTGGGTATATTTGCTTATTGTGCTAGTAGTATAGCTAATCCTGTAGCTGACTATACTAGTATGATAAAGCAATCAATAAATAATTCACCACAGTATAAGTTTATTGGCTTTCAGCTTAACTCAAGGCAAATGAGCCCAGCGATACAGCTAGGTAGATTATTACCAAGTATAGATATCGGTGGTTCAATTACAGCAACAAATATTTTAGATAAAAGAACAATAGCCGATGGTGATATTGCTGGTGGACGTTTTGATTCGATTCAAGGTTTGGTAACTCTAACCCAACCACTATATGATTATGGTGCGTATAAGGATTTACAATCAGCTGAGGAAACAGCACAGTTTGCCCAACAGGATTATAGAACAAATTATCAGCAATTTTTATATGATGTGAGTTACGCATATTTTAACCTTGCTAAAGCAATAAAAAACGTTCAGTATAATTCATATAACTTAAAATCAAACAAACAAAGCTTAAATGAGCTTGAAAGTAAATTCAAAGCTGGTACTGCAGACGTTGCAGATTATGAAACTGTCAAGGCTAACTATTATATAGCCGAGGCTGATTATGCAGCTGCAGAAAGAGAAGAAAAAGTAGCCCGTGCAGAATTACGTAAATTTACTAATAATGATGATGATGTACTCTTATATAATAATGATTTTAAGATTAAACAACCATCACTTAATACAGAAGAAGGTTGGGAAGAGCTAACAATGCGTAGCAGCCCATCATATTTAGGTTCAATGCATACTAAAGAAAGTAAGTATTATGATTATCAATCAGCGACAAGCTCATTTATGCCTAAAGTTAACTTTGAAGTTAAGTATTCGCCGGGTTTTAATGATGTTAGTTCACTTGGTAACCCAGTATTTGATAATTCTTTACCATCTAAGGGTACGATAAATGCATTTTATTTTGGAATTAATTTAACATGGAATATTTTTGCCGGCGTTACAGATTATGCTCAGTTGAAAAAAGCAGCTTATGATTATCAATCATCTGAGTTTACTATGATTCAAACTGGGAGGGTAGCGCAGAATGATGCGATGTATGCCTTTAGATTTGTCCAACTTAAGAAAAAAGAAATAGAATCGCTACGTAAATCTGTTGCAGCAGCAAAGATTGCTTATGAGAAATATAAAGAACGCTACGACCAAGGTACAACAACGATTACTCAGTATTTCATTCTTTTAAACCAATATTATCAATTTCTTATTCAACTTAACAATACTGAATTTGATTATATTATGGGATTTTTAAGTTTATACAAAACAGCTGGTATTTTAACAGCTAAAACAGTGCAAGATTTTAATAATTGGTTACTATTAGGTCAAGACGTGGAGCTATAAAGATGTATATATCAACCAAATTAGAGTGTTTTACACAACATAAACAAAATGATTCTTTGCCAATTTTTGTGATTAATAAGGATAATTTTGCAAATTGGCTTAGTAGTCAAGATAGTTTTTTACAGAACTTTATTAAGCAGTTTGATGAAAAAACAAAAATTATAACTGTTCCAAATAATTTAGGGAATATTCAAAAAGTAATTTGTCTTGTATCTGAGGATATGTTTGGCATTGCGAATTTACCAAATCAGCTAGCACAAGGAAATTACCATATTGAATATACTGATATCGCTGACTTGTCACTTTATTATATAGGCTTTGCTTTAGGAAGTTATAAGTTTGAGAAATACAAATCTAAAACACAACAATCAAAAGTAAAATTATATTTACCACAACAATATCAGCATATATTAGCAACTATAGAAGCTAATTATTTAGTAAGAGATATGATTACTACCCCAGCCGAAGATATGGGGCCAGCTGATATTGCTAATGTGATACAACAACTAGCCAAAGAGTTTAATGCTGATTTTGAGGAGATCGTTGGTGAAGAACTTGTCGAACAAGGTTATATGGGTATCTATACTGTTGGTAAAGGTAGTCATAGAGCTCCTAGACTTGTGCGATTAAATTGGGGTGATACAACTCACCCTACGGTATCAATAGTCGGTAAAGGTGTGGCTTTTGATACAGGTGGTTTAGATGTCAAACCATCATCAGCAATGCAACTAATGCACAAAGATATGGGTGGTAGTGCTAATGCTATCGGTCTTGCCTATATGATTATGAAACATAAATTGCCTATTAGATTAAGCTTGGTAATTCCTACTGTTGAAAATGCTATAGATGCAAAATCATATCGACCTAGTGATATTATTAAGATGAAAAATGGTACTAATGTACAAGTTACTAACACAGATGCTGAAGGGCGTTTGATTTTAGCTGAACCACTATATGAAGAGGCACAAAAAAAACCTCAATATTTAATCGACTTCTCAACACTTACAGGAGCAGCTAGAGTCGCTGTTGGACTTGAGATTGCAGCATTTTTCTGTAATAATGATGATGTGGCTAGCCAAGTATATAAGTATGCTCAGGCGACGCAAGATCAAGTTTGGCGTCTACCATTAGCTGATTGTTATAGAAAGAATCTAGAAACTGAGTTTGCAGATATTTCACACTGTGATTTATCACCATTTGCAGGAGCTGTGAAGGCGGCATTATTTATGGAGCATTTTGTTGGTATAAAAGATGCACCTACCTGGATTCATTTTGATATGATGGCATGGAATATTAGCTCTACGCCAGGTAAACCTAAAGGTGGAGAAATGATGGCTGTTAGAGCTATGTTTGAGATGCTTAAGGATAAGTTTCCAGCTTAAATTAATTAATGGATATAGTAATACTACTCATGAATAAGTTATATTTTTTAGTATATAAACATAGCTAGTTTATTTACTAATGTATCTGAAGTTGTATACTTTATATAAAGAGTATACAAATTATAAAACAATCATGCAAAAATCAGTATTAGAACAGCTTAAGCAAGTAACAATGGTAGTGGCAGATACTGGAGATTTTGAGTTAATCAAAAAATACAAACCAGTTGATGCTACAACAAACCCGAGTTTAATACTTAAGGCTGTTAAAGAACAGAAATATTCTAATTTAGTTGCAGAAACTATCAGCAAAGTAAAAGCTAATAATCCAGATCTTAATAGTGATGACCTTGTCAAAGAAATAGCTATAGAGATTTTAGTTAGCTTTGGTATTAAAATACTTGATGTTATTGAGGGTAAGGTATCAAGCGAGGTAGATGCTAGAGTATCTTTCAATAGTGCAGCAACTATCGATTATGCTAAAAGGATTATTGCAAGATATGAGTCTAACGGTATCCCAAAAGATAGAGTTTTGATAAAAATTGCCGCAACATGGGAAGGTATCAAAGCTGCTAAGTTACTACAAAAAGAAGGTATTAATTGTAATCTTACGCTTATTTTTGATAAAGCCCAAGCTAAAGCATGTGCTGAGGCAGGTGTATATCTAGTTTCACCATTTGTAGGTAGAATTACAGATTGGCAAATGCAGCAAAATAATTTAAAAACTTTTCCAGCGATTGCTGATGATGATGGTGTTAACTCTGTAAAAGCAATATACAAATTATATAAAAGTCATGGTTTTAAGACAATAGTAATGGGTGCTAGCTTTAGAAATGTTGAGCAAGTTATTGCTTTAGCTGGCTGTGATGCTTTGACTATATCTCCAGTTTTGCTTGAGGAGCTTAAAAATCGTGATGAACACTTAGAAGTTAAATTAACAAAAAATGATGACGTTGTTACTCAATCACCACAAATTAGCGAAGCAGATTTTCTTTGGTTAATGAATGAAAATGCTATGGCCACTCATAAATTAGCAGAAGGGATTAAATTATTTACAAAAGATACAATTGAGTTAGAAAATATAATTAAACAGAATTTATAATATATAATAAATAAGAGGTATTTTGATGAAAAAGCTTATATTGACATCTATATTAGGTTTTATATTTGCTGCTCCAGCATTTAGCTTTGATAATCCTAATGATGGTTCGGATAGTACTAAAGTTACTTCAAATGTTACAAATATGAGTAATACAGTGCCAAGAGATGCAAATGTAGTGCAACAACCTATACCGCGTGATTCCATGCGTAATATGCAATCTCATCGTCAAATTATTAATCAAAGAAATAAACAACAAGTATCTCAAATGACTAAAAGACATTTAGGTGGTATATCAGAAGAGAATTTACAATCTCCTCGAGTAACTAAAAAAGATCTTAAGCAAAATCCTAGTGATAATAATTCTGCTAAACAGCTTAATAACTCTAAGAATGATACAAGAAATATAGACAAAGATAAGGACGATGAAAATCCGAATTTAGCTAATTTAGCTACACCAGCGCCTACTAAATATCAGAAATAATCTAATGATTAGTGACGAAGATAGATCCCTTAACAGACAAATGATGATTAATGGTCCTCAAGGAGGTTTTCAAAATAATCAACCGAGAGGCATAGGTGGGACGAGTGCTAACTTATAATACTTAATCTAAATTTTTTTGAAAGAGTAGATTAAATTTTACTGGCAAATTAAGTTCTTATGCATAATTTTAAGAGCAGAGTGTTTAAATTCTTCACCAAAATGACTTAGACAAAAATCTTGCAAAATTTCAATATCATAACCTAAGTCAAAACCATCAAATGCTGAAGCTAAAACACAGGCATCAATATCTATACCAGTTAGATAGATTTTATTAATATTTTTTTGTTTTAAAAAATTTAGCATCGTAGATTTAAATATCGAATAAGTATTTTTTTCAAAAACATTTTTACTATTTGTAAATTCTAAAAGTTCCGGATGAATGTCGATATCAGGAGAGTTTTGGCATTCCTCCCATTTGAATATATTGTAATGGTTACTTTTTAAGTTATTTATATATTTGCTAAAAATAATATAGTTAAAGTCATTAGTTTGTATAAGTTTTCTAATTTTTTGAGGTAATGTTTTGGTATGCTCATTTACAAAATAATTTTGCACATCAATAATAACTAAAGCGTTCTTGGACATCTTATTATTCTCTCATCCGTTGAGCATTATAATGTTATCAACGTTGGTATTTTGCTGTCTTTTTAAGGTTATTTGCCATTTTCTTAGTGTAAAGTAGACAAGAGTTAAGAATATCAAATATTGAATAGCAGTAATTCCAACTCCTTTATAGACAAATAAAGGAATATATATGATATCGGCGGTTATCCATAAATACCAAGCATTAATACTTCTAGTAATTTGAAAATATAAAGCACTAAAACAAGTTGCTGTCAGAAAACTATCGACATAGCTATAAGTTGGTGAATTTAAAATAGTTGTATTTTTTTGATACGCATAAAGAAAAGGAGTGACAGATACAGTCAAAATAAATATTATCAAAGCTTTATTTTTTTCACTAACTGTGGCTTTTTTAATTTTTATAATAGTTTTACTGTTTTTTTCAATATGCTTAAACCATGCAAAAAAACCTAGAATATTAGCCAACAGAAAATAACAGTTTAAAATCATATCACCAAAAAGTTCCCAACTATATAATAAATAGACATATATTAATGCTGATATAAAACCGAATATATATACAAAAATACTACGCTTATAGGCACATATAACACTAGCAATACCTATTGACGCTGCAATAGCTTCTAGATAAATCATATATGCGTCATAATTATGGTATGGTCTAATCAACCACTCGTAAAGATAATTCATAATTTTATATCACTAATTGAGGTTATTTTATCTTCTCCTAATGCTAGTTTGAGACTTTTAAAAGCATTTTTATGAGCATCCTGACCATGAAGTGAAGTACATAAATCTTCAATAATATAACTTATAACACCATTATCAAACATATCTATAGCTGCTTTTAATACACATACATCAGAAAATATTCCTGCTAGATAAATTTGTTGTGGAGTTAATTTGTTAATTAGTTTTTTCATATCAGTATTATAGATTGTATAATTATGATGATTTATAAAATAACAATTTTTTGGAGTTTTGAGTTTTTTGATTAGTTTTCTATCACGCTGATTTTGAAAATCTTGCCACTTTAACTGTCTCTCAAAAAGTGAATTTTTCTTATTTTCAAACGTACAAAAACAAACATATTCAAATTTGCTATAATTTTTATTAAATTTGTCTACAATATAATCAACTCCTTTAGAGCTAAAACCTTCCTGGATATCAATCATAATTGGTAACTTAGACATTACTCTTATGTTCACTTGATATTAAATTTACTTTTATATTAATATTTATATTGATTTATTTCAAATTATTATTTAGCAACTTGTCTAGGAACTTAAATATAATTAGTATGAAAATTTTGTCTACTCTAAGTAATCAACAAAATGATTTAATTGGATAGTGCTTAAGAACTATCTGTATAGTTTACATATTATATAGATTAATCCAATATGCAAACTGTTGGTTTCAATTTAAGATATCAATATCAGCATACTGCTTAATTATTCGATCAAGTTTGTATTTATCTTGAGGTGTTACAGCTGAATATTTTAGATAAATTGATAGCTCTTTTTGATAGTTTATTTATCTAGAAATTTTTGGCAAGCTTTAAAGCTTATAACATTAGTTTAGTCTGGGTTAGATTTATCCGAATAAGCCCCTAAGGGGTGCTGTAACAATAGCTGTAAATCAAAGTAATCGGTACAAATATAATTGTTTTATTAAAAATTTAAAGATTTTTAGCATGATTTTTTATCTAAATTTATAAATATAATAAAAACTATTATATAACTGAGATCCTTTGATAACTACAATCAAATACTATAAAATCTACTAGTTAGATTCTTTACCAATAAAGGTTGTGCTATGACTTTTCAATACACTAATTTTAAAATTTTAGAAGTAAGTGGTGTAGACACCAAAAAATTTTTGCAAGGGTTAACTACAGCAGATTTAAATGGATTATCAATTGATAATGATATTTTGTTGACAGCTTTTGCTAACTTAAAAGGACGAATTATTTCACTGTGTTTTGTTAAGTTTATATCCAATGAGAAACTACTCTTGTCAGTTGAGCAAGAGGTTTTTGAAAATCTACTAGCGTGGTTGAAAAAGTACGGGATGTTCTCCAAAGTTTCTTTTAATCCTAATGATGATTATGCTTTGTTTTTCACAAAAACTGGCTTTTTAAATCATGATATTTTGACTAAAGGTTCTTTAACTTCTGAAATGACTTTTGAGCAAGTTCAAAAAGAGAATATCATTAATAAACTTGCAACCATAAATGCGGCTAATTTTGAGAAGTTTCTTCCTGCTGAGTTGGATTTAGATAATGTTGATAAGGTGGTTTGCTATACCAAAGGTTGCTATATGGGGCAAGAAGTTATAGCTAGGATGCATTACAAAGCTAAACTAAAAAAAGAACTAGCAGTAGTTAAATCTGAGTCGGATATTGATGATTTTGATTTAAAGGATAGTGAAGGTAAACCTCTAGCTAATGTTGTTAATAAAGTATTTGTTGATAACCAGTGCTATATGCTAGTTGTGTTTCATAAAGAAGCTTCTGAGCAAGAGTATCAATTAGATGATGGCAAAATTATAACTAAATGCTAGATAATCTTAATCAACAGCAGCAACAAGCTGTCAAGTATATAGCAACACCATTACTTGTATTAGCAGGTGCAGGTAGTGGTAAAACTAGTGTAATTATAGAGAAAATTTCTTATCTTATTGAACAGCTTTTATATCCTGCAAAAAGCATTTTAGCGGTGACTTTTACTAATAAAGCAGCTAAAGAAATGCAAGAGCGTGTCAAATCGCGCCTTGATAAAGAAAAGTCAAAAGGCTTGATGATATCTACTTTTCACTCGCTTGGTTTATCAATTCTGAAAAAGCATTTTAACGAGCTAGGATATAAGAAGAATTTTACGCTATTTGATAGCCATGATTCTTTAGCTTTAATATATGATATTGCCTATGATGAATATCAGCTACCTAAGCAGAATGCTAGTTTTATCCAAGCAAAAATATCATTTTGGAAGTCTGCTTTACTTACTCCTGATCAAGTTAAGCCTAAAGATGAATTAGAAGAGCAGGCAGCTTTCATTTACCAAGAATATCAAAAATACCTAAAATCATATAACTCTTTTGATTTTGATGATCTAATATTTCAACCAATACAGTTGTTTAGGAATCATTCTAATATCCAGAAACTTTGGGCAGATAAGTTTAGGTATATATTGATAGATGAATATCAAGATACTAATGAATCGCAATATCAGCTTTTAAAATATTTAACTCTAGGAAAAAATAAATTTACTGTAGTAGGTGATGATGATCAATCTATATACGCATGGCGTGGTTCAAGACCAGAAAATTTACGCCATTTACAAGAAGATTTTGCTGATCTAAAGGTTATCAAATTAGAGCAGAATTATCGTTCTACAGGTAGAATTTTAAATGTTGCTAATAAGCTTATAGAAAATAATAGCCATATTTTTGACAAAAAACTTTGGTCTAATAAAGACTATGGTGAGCAGATTAAGGTAATTAGTTTGATAAATGATGAGGATGAGGCACAATTTATAGCTAGTGATATATTTTTTGATAGAGTTAAGACGAAATCAAAAAATTCTGATTATGCGGTACTAATTAGGAGTAATTATCAAGCATATCTACTTGAAAGATATATGCAAATGCACAAAATTCCATATACTATCAGTGGTGGCAGCTCATTTTTTTCTAAAGCCGAAATCAAAGATATTATTTCGTATTTGAGGTTAATTGTTAATCCTGATGATGATAGAGCTTTTTTACGCGTGATAAATACACCTAAACGAGAGGTTGGTAGTGCGACTGTTCACAAGTTAGGAGAGTATGCAAGCCAGCATCATTGTAGTTTTTTTCATACATTGTATAGTTTAGAAAATTTTGAATTACGTGATTTTACTAAGAGAAATCTAATATCTTTTAAGGATTTAATACTCAACACTCAACAGCAGATAAACACAAGTATCTCAGTACAAGAGTTAAAAAATATAATTAATAGTTTTATTGATAATATTTCATATAGACAATGGTTAATAGACTCTAGTTCTTCTGAAAAGCAAGCTGAGTTTAGGTATGCAAATATTATTGAAGTTACGAAATGGATTGTAAATCAACTTGAGGATGAATCATATAATGGGCTTGAGTCATTAGCAACCGTATTGAATAAAATGCTATTGATAGATATTTTAGATAGAGATAATGAAGATAAAAATGACAATCAAGTTCAGATTATAACTATGCATGCCTCGAAAGGTCTAGAATTTAAAAAAGTCTATATCATGGGAATGGAAGAGGGGATATTACCACATCAACAAAGTATTGAGGATGATTCAATAGAAGATGAGCGTCGCCTTGCCTATGTCGCGATTACTCGAGCTAGAGAGAATCTCACCATCACGATGACAAAACATCGTAAAAAATTTGGTGAAAAACAAGTTTCAGTTCCAAGTAGATTTATTGATGAGTTACCAGAGACAGATCTATACTGGGTTGGCACAGAAAAAGAATGTGCAGAAACCCGTAAGCAAAATTCAAAACAAAATATTTCAGCATTAAAGGATATGTTTGGCTAGTTTAAGCAAATATATGGTATGATTTACCTGCATAAAAATATCAAAGGTAATTATTTTGATTTCAGTTGGAAAATATCACAAATTAGAAGTTCTCGATAAAAGAATAAATTGTTTAGTTTTAGATGCTTTAGAGCTTGGTGAAGCAAAATTGCCTGTAGTTGAAGTTGATAATATTATTAACATTGGGGATTATGTTGAAGTATTTTTGTATCATAACTCTAAATCTGAGCTTGTAGCTACTACTAAGAAAGTTCCAACGGTGGGAGAGCTAGCGTACTTGTCAGTAAAAAACCTTACCAAAATAGGAGCATTTCTTGATTGGGGTTTAGAAAAAGATCTTTTTGTACCATTAGCAGAGCAACATCGTCCTTTTGAGGTTGGCAAGTCGTATATTGTCTATCTTTACCTTGATAAAATAAATGGCAGAATTACAGCATCTTCAAAAATTAACAAGTTTATAAAAGATTATGCTGGTGATGAACTAAAGCTTAATCAAGAAGTAGATCTTATAATTGCTAACTCAACAAATATAGGTTATAAAGCGATTATCAATAATAGTTATTGGGGTATATTATATTCTTCAGAAGTGTTTAGAAGATTGAGTTTTGGACAATCTACCAAAGGATATATTAAAAACATCCGTGATGATGGTCGTATAGATTTATCTTTACAGCTAGTGCATAAAGATCTAGATAAAAATGCTGCACTTATTGAGAAATATCTTATAGCTCATGATGGTTCAGCACCATTTAATGATAAATCTAATCCTGAAGATATTATCCGCGAATTTGGGATTAGTAAAGCAGCATTTAAGCGCGCTATTGGGACACTTTTGAAGCAAAACAAAATTGTGATAAGAGATAGTGGTATCTATTTGAATGGTTAAAAATCAATAAACTAAAGTCTATTTATAATATATATCGTTATTTCAACGAAAGCAGTGATTTCTTAATCAGTATAAAAATGTCTGTATCAAGCACAAAGATAAAGTTAATTTTTAGGTTGACGATTTATATCTATTGTTGAGCTTTTTTACGAGCTGCTTCTTTAGCTTGCTGCTTTTTTTGTTTATTTAGTTGTGCAAGTTTTTTTGCCTCATCACCAACATGAGAGAAACCTTTTTCAGCAGCTAATTGTGATTGCTTTTCACGCTCAGCAAAACGAGCTTTTTGTTTTTCAGTAACTTTATCATAACAATGATGACAGCTTATTCCTTTGACATATTCAGGACGTTTTTTATCATCTTCTGTAATTGGCATGCGACAAGCAAAACATTGATCATAGTTGCCTTTTTCAAGATCGTGATTTACCGCAACTCTTGAATCAAATACAAAGCACTCACCTTGCCACATAGATTTTTCTTTTGGTACTTCTTCTAGATACTTAAGAATACCTCCTTTTAGATGATAAACTTCATCAAAACCTTTGGCTTTAAGCAGAGCTGTGGATTTTTCACATCTAATTCCACCAGTACAAAACATAGCTACTTTTTTATGTTTTTTAGGATCGAGATTCTCATCGACATATTGAGGGAATTCGCGAAAATTTTCAGTGTGCGGGTTAATAGCGTTTTTAAAAGTACCAATTTCTATTTCATATTCATTACGAGTATCAATAAGTACAGTTTCAGGATCAGAGATCAAGTCATTCCAATCTTTTGGCTCAACATATTTACCACAAATTTTATTAGGGTCAATTTCATCAATACCAAGAGTAACAATCTCTTTTTTAAGCTTTACTTTTGAACGGTAAAAGGGCATTTCTTGATGATATGACTCTTTATAATCAATATCTACTAGACGTGGATCTGCTTTTAAGTAAGCTAGTAGGTTATCTATACTTTCACGCGTTCCTGCAACAGTACCATTGATTCCTTCATTAGCTAAAAGTAGTGTACCTTTGACATTGTTTTTTATCATAGTATCTAGAAGAGGTTGACGCATGGCTTCAAAATCTTCTAATGTAACAAATTTATACATTGCGCAGACAACTATTTGTGACATATATATTCCCAAACAAGTTAGTTATTAATTAAAGACATCATATTATACATTATGCCACAAATATTGAAATGCTTTTGCCAAAATCCTCAGGACAATAATTCGATTTAATCTTAAGTTTTATACATTAGGTATTCTACTTTTAGGCTAGATGCTTTATCATTTTGGCATAATTTATCAAATTTAGAAATTACTCATGTTCTTTAAAAACCTTACAGCATTCAAAATCACAGATATTAATATAGATATATTTGAAGATTCTATGAATAAATTAGCATTTATACCTTGTAGTAATTCTCAGAAGTCTTCTAGAGGTTTTATAAATCCGTTTATAAAAGATGAAAATTGTCTTTTTAAGTTTAATCATCTAGCTGCATTTTGTTTACTTACAGAAGAAAAAATCTTGTCTGCTCAAGTTATTAATCAACAAGCACAAGAATATATAGAAGAGCTTGAGCTAACTAGATATGTAAGCAAAAAAGAAAAGACACAAATAAAAGAGGATATGCAGCAGAAACTTTTACCATTAGCATTTAGTAAGTTTAGAAAAACTTATGGTTACCTAGATCTAACAAATAACTATCTAGTAATTGATAGTATTTCAGAAAAGCAGATTACAGAAATTTTGGATTTGTTGCATAGATGTGAAGCTAGGTTTGAACCTGTTATCAAAGAAGAAACAGATATTCTAACAGAGTGGCTTGTAGATAATGCCTATCCCGTTGATATTGAGATTGCTGAAAAATGTAAGCTTACTAGTGCTATTGGTGATAGTATTGCAAACATATCATGCCAAGGTAGCTCAATGTTAAACGATAATATCAAATCATTTATTGATAGTGGCGGTTATATTACTGAGATTGCCATAATCTGGCGTGAGCAGCTAGCAATGACTGTAAATACTAAATTACAGTTTAAAGCAATTAAGTTTTTGGATGGTATTAAAGATCTAAATAAAGAAGATAATTCTGGGCATGAAGTTGATTTATTATTGATGGCTGATATCTTTGCAGAACTTATAAATACTATGCAAAACTGGATAGTAGAAGAGAATTAATACTATGACGTTAAATGAAAATCAACTAAAGGCGTATGAGTATGGCTTAGTACATCATCCAAATCTTAGAGAAGATTGTAAGGTTTCTTTAGAAGAGGGTATCTTACGTATTGAACTAGCAGAAAATAATGCAATTTTAGAAAAAATTTTCAAGCATGATAATACCAAAGCTAGCTTAGTAGCACTACTCAAAAAAGATGAAGTTAAAGAAATGTTAGGCTTTGATTTTTCAAACTTGATATCGATTATGTGTATTAGATAGTTTTATAAGAGTAACTTACCTATAAACATTTACTACAAAAGGGCAATCTACATGCTCAGTATATTGGCAACTAAAATTTTGCAGGTAATGGTTAGGATATTTATAAATACTAACATTTTGATTTGAATGCATGGTTGAAGTGATCAGATGCCCCTCTATATTTGAATAATAATAACATTCTAAATCACATAAACTATCTTTACAGTTAACTAAATTCGCTCCTTTGAAAGTTAGAGGATATTCTAGAAATTGAGATGGGGTTATATCTTGGACTAACCAAGAGTATTCAAATTGATGATATTTTGTTTTAGCTATT
The DNA here is from genome assembly GCF_000833475.1 of Francisella tularensis subsp. tularensis. Lineage (NCBI taxonomy): Bacteria > Pseudomonadati > Pseudomonadota > Gammaproteobacteria > Thiotrichales > Francisellaceae > Francisella > Francisella tularensis. Next base: position 37,275 of record NZ_CP010115.1, on the reverse strand, counting down.
AGTTTATTATTCAGATTTATAAAATCTTCAGGAGATGGGCAATAATATATAATCGGTTTAGCAAAAACATTAAGAGCGTAAATAAATAATGAGATAAATATTAGGTTTTTATAAAATTTCATGAGAATTTATTCTATGGTTTTTATTTTATAGTATAGATAATTAGATAAATACTAAAAATATATTTTTAGAAAAAAATTAGTTTTTATCATATATAAAACAATAATATAAGATTGAGTATTTTTGTATTAAATTAATTAAGGTTTAATTTAAAGAACAAATTGAAATTATTTTTTGTATGATATATGTTTGAATTATTAGTTGTTCAAACTGGTATCTTATAGTTTATGTTTTTTATAATACCATTTATTTATTACTCCGACTCCTATTCTAATCTAAATTCTCAGCTAATAAGTATAGCTGCAGATGGCACAACTTCGACTATAGGTAATTTAAACTTTAATCAAAATAATATTTATAGAGAGTTTACAGATAATCTAGATACAACAGCCTTTAATGGCATGATGAACATGGCTGGTATTGGTGAGGTTAGAGATTTACAAGAAGCAGCTACACAAAATCAAAATCTTGCTGATTTATTAGATAAGATGAATACAGAAAGTTATACAGCTAAATTAGGTTTAGCCGATGACTTATTAACAGAGTGGACAAAGACATCAAATTTCTCAGATACAAATAATCTTGAGAATATAACCTTAGAAGATGGTACAAGCTTTACATTTAATATATCCGACTCTACAAGAAGCCAATTAGACAAGATTCAGACATTAGAAACATTCTCATCAAATAAGCTTATTCAAACAAGTATAGATGGAGATACATTAACCATCACTCATGGTAGTAAAAGCAGAAGCTATAACATAGTTCGAGGTCAGGAGAATGTATTAGGAGATAGTTATTTCACAGCTGGTTGGAATGAGTATACAGTAGGCAATACAGTCCTTAGAGATATGAACTTAACAAGTGTAGCTAATGGCTATAACTCTATATTAAACACAGTCAAAGAAAATATCTTCGCTCAAACTGAGTATCCACAAATATTAGAGAACATTGGTTTTGACTATAATGCTGAGAGTGGTGAGATTGGACTTAATTTTGATGGGGTGAATGAGTTTAGGAGAGTTGCATAATGAAAAAAACAGAAGATCAATATTATAAAAAGCTTTGGACAAAGAATTGGGAGGGGAGTTGGCTCCTTAGGAAAGATAAATATCTCTTAAAATATGCTACTGAGTATGAAAGAAAGAAAGTATATTTTGCAGATATGTTAATGATATTTTCTATTTGTACTTTGCCAATTTTAATGTTTATGATGATTTTTCATTTTGTCATATCTATTCCTGTTATGTTAATTATAATTATTACTTTTTTAATTTTTGTAGTAAGGTTTTCTTTTATATTTATTTCATTAGCATCTATTTTTCTTTTTATTGTATTACCTATAAAAGGGATAGTTAGCTTTGATTCAACAGAGTACACGAAAATATTATATGTATTTCCTGTAGTAGCTTTATTTCAGGGGTATTTCACATTAGTTTATATATTCAATAATATTTACCTTAAAAAGTTTGATAATATTTATTTTGATAAAATCTATACTTATTTAGATAGCAAACAAGACTATGACTTACAAAAAGAATTACTGTCTTCCTTTAAGGAAAAAGTATCTAATAATTTTATTTTAGTTAGTATATTCAAATATGGGATATTAAATTATTTTTTAGATATATTTTCAAATATATTTCTTTTAGGAATAAGAAGAGGCTGGGCGAGATATTCTAATTTTGCTTGGTATTTTGGTAGAAAATCTTTTAGGATGACTTTTCTTTATGGTTGGCTCTTTATATTGAAGCCAGAACTTTTCAAAGATGAAAATAAGTGTAAACCTATTAAGGTTATAACTTATAGTTCGTTACTAGTTAGTTTAGTGTCAATATTATTTTTAATGTTTTTGGTAGCATCAATTGTTCTTGGTGGAATTTTAGTTTTTTTGAATAAGTTAGTTTAATACAGGAAATTATATTATGAGTGATACAAGCACGGATTTACAAAATGGATTTGATTTTGCTGGATTAGCAGCATCTATGGCATTAGCTGCGAAGAATAATGAATTCACAATGGCAACAGCAGCTTTTATAGGTATGCTAAATGAGCCTGTAAAAGCATATAACTCAGCGAAAGCTTTTTCGACTGGAGCTAAAAGTTTTGACTCAATAGTATTTGGTATGGATTTGGGCTTAGTTCAAGGTGAAGCTATTGCTCAGGCGATGATGCAAGAGGTATAGCAGCTGGAGCAGGTATGTATTTAGGTACAGCAGTAGCTATAAATGTTGCAACAACAATGTATGATTCTTATCAACAAAGTGATGGAAGTCTTGAGGACTTTTCTAATATTTATACTCAAAAAGTAAATGAAATAGAAATGAATGGTGTTGGTGATTATATCATTGGGGCTTTTACAGGTGATACATGGGTAAAAGCAGCAGCTGATGTTGGACAATGGCTAGGTGGAGTAGCTTATGATTGGACTCCTGATTTTATTAAAGAAATAATGTTTGAATCTTCCCAATCCGGCAACCAAGAAACCCTACGAGTAATCCGCCGCGACCTTCTGACATTAGACTTAGATGGAGATGGAATAGAGACAGTGTCGGCTGATGGTTCTGTGCTGTTTGACAGTAATGCAGATGGAGTTAAGCGAGGTACTGATGATGGTTTGCTAGTTCGTGATATAGATGGTAGTGGAACTATAGATAATGGTCAGGAGTTATTTGGAGATGCTACAGTTAAGAGTGATGGTACTGTAGCTACAGATGGTTTTGATGCATTATCAGACTTGGATAGTAATAATGATGGTGTGTTTGATGCTAATGATACAGCTTTTGAAGAAGTAAAAGTATGGCAAGATAAAGACCAAGATGGTGTTACAGATGATGGCGAGCTAACTTCTCTTGCCGATGCTGGTATAGATAGTATTGATCTGAATGCGAAGACTGTAAACAAGAGTGTTGCAGGGGGTATATTACGCAAGACTTCTACAGCTACAAATACAGATGGAACTACTACTGCAGTAGGAGCTATGGATTTTGCGGAGAATAAATTCTATAGTAAATTTGAAGAAGTACTTCAATCATCACAAGATTTACAGAACTCAATCAATGTAGCAGGTCAAGGAGCATTAAGAAGTTTACATGAGTCAGCTAGTCAGTCGCCTAAACTTAATGAGTTACTCAAAGATTTATATTCAGGTAATAAAGAGATCACAGATGCACAAGCACATCAAGTGCTATTAGAATGGGCAAAGACTTTGGTTAATTTTGAGACATCATTAGATTTATTAGATGGTTTTACCCTAGATGATGGAACACAGATAAATGTTGGCTTATCAGATAGAGTTAGAAATGTAATTGAGAAGACAGCAATACTTGAGGCATTAAATAGAAAGGCTCATTATACAAGCTATTGATAAGTGGATTTGTGATGTGAATTAATAATTACTGGTACGCAACTGGATTCGAGCAATAAAATAAAACCCTTTATTTACAATGCTTTTAGCTAGATGTAATTCTTTGTATACCACTGTATTGAATTAACTTAGTTGTTTAGATGTTTGTTCTATAAGATCTATAATATTTTGATAAATTTCAGATTTATATTTATTGTTAATGTTTAATTCTTGTTGTAGCTGTTTTGCTATTGGCAATATTTTACTAGCTATGCTTTCTATTCTTTTTATGCAATAGCCCTCTTTGAAGCCAATAGATTTACCTAATTCCACAAAGTGTCTTTTTTGTATTTGGCAAAACTTATATTTACTATCAACATTCATTGACATTTTAGCCTTTTGATATGGTTGACTATAAATTATAGTTGATAAAATATCATATAAAGGAGCAAGCTCTATTTTTAAGTTTCTATATAATAGTGAAAAGTTTTTTGCATGAGCATCGCCATTTCCGATTAAGAAATTGAAAATACTAGCATCAAACAGAGCTACTTTATTAATCGTAGACATCTTACCATATTTAATAAGAGTATTTATCAATTCAAAACAGTCAATAAATGAAGGCCCACCTTCATTTTGGTATTTAACATCTGGTTCAATATCCAAAGCTTGACAGAAATCTTCTTGATGAAGTCTAATAATTTTTCCGTCAGGTGTGACTTCTCTATCATATCTCTCTACTACATAAAAAGGATTATTTTCCAGCCAAATAATATCTGGCTTTGAAGTGTTTAATCCCATAGCACTAGCCAATCGCATACAAAAAAACTCATTAAAGACAGTATCATCTAGCTCATCAATTGCTGGTTTAATAATATGAGTGGAGTATTGTGTAGAGGAATAGCAACTTGATTATCTACAAAAGCTATCATCATTTTATCTTGAGCACCGGCGCCAGAGATTCTAAAATCATCTTCACCAATAAGCAAAGGACGAACTTTAAGTTCATTTAAAAGCCTATAAGCTTCGTCATCTTTTAAAATACGATAATCATTCTCTGTGTTATTATCAACTGATGGTTGTCCATCATATACTGATATAGCACCAGCACACTCGCCACCAATAGCTTTGAGAAGCTCAAAAGTATTCTTATTAGAGATATGTAAATATTTTGCTAATCTTGATCTAGCCGGCTCATCAGGCAGTAATCCAGAAAAAAATGGGTGAACTACATCATGCTTATACTCGTTTTCAGATAAAGGAATACTTATGGATATAGGCTGAGCATTCTCTGAATCTAAATATTCTTTTGAATAGTTAAAGCTTAGTTTTGAACCTTGTTTTTTTAGATATCCAATATGTATGTCTTTCAAATGGACATTTAGTTGGTTAGACATTATCAGTCCTCCATCTAATCACAGCCAACAGAAATTACCAAGCCTAAACTACTAGCAAGTTGTATAACCTTTCCGATATGAGCCGTATTTTTACCATTTTCGACTTCGCCTATAAATCTAGTTCCTAGCCCAGAAATACCAGAAAGATCAGCTTGAGTTAACCCTTGTTTTTTTCTAGCTTTCCTAATTAATAAACCTAAGTCTTTAGTATTAAATATGTTTTTTTGCATATTATATTCCTCATCGGTAAGAATCTATGTAGCAACCTCAAAAAAGATAATATTAATTACCGTACGGTATTATTATATATACTTTTTATATATTTATCCTTAAATATTACCGATAAGGAATATTTTTCTAAAAGTAGATGACAACAATTTTGTCATCTCAAAAGCGTGACATCGTGACAATATTTGAAATTTTTAATTTCTAATATTCGCAACAAGTAAAGACCAAAGGGTGCTATCTTAAGTTAAATATTCTGTCAAGAATTAATGTTGAGTTTTCTTGACAAAGTATATGAAAAAATGGGTAAAAGATTCTACTGGATTAACTTTAAAGATTATAACAGACCGCAAATTGACTTATTACAAGACTGTAGTCCATGTAAATTTAAAGAGCTAACTAACTTACTGTTCCCATCTTTAAAGATCAAAGATACAGACGCTAACTATTATGCTCAATTCTCTAGAGATGCTAGATAAAACTACTAGGAGAAAGAGTTAGATGGGTTAGCTCTACATAAAAAAGTATTTGATAAATATGCTGAAGATCTTTATTGGGCAAGGAGAAGCTAAGCTAGTACAAACAGATGTGCTTAGATACCCAAGTGATACTGAATACCCAACTCCTTATACAAGCAGAGCCATATAACTCAAATAAGAATAAACCAATCTCAGAAAATAATGATGATATTATGGGAGCTTTATGATTGAGACTAGAGGTAGAAAAGATCTTATAGAAGAAGGTAATAAAAGAGTTAAGCTTGCTTTAGACTTCTTAGCTGATGAAGTATAGTTAATCCGAGAGTATTTTGTTAAACACATAAGAGATAGCATCACAAAATTTTTCAAAACTATTATTCACTTTTCTAAATATTTTTTTAAAGTTAGCCCAAACCTTTTCAATAGGATTTAAATCTGGAGAATACGGAGGTAGATATAATATTTGTACATCAAATTTATTGGCTATTTCAATCAGCTTAGAGGATTTATGGAAACTAGCATTATCCATTACTATAGTAGTTTTAGGTTTTAATGATGGGCATAAGTGTTCCTCAAACCATTGATTAAAAATTTCAGTATTGGTATATCCACTGTACTCTAATGGAGCTATAATCTTTTTATCTGCATAATTATATCCAGCAACAATACTTCTTCTTTGTGTTTGATATGCTAAAACCTCACCATAACTAGGCTCACCAATTAGTGACCATCCTCTTAGGATAGAAAGCTTATTGTCACACCCCATCTCATCTATATAAAATAACAAGTTTTGAGCTATTTCTTTTAGTTTTTCTATATACTCCAACCTTTCATGTTCTTTTCTTTGCTTATATTTTGGAGTCTTTTTTTAAAACTAAAACCAAGTCTATTAAGACAATCATAAAATGTACTTCTTGGAATATCAGGGGCTAATGCTTCTTTTATATCTAATGCACTTGCATCTGGATGATCTATCAAATACTGTTCAATCAATGTTTTATCGGTAAAGCTAGCGACTCTGCCACAACCAACTCCTTGCTTTGAACTATAATCTCCGGTTCTTTTATAAAACTCTATCCATGAAACAACTGTACGCTTATCTATGTTAAAAAACTTACTCAGCTCGAACTCCGTCATACCTTCTTCATATTTATTAATTACGATGTCTCTAAAATATTGGCTATATGATGGCATTTTTATTAGACATTATAACATTTCTACAAATATCTTTTTCTACAAATATCTTTCGGATTAACTATATATACAAACAGACAAATCTTAAAAGAGGTGACTGGTATTACTTCATCTCAAGGTATTGGTGGATTTATCAAAAGGCTAGAAAAACTAGGCTTTGCTAGAGAGATAAATTTACCAAGTGTAGAGGAGCCAAATAAAACTTATAAGATAATCGGTATTACTTCACAAGGTATGGCAGAATCTAATCATATTGATAGAAGAGGTTTTGAGATAATCAAGCTTAAACATAGTCAACTGTTACATAAGTTTCTTTGTCAGCAGATACACTTACAAGTAATCAAACAAAACCATAAATATATCAGTGGTAGATGGTTAACTGATGAATGGTTTGGTGGCAAAAATGTTAAAAGACCTGATGCAATTATCATTACACAGGATAATCAGAAAATAGCTATAGAAGCTGAGCGAACAATAAAGAGTAAATATCGCTATCAGCAGATAATAGTTCAATATCTGAAAATGATAAAAGCTAATCAAATATCTAAAGTTAGATATTTAATGCCAGATCAAGCTAAAGCTCAATTGGTTGAAAAAAATCTATAAAGTCAGTGACTATATTAACTAATGGACAAAAACGACTGTTTAATCTGACTGATGAAGTTTGGAGATGGTTTGAGTTTAGATTAGGTTAATTCTTTTAATCTCTAATGATGTACATCCTCGAATATAAGCGGATACCCTTCTAATTTTAATTTGTTATTTATGATATTACTTCACTAGATATAAATAGTTTACAGAGCTTAGTTGGCAGAATAATACCTCCATCAAAACCGCCATTATTTTGTCCTAAACCAGCATTGACAAATGTAAGTAAAGTAGACTCATCTATTGATCTTGATGGTTCGAAGTTAGAGTTTGAGGCTGTAGAAAATTTTTTCAAAACATCTATGTTAAATGACGGTATCCTTTCAAGGGCATAGAGCATATGACGAAGTTCTACATAAGAAATTTTTTTACTCGCAAAAGCAATAAAGCATTTAGCAACTAGTTCAGGTTTTTTTGAGCTTTCTAGCTTATCTATTATTTCGATTAATGCTTCTCCTAGCTTATTAGCAAATTTATCAGATGAATTTAGCTCATCTACCATATTTTTTCTTTCTTCAATTGGAATATCTGCGAGTTGACTTAAAAAACGCGTGATTTTGACATATAAAATTTGATCTCTTATAGTGCTAGTGACTTTAAATATTCCCATCACCGTTTTGACTAAAGGAATATCTGTTAACATACTTGCTCCAAGTTCTAAATAATCTGTACTTAGCTCGATTACAGAATCAGATTTAATCACTTCTACAAGAGCATTTCCATATCCTTCATTTTTATTTATCATTTTCTCTCAATTAATCCCTTTTATTTATTAAATTTTACCATGTTGTTAATACATTTTGCTTAAAAACATATCATCATATAGAGTTAAATTGTCAATTCATTTGTGATTATTCACAGTTATCCTATTAATGGTTTTATATATTTTAATAATTTTAAAGTTTAAACAACAACAGACAATTCATGTATTTAATTTCAACGCGACTTCAAAGAGTAAGAATAGCCTATAACAATCTATTATTTCTACCATCGACACTATTTGCAATAACCCTTTAAAAGCTCAACCATATCTACAGTAGCTACTATCAATAGCCACTTCCAATACTCTAACAAATCCACAAAATCTACTCATATCAACTCCAATAGCACTAACATAACCACTACTAAAATCAGTCTTTTTAACTTCTAAAAACACAATTCATCAATACTTAGATAATGATTGTATAGCTTTAGCTAATGCGATAACTAAAATAAGCTCTTCGTCTGTATTTTTTGACTAATACCTTTTGTCACTGTAATACACTAAACCAGTTTGCCAATACCATATAAAATCAAGGTTTTGCCTGTGAGTTCCACCATGATTTCCTATGTTTTGTAATTGGCTGTCCTTCAAGTTGTTGTAACAGTGAAAGCAAAAGGAGCAAAAAATGACAACAAACTACGAGCCTAAAATTCACACCGCATGTTTAGCAAGCTATAACAATGGTTTTTTATACGGTAAATGGATTGACGCAAACCAAGATGTTTCTGCTTTAGAAGAAGAAATCCAAGAGATTTTAGCAGATTCACCTATGCCAGATGCTGAAGAATGGGCAATACATGACTATGAAGATTTTGATAATCTGGGTTTGTCAGAGTATGAAAGTTTAGAAACTATTTCTCAAGTAGCTCAAAACATAGTAGAGCATGGCGAGCTTTTTATAGAAGCTTATAGATATACAAACAATATTGATGAAGCTATCGAAATGATAAACGATCGTTTCATAGGCTTATATGACTCAGTTGAAGATTATGCAGAAGAAACTACTGATATTTCATCAATTCCAGAGTATCTAAGATACTATATCGACTTTGAATCTCTAGCTCGTGATATTGAGCTATCAGGTGACATCAAAACCTTTGAAATTGATAATCAAATAGCTGTTTTCTTTTAGCATATTTCTCATAATTCAATCAAAATAATTGCTTTATCTTTTACTTGATTATTCAGTATTGTATATTAGATATATACGCTCCAAAAAATAATCACAAATGTTCAGTAACATTAAGTTATTAGATAGTTTAAAAGAAGATTTATCTAAAAATACAAAACTAGAAATTTTTGTAAAAAGTTTAAGTATTTATGGTTTTTATTTACTCAAAGAAGAGTTAGAAAGTGTTAAATCATTAGATATAAATATTGTAAGCGATCATGGTCAAACTCAAATATTAGCCAATATAGTAGGTTCTGATAGGGAGTTAGAGCTTAAAAATGAACTTAAACAAAAATATATAGCTAACCTTGCTAAAAAAGTTATTTCTAAAGCTACTGTTACATATATAAATAAGCAACTACCAGATAATTTTTATGTAATAAATAACGGCTTGTTTAAAAAGCTAAAGGCTTATAAGGGATCTCAAGGATAGTGTAGATGATCAAAGAAGCCTTAAAGATGGTTTGCAGAAAATAAAGCATTATATAGCTGGAGCAAAAAACTTTAAAAATGAACTTATCAATTATTTAGAGGAATTATCTAAAGATAGAGAGCTGATAGATGTATATGCAATAACACTTCTAAATGTCTTTGATAAAATAGCAGAATCATTAGACGAAGATAATATTATTAATAAATCTACAGGCATAAAAGAAACAATTGTCTGGAATAAACTTTTTGATTTTCAAAAAGATGGTGTACTTGGAGCTATAGATAAATTAGAAAAATATAATGGCTGTATTATTGCTGACAGTGTTGGTTTGGGTAAGACATTTGAGGCATTAGCAGTCATCAAATATTATGAGTTAAGAAACAGTAGAGTGCTCGTGCTTTGTCCAAAAAAACTTAGAGATAACTGGATAGTTTTTAAAGCTAATGATAAAAGGAATTTATTAGTAGACGATCACTTCAGATATGATATTTTAAACCATACTGATTTGAGTAGAGAGAAAGGTTTATCTGGTGAAATAGATCTCGCTACGCTAAATTGGGGCAACTATGATCTAGTAGTATTAGATGAGTCGCATAATTTTAGAAATATACCTACAAAAAAAGAAAAAGAAGAAACTAGATATTCTAAATTGATGAATCAAATCATCAAGTCTGGTGTAAATACTAAAGTTTTAATGTTATCAGCAACACCCGTAAACAATAAACTTAGTGACTTAGGTAATCAGCTAGCCATTATTACAAAAGATAATCCAACAGCTTTACAAAAATATGGTATAGAAAATATAGATAATACTCTTAGGACTGCTCAAGCAAGGTTTAATGACTGGTTAAAACTCGATGTTGCTACAAGAACAACACAAGATTTATTAGATAATTTAAATGCTGACTATTTTAATCTTTTAGATACATTTACGATAGCTAGATCTAGAGAGCATATTAAAAAATATTATAACAATAGTGCAATTGGAGGCTTTCCTAAAAGGTTAGAGCCTAAAAACATATATTCAGCAATTGATATCAATAACAAGTTTCCAAATCTTGCTGAGATAAATGAAAGCATCACAATGCTTGAGCTACCGATATATTCACCATTGCTATATGTCAAGCCTAGCAAAATGCTCAAGTATGAGGAGAAATATGACACTGTAAATTTCAAGCAGGTAGATAGAGAACGAAGCTTAATTAATCTTATGAGAGTCAATATTCTCAAAAGGATGGAGAGCTCGATAAATTCATTTTATTTAACCGTAAATAAAATTCTTAAAAAGACCGAAGATATATTGTCTAAATTAGATAAAATACATGAGTTAGAGGAGTTAGATCTAGAGTCATTTGAGAGTTTAGATTTTGATTCGCCACAGCTAGAGGAATATGTAACTGGTAGCAAAACCAAAGTTTTAATCCAAGATATGGATCTGATTAAATATCGCCAAGCTTTAGAGACTGATAGAGAGATTCTCGAAGAATTAGCGACTCAAGCTGTTGATATTGATGCCAAAAGAGATAAAAAACTACAAGAACTTAAACTAGTAGTTGATCAAAAAAGCACTAATCCAATAAATGCTAGTAATAAGAAGATAATCATATTTACAGCCTTTGCTGATACAGCTATGTACATATACGAAAATATTCATAAGGATGTTTTAGAAAAGTATGGTGTACATACTGCTTTGGTAACAGGTAGTGGTCGTAATAAAACTACTATGTCTGGTGTCAAACCTAATGATCTCAACGAGCTATTGACAAATTTCTCACCTATATCAAAATCAAGAGACAAGCTAGATCCTAATGAGACTAGAGAGATAGATATACTCATAGCTACGGACTGTATATCAGAGGGTCAAAACTTACAAGATTGTGACTATCTGGTAAACTACGATATACATTGGAATCCAGTTAGAATAATACAAAGATTCGGTAGGGTGGATCGTATTGGTTCGATAAATGAGCAAATACAGCTAGTAAACTTTTGGGCAGATATGGATCTTGATGAATATATCAATCTAGAAAGTCGTGTAAAGGGTCGTATGACAATGGTTGATGTCACTGCTACAGGTGAAGATAATGTACTTAGTACAAGTATCAAAAAGGAAATGCAAGATCTACAATACCATAAAAAACAGCTTAAAGAGTTACAAGAAAAAGTAGTAGATTTAGATGAAATTAGCGGAGGTATCTCACTTACTGATATTACATTAAATGACTACAAAATGGATTTGACAGGTATGAAATCTAAATATACAAATTTAGAAGTATTACCTAAAGGGATATTTAGTGTTTTAGATGCACAACGCTTAGAGTTAAAATCTGGGGCTATATTTTGTCTCAAAGATTTATCTGGCAAAAACAATCTTGATAATAAATATGCAATGTACCCGTATTTCTTGGTGTATGTTGCTGATGATGGTAGTATAGTTCAAGAGTACAAACATACGAAAAAGTCATTAAATATTATTCGACATATACAAAAAAATGAAACTGGGTTAGATACAAGTGCTATAGCTAAATTTAATCAAAAGACTAAAAAAGCTAGCAATATGAAGCACTATAAAACCCTTATGGAAAAAGCTATTCAGCATATAATAGGTAAGACAGAAGAGAAAGGTATAGATAGCTTGTTTTCAACGACGCCAACAGTTGTGGCTAATACAAATGCTAACTATATGACAGATTTTGAAGTCGTGTCTTATGTGATATTTGTATAAAAAATAAGAACAATTATGACTATAGAAAACATCATAGAAAATTTAAATATCCCAACTAGTAGAATATCAAAGCGTATACCAAAAAATAGTTTTGAAACTAACACAAAGCTAACTTCAGCTGAGAAAAAGTATTTAGCAAATGATGTAAAGTTAATAACTTTAGAATACTCTCTAGTTCAACAAAACATCCAAGTACCAGCTATCTTAGATGATGAATATAACTATAGTGCTATAAATATAATATCAGTTCAGCTAAATAGTGTTAGAAATTTTAAAAAGATTGCTAGTGTTATAAATAAGAGTATTCCAACAGCAAATTTACTAGTTTTTTATCTAGATGATGAGCAAATACCTATATGTTTATTACATACTCAAACTAAGAGAATTAACCAAGCTGATAAGTCAAAGATGGTGCTACTAGAAGAATATTATAGTGGTTGGCTAGATTTTGATATTAAGCAATGGATACCACTATCAAGTAGCGGTATGACAGAATGCGAGAGTATAGGTATGACAAAAAACAGTCATTCTGAACTTGATTCAGAATTCACAAATAAAAACGATTTGTCATTCCGTGGCTTGACCACGGAATCTATAAAAGTATATGCAAGCTTTTTCGATGCTATACGATACGAAAATCTTATAAAGTATGGCCTAAAAGCTATGTATCAAGATATTATAGATAAAATGGTGGCATTAGAAATAGCTACTAAGCTAGGTTATTTTAGTTTAGATGATATCGCAGAAAAAAAAGAAATCTTGAGACAAATAACAGAATTAACAAAACAAAATAACTCACTAAAAAAAGAACATAAAAAAGCTATCAACTTTTCAGATAAAGCTAATCTAAATATGCAAATTCAAGTTAATAGAAAAAGTATTGGGGATTTGGAAAATAAATTAAAAGAGTTTGGTTCGTAGCCGATAACTATGTATCTAGTACATAGACTTACATCGGCATTTCAATTATTATTATAAGCATAACATTTGCAAAATACAAATATAATTTATGAAGCAAATAAATATACAAAAATTTATAACAGCAAAGAGAATAGCAAAATATTCTAGTTTAGAAAGCTATAAACTTAATATATTAGAGTCTCAAAAGTATTATTCTTCATTATCAATATTGGAAGTTTCTTTAAGAAATGCTATAGATTTTTATTTTACAGAAAGATATGGAGAAAGTTGGACAGACTTATTAGATATTTTTAAATACAAAGAAATATCTAAAATAGAAGAAGCTAAAAATTTTCTAAAATTAAAACAAGAAGAATGTACAAAAGATAAAATTGTTGCAGAGCTAAATTTTGGTTTTTGGACAAGCTTATTTTCAAAAACATATGAAGAGCAAATGAGAAAAAATAATCTCATCAAAATATTTAATAATTTGCCAAAAAATAAACAAATAAATAGAGCATATCTATCTAGAAAACTCAATAATATTAGAAATTTTAGAAATAGAATATTTCATTATGAAAAGATAATTAATAAGCCAGAATATTTAAATATTTAAATATTTAAATATTGAAAATGATATTAATGAAATACTAGAGTTTTTGGATAAAGAAATTTTAGGTTTTAGTATTGGACTAAATATATAAAATATAATAAATTCCCCTTCTGTGAAGGGGTGGTGTAATTCTCCTCCTATGGAGGAGTACCTTGCAAGGCAAGATGACGATTAGTATGCTATATATAATATTAAAAAGTGGATACCGCTATCAAGTAGCGGTATGACAGTAAGAGTGAGTAGCAATATGACAGAACCTAACTTGTCATTCCGTGGCTTGACCACGGAATCCATAACAGAGAAAGCTAATGATAACTGTGAGAGTAGTAATACTATGAAAAAACTAAAATTAGACTTTGATAATAAGCAATCACATCAACTAAAAGCTATCGACAGTATAGTCAAACTTTTTGATGGACAAACTCGCAGAAACGAGCTTTTTACAGTAGAAGCAATCAAAGAGGAATCTGGACAATACTCAACAGATGACAAACATGGTGAAACTACTGGTTATGGTAATAAGCTATCTATAACTAGTAATCAGCTTTTAGAAAACTTGCAAAAAGTGCAACTAGAAAATTCATTAGATATCTCAAGCAATCTACATAATAATAATTTCACTATAGAAATGGAAACAGGTAATGGCAAAACTTATGTCTACCTTAGAAGTATACTACAGTTAAACAAAGATTATGGATTTACTAAGTTTATAATCGTAGTGCCAAGCGTAGCTATCCGTGAGGGTGTTAAGAAAACTCTAGAAATCACAAAAGAGCATTTCAAAAAAGATTTTGAAAATGAGCCTTATGACTACTTTGTCTATGACAGTGCTAAGCTAGGACAAATCAGAGATTTTGCCACTAATAGTAATATCCAGATTATGGTTATGAATATAGATGCTTTCAATAAAAACACTAACAAAATTTTTGAGCATAATGACAGGCTACAAGGCAGACCTATAGATATGATAAAAGGTACAAATCATTTTGTAATCATAGATGAACCACAAAGTGTTGATACTACTGATAAAGCTAAAGATGCTATAGCACAGCTAAATCCACTTTGTACTTTTAGATTCTCAGCTACGCATAAAGATATTTACAACCTAATCTATAAATTAGACCCAATAGATGCTTATCAGCAAGGACTAGTTAAGCAAATAGAAATTTTTTCTATTATCGAAGAGGAGAGTTTTAACCACCCATATATTAAGTTGGATAAAGTCAAATCTACCAAAACTAAAACCACAGCAGAAATATTAGTAGATATTTAGCAAAAGAATAATGTCGCTAGAGTATCCAAAAAAGTAGAAAAGGGTGTAGATCTAGAAGATCTAACAGGTAGAAGCATATATCAAGGCTATATAATTGATGATGTCTATACAGAAAAAGGTAAAGAATATATTAGATTTACTAATGGTAAGTTCATTAGATTGGGTGATGATAATAGTCAAGATAATCAATCTTATAATGAATATATTAAAAAAATGATAGTAATGAGTTCAACTCATATGATGATTTTATAAAAAAATGTCAAATCCGTAAAACTATAGATACACACTTGCTAAAAATGGTATTGATGTTAAGGTTCTTAGTCTTTTCTTTATTGATAGAGTTGCTAACTATCGTGACTATGATACAGAAGATCAAAAAGGTAGATATGCTAGATGGTTTGAAGAAGAGTATACAAAAGCTATCAAACTACCAAAATATGAAACACTTTTTGAAAAGATAGATACTGATTTAGAAGCATCTCAGGTGCATGAAGGTTATTTTTCTTCAGATAAAAATGGTCTTAAAGACACTACTGGAACAACCAAAGCAGATGAGTCTACTTATGACCTTATTATGAGAAATAAAGAAAAACTTCTTAGTAAGTCCGAACCAATCAAATTTATATTTTCACATTCGGCTTTAAAAGAAGGTTGGGATAACCCTAATGTATTCCAAATTTGTACCCTAAATGAAACTAAGTCAGAAATGAAAAAACGCCAAGAGATAGGGCGAGGGCTTAGACTTTGTGTTGGACAGGATGGTAAGAGAATTTTTGATAAAAAAGTCAATATGCTAACCGTAATGGTAAACGAGCATTATCAAAATTTTGTCGAAAGTCTTCAAAAAGAAATTGAAGAAGAGGGTAATGTTAAATTTGGGCTATTACAACACTTTGACTTTGCAAAAATCCAAGTCACAAGTGAAGAAGATAAATTAGCAGATTTAGGGCGTGAAAAATCTAAAGAGATATTTAAACATTGCCAAGAGAAAGGTTATATTGATAGTAAAGGTAAGATTACTGATGAGCTAAAAATAGCTCTTAAAAATGATACTCTAGAAGTGCCGGAAGATATGCAAGAGCATAAGCAAGAGATTACTCAAATATTACAAAGTCTAACTAAAAATCTTGATATCAAAAATGCTAGAGCTAGTGTACTGGTCAAACCTAAAAAAGAAGTGCTACTAAGTCCAGAGTTTAAACGATTATGGGATAATATTTGCCATAAAACACAGTATAGGGTTAATTTTGATAATCATAAGCTAGTAAATGCTTGTGTTGAAAGCATCAAAGCAAATATAAGTATTCATAAACGAAAAGTTGAAACACTAAGAGCTAAAGTAGATGTATCAAAAGCAGGGACAGAAGCTACAGAGGTTGCCAAAGATAATTTGATAGTTAATTTTGGTGATCAACCATTACCAGATATTCTGACATATCTACAAAATGGTACAGGACTCAAAAGACAGACTATTGCAGAGATACTTTCAAAATCTAATAAATTCAAAGATTTCCAGAATAATCCTCAGCAGTTTATGGATGAAGTCAAAGCCGATATTAATAAGGTTAAACAGAAGTTTATAGTTGATGGTATTTCTTACCATAGCACTGGCGATAAATATGACCAAGAGTTATTCTTAAACCAAGAAATCAAGGGTTATCTTGATAGTAACATGTATTCTGTAGATGGTGACAAATATCCTTTTGATCATGTGATTTACGACTCTCAAACAGAGATAAAATTTGCTCAAGAATGCGAAAAACATGATCGTGTAAATAAATATATTAAACTACCTAACTGGTTTAAGATACCAACACCATTGGGTAACTATAATCCAGACTGGGCTTTGTTTATCAAAGATAATGAAAATTCTGAAAAACTATACTTCATAGCAGAGACCAAAACCGATAAAACCACTCACTCTATAAACTCAAGTGAGCATGCAAAAATCAAGTGCGGTAGAGAACATTTTAAAACAGTTAGTAAAATCGCCAAGGATACAGTTTTTTATGATCAATGCGGTAACCTTGCAGATGTATTTAATCGTATTGAGAGTGAGAGGTAATACTTACTATCTAATTTTATTAACTTTTTTTAATTTTATCTGGAAAAAAGCATATCTGTCTCAATATGTATGTAAACAAACACTTCATGAGAAATAATATGAAAAATATACCAATATTATACCTAACGCTTTTATCTAGACAAATCAACTCAGCTATTTCTGATGGATATATTGAGTCTTATAGTTTTGAAGATATATATAATGCAATAGACAATAAAAATCTTGAAAAAATTGTCACAAATGAGGTGGCAGATTTTGGTATATTAAGTACAATTCAAAAAGATGAGCTGGAATGGTTATACCAACAGCTTGCATACGAAGCTAAAAAATTTAGTGATGCTGGTAATGAAAGAGCTAAGTTGGGTCTTGATAATAAAAAACACGGATTATCCCTACTTTTAGGCATGATTCTTGAGATAATTCAAAGTCATTATAATTAATATATTACGACTTTTGTTTTTAAAAATGAAAATTTTCTTGTGATATAATTATCTTGTTAGTAATGCGTATGCTCGCAAGTAAATATAATACTTTATAAGTATTATAGTTAATCCGAAAGATATTTGTAGAAAAAGATATTTGTAGAAATGTTATAATGTCTAATAAAAATGCCATCATATAGCCAATATTTTAGAGACATCGTAATTAATAAATATGAAGAAGGTATGACGGAGTTCGAGCTGAGTAAGTTTTTTAACATAGATAAGCGTACAGTTGTTTCATGGATAGAGTTTTATAAAAGAACCGGAGATTATAGTTCAAAGCAAGGAGTTGGTTGTGGCAGAGTCGCTAGCTTTACCGATAAAACATTGATTGAACAGTATTTGATAGATCATCCAGATGCAAGTGCATTAGATATAAAAGAAGCATTAGCCCCTGATATTCCAAGAAGTACATTTTATGATTGTCTTAATAGACTTGGTTTTAGTTTTAAAAAAAGACTCCAAAATATAAGCAAAGAAAAGAACATGAAAGGTTGGAGTATATAGAAAAACTAAAAGAAATAGCTCAAAACTTGTTATTTTATATAGATGAGATGGGGTGTGACAATAAGCTTTCTATCCTAAGAGGATGGTCACTAATTGGTGAGCCTAGTTATGGTGAGGTTTTAGCATATCAAACACAAAGAAGAAGTATTGTTGCTGGATATAATTATGCAGATAAAAAGATTATAGCTCCATTAGAGTACAGTGGATATACCAATACTGAAATTTTTAATCAATGGTTTGAGGAACACTTATGCCCATCATTAAAACCTAAAACTACTATAGTAATGGATAATGCTAGTTTCCATAAATCCTCTAAGCTGATTGAAATAGCCAATAAATTTGATGTACAAATATTATATCTACCTCCGTATTCTCCAGATTTAAATCCTATTGAAAAGGTTTGGGCTAACTTTAAAAAAATATTTAGAAAAGTGAATAATAGTTTTGAAAAATTTTGTGATGCTATCTCTTATGTGTTTAACAAAATACTCTCGGATTAACTATAAAAGTATTTGTATGAGAACTTTTTATGATTGCAATTATATTTAACCTAAACTGCTTCTTATACATTATATTTTCTTATAAATTATATCGAGGCTAAGTTTAATCATTAATCTTGAAATATATATGTGGTATATTTTATTTTATTTGCTTGGAAAAGATAAATTAATGCATAAAGATAAAATATTTGAGTTTATAAAAAAAGTTCAAGCTATATCTCATACTGGAATAGTCTATTCTAAATGCCCATATGCTTTAGATAATTACCATGAGCTATTAGAGTTAAGCTCAAAAATGCTACATGAATATATCAAGTCAGATGTCCAGCCATATGATATCTATAGAGATATGTATTATCCTACACCGCAACCTGGAGTGCGCGTGGTTATATTTAAAGATGATAAACTTATGATGACTGAAGATGCTGATACACCTAATGAATGGACTATCCCAGGTGGTTGGTGTGATATTGATCTTTCACCTGTTGAAACATGTATCAAGGAAGTCAAAGAAGAAACAGGTTATGATATCAAGGTAGTTAAATTTTTGGCTTTGATGGATAGAAATAAATATACACAAAGTGAGATATATAATGTTTATAGCTTGGTGTTTCTAGCACAAATTATTGGTGGTGAAAATAATCCAAATTTTGAAGTTAAAAAAGTAGATTTTTTTGAAATTGATAAGTTGCCAAAGTTATCACATAAGCTTACAAAAACGGAACTTAATATTATTCTAGAAGCATATAAGCAAGATATTATATATTTTGAATAATAGTGAGGATATAAAATATGATAAAAGTATTTGGAATAAATAATTGTACAAGCGTTAGAAATACTCTTAAGTTCTTTGAAGAAAAGGATAAAAAAGTCGAATATGTAAATCTCAGGCAAGAAAAGCCTACTTGGCAAGAAATGCAAAAGATAAAGCAAATTGGCAATTTTGAAACTATTGATCTGTTTAATTCTAATGGTAAGCTTTTTGCTGAAATGGGCCTTAAAGATAGATTTGATAGTTTGTCAGAGGAGGAGGCATTTAAGCTTTTAGTTACTGATGCATTACTGTTTAAAAGACCGTTGGTAGTAGATGGTAACTATGCTAGAACTGGCTGGAATAAGAAAGAGTATGAAGAAAAATGGGGTTAGAATAATCTAATCTATGCTATTTTTTACTCCGTTGCATCAGATTTTGCTTTTTCAATCTGCGCATCTAGGCTAGCAGCTTTTGAAAGATTTTGTTGAGCTTCTGCATTTAATACATTCGCTTGGTCTTTTTCATATTGAGACTTAGAGCTATCTGCTTTAGATTCTTTATCAAGATTCGCAGCATCAGTTGTGAGATTGTTAGCTTGCAGTTGATCATCTTTTGTTTGTTGATTTAGCTGTTGCTGCTGTTGCTCAAGATCTTGTAAGGTGCGTTCTTTTTTGTTTGGTCCGCACGACGCTAGTAACATTATACATACGAATGATGTTAGTACTAGTGTTGAAAGTTTCTTTATAGTCATTGTTAATTATCCTATAGACAGTTAAAAAATATTGGTAGAAAACTCTACCAATTTTAATTATGCTAAATAATAACTTGGTTGTAAATATAAAAAGATTAATGATTTATAATTTGAGTATATAGATAGTTTATTTACCAATAATGGCGAATTTTTCACTAATAGCAATGACTAAAATGCTAGGAGATTCCAAAGCTTATTCCACCACCAGACGTTGAGCTTGTCACATTTTCTTGTTTATTGAAGGTGTATGTATCATTGCTGATAAACTCTGTGCCCTGGGATGTAACTTTTTTTTCTTGAGAGTAAGCATTATTTGCCTGTTCGAGAATGCTTATATCCTCTTGGCTTGTCGTGCCACAAGAAGAAATTAAAACTGTAGAAAGAGTCAAAAGCATTGTCGTTAATTTATTATTTAAAGTCATGTTATCAATCTTTGTTCTTATAACAGTATTATTATGCTTAATAAAAATTTCTTAGTAAAACAAAAGTGAATTTTTTTTAGAATAGATTAACAGCATGAAGAAACATAATAACACAAAAAATAGTAATAATAGCTGCTGTAAGGTTTAGCTCTTTTTTATTGCAGAATATTGAAATCAAAAACCAAACTATAATTCCAGATGCAATACCTGTAGATATTGATGATGCTAAAGTCATCATAATAATAGTGAAAAAAGCAGGTGTAGCTTGAACAAAGTCACTCCAATCGACATTTGCTACCTGCTGCATCATCATTATCCCTATTAATACTAGTGCCGGAGAAATTACTTCTATAGGAATAGAACTTATTAAGGGCGATAGAAATAAAAAAGGTAGAAACATTAAGCCAGCAAAGATCGCTGTGAGACCTGAACGAGCGCCCTGAGCAATGCCTACTCCAGATTCAACAACTACAGTTGATGGGCTTGAGCCTAATATCCCAGATATCGTAGCACTTGTAGCATCAGCTAGAAAGGTTTTTTTGAGTTCTCTATCATGATGATTATGTTCTTTCCCCATACTACCATACAGGCTTGATATAGTGCCTGTACCATCGAAAAGGCTTAAAAAACAGAATGTAAATATTGTTGGCAAAATTGCAAATTTTAAACCATTAATAAAGTCAATTTGGCCGATAAGAGAAAAATCAGGCAGGCTTACTATATGGGTAGGTAAGGATACTATTTTTTGTTGAGAAAAGTATTCTAAAGGCAGGCAAAGTATATATCCAAGAGTAATAACAATAATAATAGGCGCAGGAATTTTTTTGATAAATAAAATTATCAGTATAATTAAACACACTATAAATAGTAATGTATGTACATTTAAGCTATTAAGGGTTAATAAACCTTCATTAGAGGTTATAAAACCACTATTCATAAAACCAATATAGGCGATAAAAAGCCCAATACCAGCACCTAAAGATTGCTTGATTGATTTAGGGAGGCTAAGCATAATCTTAGTACGAATATTTAAGATTACTAGTAAGCTAAATATTATTCCTGACCAGAAAGTTGCGCCTAAAACAGTTTGCCATGGTAGATGATATACGGAGACTGCGGTGTAGGCGAAAAAAATATTCATCCCCATTCCAGGAGCAATTACAAAAGGATTGCGCGTAAATAATCCCATCGTTATGCTACCAAAAGCAGATATTAGAATTGTGCTAGTAACTAGGGCATTGCTAGGCATGCCTGTTGTTGCTAAGATTTTTGGGTTAACGACAATTATATAAGAGATTGCTAAAAAGGAGGCTAGTCCAGCTAAAAATTCTTTTCTTATCGAAGTATTATATGTTTTTAGATTAAAAAATGACTCTATCTTATCTAACATTGGTTTGGTAGCTAAATAACTAAAAACTATATTTTAGTGATTAGTAGTAAAAAAGTCTATTTCGTTTTAATCTTTAGTTTGTTTTTTATATTGTGAGTATAAATTATCTAGCTGTTGTCTGATACTAATACCAATTTGCCTGTAATCATATTCGCGTAGATTTGCCAAGGAAACCCTAGCAGAAGGATGTAGGACATCAAAACCTTTGCCAGGAAGTAAGACAATTCCTGTCTCAGTAGCTAGAATTTTTAGCGTCTCGGGGCCGCTATGATTTTTTATCAACCATTGAGAGAAATCTTTATCATATATCTTATATGAAAGTTCTTCTAGATCTAATAAGGTATAGTAGCCGACATTATTCTCATCTAAACTTTGTTGTAATTTAGGTGAAATAGAGCTATATAGAATATTATAACGTCTACGTATGAGATCTTTTGCTTCTTTGCGGTAAATATTTTGATTGTCTAACAAGCTAGAAAGTGCGAATAATCCCATCTGTAATTGTTGTGGTAATGAAATACCTGCAGTATGATTTAGTGCAACTGAGCGACTGTCAGCAACTAATCTATCAATAAACTTTAATGTTCTTGAGTCTGTTGTAAGAGAACTATAATGTTTATCAAGCTCATCTAGCTTTTTATCATCCAAGTTACTAATTAACTTATCAAAAATATTATCTTTGTGTAAGGCTATTGTACCTATGCGCCAGCCTGTTGCTCCAAAGTACTTGGAAAATGAATAAACACAAAGAGTATTGTAAGCACATTTTGAAAATAGTGATTCAAAGTCATCCGAGAAAGTGGCATAAACATCATCGGTAATAATCATTAAATCAGATCTATGATTGTCAATTATATAAGCTATTTTTTCTAGAACCAAGTCACTGATTTTGACTGAGGGTGGGTTACTTGGGTTTACTAAGCAAAGTATTTTGATTGTGGGGTCTAGTAGTTTCTCGAGCTCCTTATCAGTAACTTGCCAATGTACTTTTTCATCGGCATAAATATGAACTATAGGATTATTGTATTCTGGTAACTCTGGGATTTCTAGGTATGGCGAAAAAATAGGCGTAATCATTGCTATTTTGTCATGAGCATTAAGCAGCCCATTTATTTTTGCAGACTGAAAGATATATGTCATGGCAGCAGTACCACCTTCTGTTGCAAAAATATCAAACTCTAATGGGGTATCTATATTTTGATAAAGTTCTTCACGTAAATAATGCATAACAATTTTTTCTATAATTGGTAGTATTCTTGGAGGTGAAGGATAATCGCATCCAAGATATGCATTTGTCATTTCATATAAGAATTCTTCTTTATTGATGCCTAAGTAATCATCGACAAAAGAGATGGCAGCCCTAAGAAAATCAATACCATCTTGCTTATCATGAGCTAAACAATAGTAATCAAATCTTTCTGTAATACCTTTTTTCTCAGGTAGCCCACCAAAGACGTTGTTAAGATAAGAGTAAGATCTCTCTGATTCTCTAAGTGCAAAATCCCCAAGACGTAAAAAAGCATGTCTAGGAATAGTTGCCAAAAAGTTAGGATTACCACGACCAGCATTTAACATTAATCTATCAGCTTTACTTGTTGCTAGTTTTATTAATTCATCTTTAAATTCGAATGGGCTTAAATCTTGTTGGCTCATAAAAATGTCCTTTTATTTAGGTATGATTGTTACTAATGCAACTATTACAGGTCCCCACAGTGTCAACCATATATTTGCTAAAGCGTATGATGATGTAAAGGGGATTACTGGAGTAGCATTGCCAGCGCGTTCTAATAAAGCAGCAAAACCAGGATTTGCACTTCTACCTCCAGCAATAGTTGCTAATAATACAATAGGATTTTTGATTTTAAGTAAATAGTACGATATATAAAAAGAAATTACTTGAGGTATGATTGTTACACCAATACCTAAGAAAAATAGTGTAAGTCCATGTTCCTTGATAGTAGTTATAGCTTGAGGTCCGGCAGTAATTCCAACACTAGCTACAAATATTGCTAAACCGAGATCTCGAATAAAATTAGATGCTCCCACAGGTAAGTTGCTAAACTGAGGTTTTATTGATCTGATCCAGCCAAAAATTAAGCCAGATAATAAACAGCCCACTCCAGCTCCTAAAGTTATTGAAATTCCAAAGATATTAAAGCTTATTAAACCAAAGATATAACCTAAAACCATACCTAAACCAAAGAAAATGAAATCAGTGATAGGGGCTTCAGAAATAAAAGTTCCTATCTTATTGCTTATTTTATCGAGATCTTCTGGTTTACCTATAAGTCTAATCTCATCACCTCTTCTAAGTTTGAGATCATCAGAGATAGGAAGTTTCTGACCAGAGCGAATAATTTTTTGTAAAAATACTCCATAATAATTTCTGTCTTGAATTATATCTTTGACCTCTTTAATTGTTTTATTGAATAGATTTTTATTAGTCAATATTAGGGATCTTTTCTCTTCAATAAAATTGAACTGCTCGGGTTTAGTAACCTCAATATCTTTTGAAATAATTGATTGGATATCTAAATCTGCATAGAATGTTATCGCTACTATATCATTTGTATTTATAGTGGTTTCAGGAGTTATAGTTAGCAGTTTATTATCACGAATGATATTTTCTATTACTACTTTATACTTGTATGTCTTATATACTTCTACTAAAGACTTACCGAGCAACTGAGAGTCGCGATTAATTTTATATGCTCTCGTAGTATACTCGCTAAAAGCAGAGAATTGACCAACTTCTAGGTCTAAATTCCCATCAGACTGTTCTGTTGCTAATTTAATTGCTTCTTTTCTAAGATCCCATTTCATCACTAATGGAAAAATTGTTGCAAGCAGAATTATAGGACCAAAAGATCCAAAGATATAGCATACGGCATATCCTACCGCAACATTGGTCTGCATAGTGTGAATGGTCGATTCGGATACTGAGTTTATCATGGCTATTGCATTATTGGCTGAGCCAATCATTGCAGATTGTGTTAATCCTCCTGCACCTAATCCTGCTGCAGTGCCTTTGTCTAACTGGAATATCCAAGCAAAAACTAGTACGCATAGTAAGCCTAGTACGCAGGTTATAGTTGAAGAAGCCAGTAGTAAAAGTGTATCTTTGTTTAATGATCTAAAAAATTGAGCTCCTCCTTGATAACCAACTGCATATATGAATAATGCAAAAAATAAAGAGCCAATATCTGGTGAGATGGTAATGTTAAGTTGCCCTATAATTACACCAATTATAAGAGATCCTGATATTCCTCCTAACACAAAAGTCTTATATTTTATTTTGCCAACTAAGTAGCCTAAACTTAATGTTAAAAATAGTGCTATAAAAGGATTTTTTAAAACATTAAGAATTACTTCATGAAACATTTACAATTTAAGTGGAGTTGCATAAACATAAGTATAACAAACCTAACTAGCTATAATAATGATCTCTAGGCAAATTATTGAATATTTATATATCCACCAGGAATAGACTCAATCAATGATTTAAGCTCTAGCTCAAATAAAATTGATGTTACTTGATTGTAGGGGAGTTTTGATTTGATAATAATTTTATCAATTGTAGTTAGTTCTCTATCTATACTACCTAAAATTATTCTCTCAGATTTGTTTAATGAGATGATTTTATTAACTTGATTATCTGTACTTGATGTTTGTGAAGTATTTGAGGCTATATCTATTTCTTCAAGAATATCATTAACGTTACAAACAAGCTTAGCTCCTTGTTTTATAAGTTGATTGCAGCCTTGACTTGTAGTACTAAAGATACTACCAGGTATGGCGAAAACTTCTTTATTTTGTTCTAATGCAAGTTCGGCAGTTATTAAAGAGCCACTTTTGCTAGCAGCCTCTACCATAACTACTCCTTTAGATAAGCCACTGATTATACGATTTCTTTGCGGGAAATTATAGCGTAATGGTCCTGTTCCTAAAGGGAACTCAGAGATTATAAGTCCATTAGTGTTAATTATCTTATTATACAGCTCTCTATTTGAGCTAGGGTATACAACATCTACACCAGTACCTACTACAGCAATAGTGCTAAGATTGTTATCGATAGCATATTTATGTGCTAGAGTGTCTATACCATATGCTAGACCAGATATTATAGTTAGTTTTGAGTCTTTAAGATCTGCACAAAGTTTTGCTGTGACATTTTTGCCATAACTAGAATGGTTTCTGGCACCAACTATAGCTAATTGCTGGCTATTAAGAAGGTCGCTATTACCACTACAATATAGTATCAACGGAGGGTTGCTTATTTGTTTAAGATCGGATGGATAGCGATTATCTAGGTACGTAATTATTTGATTTTTGCCGCTAGAATCTAACCACTTAGAAACTTTATCTAAATACTCTAAATATTTTCTTTGATTAAGAAAATCGATACTCTCTTGACGTAGTGATAAAGTTTTTATGTATTTACTTGGTGAGTTAATAATTTCATTAAAATCAAAATTATTTTCTTTAGCTTTAACAAACCTTGTATTGCCAAAGTAAGGTGTAATAGAAAGTATAATTAAGTTTTTGATGGTATTATCAATCATTATAAAATAGTCGTTGCCATTGAATTATTTGTAATTTCTTGTAGTGAATTGACAATTAGGGCTATAGAGTAGTGTTGAGATTCTCTATAGATAAAACCATAACCAATATATTTAGGTGGGACTGGAAAACCATCT
Organism: Francisella tularensis subsp. tularensis; assembly: GCF_000833475.1. Classification (NCBI taxonomy): domain Bacteria; kingdom Pseudomonadati; phylum Pseudomonadota; class Gammaproteobacteria; order Thiotrichales; family Francisellaceae; genus Francisella; species Francisella tularensis. Next base: position 10,420 of record NZ_CP010115.1, on the reverse strand, counting down.
ACTCTGGTTTCTGGTTCATATAAAATAATTTGAGCGCCTACTTTCAAGCCATCAGCAGCGCCTTTGTTCAATAGAATACTATTATACGAAGATGAGAATGTATTAGTATTCATTACATCTTCAAGTACATTAGCTGTTATTTTACTTTTCATTTTAAAAGTTTGTTCTGGCAGTTGTTGTGAAACAATATCATTAGGTATTACATAATTGCCTACACTAGCTTCACGACTTAAATTAGTTATCGTCAATGCTGTTATACCTTTAAAGGTATAATCATATTTTGCTGAGCCTAGTCTATAGACTTTTTTATCATCATTAAATGAAGATATTGGTTTTGGTTCGGATATTATTATGAAGTTACTGTTATCCTTGGCTGCTGTATATTCTTTGTTAGCAAAGATTTTAAAGTTAATTCCGAGTATTGGGCGTTTCTCTCTAGAATTGTATATTCTTGAAATATTGTCTATCTGATTATCATTAAGTAAATATACATTTGAGAAGAATTTTGTATATTCAGCTGGTCTGACATGCTCTAAGTTATTTTCAATATTATCAATTTGCTCTATAAGTCTACTTTTTAGAGTAATTTCAACGCGCTGATTTATAGCTCTACTTGAGGTTGAGTCATTAGGGGCGATAGGATCTTGATAACCTAAGGCTTTAATAGTAATTCCATCACTAGAGCCAAGACCTTTGTTTACAAGGTATTCTTCGACACTACTAGCACGGTTTTTTGATAGTCTAATATTATAGTCGGTTAGGATTTTCTGATCTGTGAGAATTTTTGATTCAACTTTTCCAGCATAACCTTTAATTGTGAAATTTGTAGTATCAGTTAGTTTCAAATAAGCAAAAAGCTTATCTAAAACTTCTTTAGCCTGAGTGTTTAATGTATAGCTATCAGCATCAAATTTTATATTTGTTTCGATTAGATCAGGTCCTGTTTGTTCTTTTACACATATAAAAGATTGATTTGATTGAAGTAGCTCGGCAGTACAAGGTTCTAATGTTGGAAATGTTAGTGGACCACTATCTTTATCTTTATCATCTAGTGTTTGGCAGGCTGAGAGTGTTGTAAGTAATGATGTCATTAAGCATAGTTTCAGTAATTTTTTCATAGTATAAAACCTAAAATAGTATTTTATATCATTAAGTGTACTATAAACTTAGGAGTGAGAATAGTATTTGTAATAGCTATAATTAATTTAATAATCTGTTAATATAAAAAATCGATGGCGATGCAAACAAAAGATGACTAAAACTTCTAAATATGGTATCTTGGACTCCAAAAACTATATAAGTAAATAGCATGAAAATCGCATCAGATAGTTTTGTAAAAATGCACTTTAAATTTAGACTTAAAGATGGCTCAATTGCTGAAGATACAGAAAATTATAATAGACCTTTTGTATTTCAGATGGGTCAGGGTTGTTTTACTGAGAAAGTCGAGAATGAGCTTGTTGGGACAACGATTGGTGAAACTAAAAGGGTAGTTTTAATGCCAGAAGAGGCTTTTGGCGAGAAACATCCTGCAAGTATCTATTCAGTGCCTAAATATAGATTTCCTAAAGATATGCACTTAGAAGAAGGACTTATAGTTTCTTTTAGTCAAAAAGATGGCTCTAAGTTGCCAGGATTGATTACAGAAATTAATGAGCAAGATGTTACCGTAGATTTTAATCATCCATTATCAGGACAGATAATCGTATTTGAAGCTAAAATTTTAGATGTGGCTGAGAAAGAGGAGGATTTAGGTGAAGATATTACTAGCTAATCCCAGGGGCTTTTGTGCCGGTGTAAGTCGTGCTGTTGAGACTGTAGAGAAAGTTTTAGAAGTTGAGAAGTCGCCTGTATATGTGCGTCATGAGGTCGTACATAATAAGGTTGTTGTAGATTCTCTTAAGAAAAAGGGTGTGGTTTTTGTCAAAGAAGTTGATGAAGTACCAGATGACGCGGTATGTATCTTTAGTGCTCATGGAGTTTCTCTAAAGGTTGAAGAAGCTGCTGCCAAGAAAAATCTAGTACTTTATGATGCAACATGTCCTTTAGTTACTAAGGTACACAGAGGTGTACGTTTGGCAAGTAATAACGATGCTGAATGTATCTTGATTGGTCATAAAGGCCATCCAGAAGTTCAAGGTACTATGGGGCAGTATCGTAGCAAAAAAGGCGCGATTTATCTTATAGAAAGTGAAGAAGATCTTAATAAATTAACAATAAAAGATCCAGATAATCTATACTACGCCACTCAGACTACTTTATCAGTAGATGAGACACAGGGGATAATACAGGCTTTAAAAGACAAATATCCAAATATTAAGGGACCTAAAAAAGAAGATATTTGTTATGCAACCCAAAACCGTCAAACAGCTATAAAAGCCATGCTTAAACATATTGATGTTTTAGTTGTTGTAGGCTCACAAAATAGCTCTAACTCTAATAGACTAAAAGAGCTAGCAACCTTAGAAGGCATAGATGCTTATCTTGTTGATAATCCTAAAGACGTTGATAAGTTATGGTTTGATAATAAAAAAGTCTGTGGTGTCAGTGCCGGAGCTTCTGCACCAGAATACTTGGTTCAGCAAATAATTAGTCAAATATCTAAAGTTTGTTCTACAGAGGTTGAGGAGTTTGAGGGTATTAAAGAAGAAGTCTATTTCCCACTACCAAGACTTTTAAAGCAAAAGATTGGTACAGGTAAGGTAGAATAATATGCAAAGATCAATTAGAGGCGCTACTACTGTAGATAAAGATAGTAAAGAAAATGTCATAAGTGCAACAAAAGAGCTTTTGCAACAAATTATCAAGCATAATAATGTCAGTCCTAGTGATATTGTAAACATTGTATTTACCGCAACTACTGATATCAAATCAGAGTTTCCAGCGGTTGCAGCGCGTGAGCTTGGTCTGGTTGATGTCCCTTTAATAGATTGTCAGCAAATGATGCGTGATGGAGCTTTAGAGTTTTGTATTAGAGTTATGTTGACATATAATACTGACAAAACTCAAACGGATATTAAACATATTTACTTGCGTGGAGCAAAAGTGTTAAGACCTGATTTATTAAGAAAATAGAAGGTGAAATGATTATGTGGTTATTAGAAAATATAGACATGAAAAAATCAAAATATATACTACCTAGTTTGTTTACTAGTGCTAGTTTATTATTTGCTTTCTTAGCAATTATAGCAGCCTTCAATGGTAATTTTGTCTCGTCTGCAGTATACATGCTTTTAGCAGGTTTTGCAGATGCATTTGATGGTAGGGTTGCTAGGTATACACACACTCAAACTGAATTTGGTGCTGCTTTAGATAGTCTTGCTGATGTGGTTTCATTTGGAGCTACTCCAGCCTTAGTTATGTATTTTTGGAGTTTGCATAATATTGGTGCTCTAGGCGCAGCTATTTCATTTTTGTACTTGCTTGCTGTAGCATTAAGATTAGCTAAATTTGATACTATGCCTGCTGGTGATAATTCAGAGGAAAATATAATTGAGCGTCGTTTATATTTTTATGGAATGCCATGTCCAGCTGGTGCTGTAACTATATCAGGATTAATCTGGATGGGGCAAAGAACATTTGTTGGTGATTATGCTTTTATAACGGTAATTTTGACTGTTTTTACAGCTTTATATCTTGCTTTTATGATGGTTAGTGATATTAAGTTTAGAAGCTTTAAAGATAGTGATGGTAAAGGTAATATTAGTAAGTTGTATGTAATTTGTTTTATTTTGATTATTCTTATGTTATTTACGATGCCTGATAAATTACTTTATTTGATTATGATAGGTTATGCCTTATCAGGTCCGATATCTCATTACAGATATAAAGCTAAAATTTAAAATAGTGATCTAAATGAAGAATCATCGGTTGATGGTAAGAAAATAATAGATATTGAGAAGTAGTTATTTATTCTTTGATAGTAATAAAAGCATCATGGCTCGGATGACCTTGCTCGGCAATAATCCCAGCTGATACTCCGCCAGGCTGTTGCATAGGACCTGGCTCATTTGATTCTAAATCTTGTTGAGTCGGCGGTGGAGCAACATATCCAAATGAATCACCTTGAGAGCTTGCACATGATATCAAGGCAGTACAAATTACAGCTAAAGTCAATAAAGTCGTTTTTTTCATGATATACCTTATAAATTTTTTTGTGCCTTAATAATAACAGATTTATATTTAATTTAGATGCATTAAATAGTTTATAATTGATAGTAGTTTTCGTATAATTAATCGCAGTGTACTTGGAAAAATAAATAATTACAGTTTTTTTGGGAATATTTATGGATAATTCTATTTCTTTAGTTGAGCTAGTGCTGCATGCAAATTTTATAGTTCAACTTATTATGCTGGCTTTGGTTGCAATGTCTGTATATTCTTGGGCAATAATGCTTGAAGTTAATAACCGTGTTAAAAAATATCGTAATGAACAGGTTCAGTTTGATAAGCTATTTTGGGCAGGTCATCATATCCAGAAGTTATATGATTATTATCTACAACATAAAGAAAATATCTTTGGCAAATCAATAATATTTTGTTCTGGTCTAAGAGAGTTTAATAACCTTAAGGATACTTGTATGTTAAGGGGAGACACTATTCTAGAGGGTATGGAAAGAACAGTTAGTATAGCGATAGCACAAGAAGCTAAAGAGCTAGATAGAAAACTACCGGCACTAGCAACAATAGGAGCTGTGGCACCTTATATTGGTCTAGTTGGAACTGTATGGGGAATTATGTCATCGTTTAATACTCTAGGTGGTGTTGAGCAAGCTACAATCTCTGTGGTCGCGCCACATATTGCTGAAGCTTTAATAGCTACTGCATTAGGTCTTTTTGTTGCTATTCCTGCAGTTATTGGTCACAGCAAATTATCTAACCAAGTGGATGATATTTTATCAAGCTATGAGTCATTCCAAGATGATTTATGTATTTTACTTCTAAAAGAAGCACATAGAGATGAAATTCAACATCAAAATCAAGAAAGCTTGTAATAAAGACTTTTGCTTATGAAAAAAAGAAATAAAAGATTTTTTAGAAAACAGCGACCTATGGTACAAATCAATGTAGTGCCTTACATTGACGTTATGCTTGTTCTACTAGTAATTTTTATGATCACAACACCGATCTTAACTCAGGGTGTAAAAGTTGATCTACCGAAAGCACAATCTGAAAAGATACCTTCAAATGATAGTAAACCAATAGTTGTTACGGTAAATAAGCAAGGTGAGTATTTTATTAATCAAGGAGTTAATGATCCTAAGACAGCTTTAAGTTCAGGTGCATTAGCAAATGCTGTGGTGAGTTTATCACAGCAAAATCCTGGTAAGCCTGTTTATGTAAGGGGTGATAGTAGCGCAAGTTATGGTGAAGTTGTAAAAGCTATGGCTCTTATTCAAAAAGCAGGCATTGATAAAGTGGGGTTAGTCACAGAAGATGGCAAATCTTAATTATCATAAATTTTTACGCTTTTGTAATAAGCAAATAGATGAGAACCCATTTTTAGTTAAGGCTATATTAATCCATATTGCTTTGATAATTCTGCTATATATTTTGTCTTTTGTTAGCAGTCTAAAGTTTGAAAAAACACAGGCATCTTTGACTGCACAAGTTTCAAATATGCCAAAGAAATTTGAGATTATCCAAGCCACTTCAATAAGTAGTAGCGAATTAAATAAACAAATATCTGCTTACGAAAATCATCAACAAGAGTTAAAACAGGCTAAAGAAGATATTAAACAAGCTAAGTTACAAGCTCTTAGAAAACATCAGCAACAATTAAAAGAGAAGGCTGAGGCAGAAAAAAAAGCTAAACAACAAGCTATCTTAGAGGCTAAGAAAAAAGCTCAGCAAGAAGCCCAACGTCAAGCTGAGCAAGAAAAGCAAGCAAAACTTGAAGCAGAACGCAAGGCAAAAGCAGAGGCGGAGCAAAAAGCGCAACAAGAGTTACAACGCAAAAAAGAGCAAGAGCTTAAGGCAAAGCAACAAGCTGAAGAAAAAGCTCGCCAAGAGAAACTGGCAAAAGCTAGAGCAGAGGCAGAAGCAGCCGCTAGGAAACAAATTGAGCAGAATCAGGCGCAATCAGCTATTTCTAGCTACATCGCTGCATATCAAGATAGGGTTGGAGCTAACTGGATTAAAGATTCTTGTAGAGGTATATATGATTTACCTCGTGCAATTATTAGAGATGGTAAATTTATTAAACTTACTGGTACATCTGGTAATTATAGATGTGATCAGTCTTTAATTGATGCTATTAAAAATACTACGCCACCTACAATTACAAATAATGTGGCAAGAAAAACTATACAAACAGAAAATATAAGCTTTATATTTAAACAAAGTTAATGAGGAATGGTATGAGGAAAATCATTGCAGGCGTTTTTATATTTGTTTTTTTGATCTCTAATCTATATGCAGCCTTGGTTGCAGAGGTGACTACTGGAGTAATTCAAAAGCCGTTAGTTACGGTTGTTAGTGATAATGTTGTTGATCAGTTTCCGCAGCAGGTAAATTCTGTAATAGTTGCAGACTTAAACCATAATGCTAAATTACAAGCTAATGATACAATTAAATATGAAATTAAGCAAAAGCAAAATATTCCTTGGAAGAGCCTAAAATCTGACTATGTTGTATTAACAAAATATACGAATAACTCATATAATAATTATACTGTAGAAGTGCAGATTCTAAAGAGAAATGACACAAGTTATTTACAAGCGATTACTTATAAAAATATAAATGTTTCTCTAATGAGAACATTGGCACATAAGATTTCTAATTATGTTTATCAAAAGCTTACGGGCAATCAGGGCTTCTTTTTAACTAAGCTTGCATATGTCAAAGTAAGTAATCCATATGCAAGATATGGTAGGTTATATGAGCTTATTATATCTGACTATGATGGTTATAATAAGCATGTTGTACTAAGACAAACTGATAACCCAATAGCAACGCCTTCATGGTCAAATGATGGTCGTTATATTGTTTATTCTAGTTATAGTGGTGGTAGTATGGGAGTATATACTTTAGAAATAGCTACTGGTAAGGTAACACGTATAACTAACTATAAAGGTATAAATAGCTCACCTTCGCTCTCACCAGATGGTAAAGAAATTGCCTTAGCGCTATCAAAAGGCTATTCTGATCAGACTAATATCTACATCATGAACTTATCTACAAAAGCACTAAAGAGAATCACTATAAATGGTATAAATACAGCACCAAAGTTTTCTCCAAATGGTCAAAGCATAGTGTTTACATCTGATAGAGAAGGCAGACCAAATATTTATGTAGCATCAGTAAACTCTAAATATCCACAATCATCAATATTAAGTACAAAAATACATCAGGCATATGAGCCAAACTATACTCCAGATGGCAAAAATATAGTATTTATGAATCAAAGCTCACGCACAAGCGGTACGCAAATTGCTGATTTTAATTTAGCTAATGGAAGTGTAACAAATATTACAAATGGTAAAGCAGACAGTTCACCTACAGTTTCGCCATATGGTGATATGGTTGCTTATATATCAACCAACACTAGAGGTTATAGCTCATTAGATATGGTATCATTAGATGGTGATAATCATTTCAATATTGAGACTGCTGATAATGGTAATATTTTAATACAATCACCAAGTTGGTCGCCAAAAAACTTTTAAGGAATGAGTATGCAAGTTGCTATTAAAATATATTTGATTGGTTTTTTCGCTTTGTTAGTTACAAGCTGTGCATGGTATAAAGGACCTAGTTTAATGCCTAATGCAAACGGTAGTTTAGATGGCTCTTCCCTAAATGAAAGTAGTGGTCCAGGCTTTATAAGTACACTTAAATCAGCCGATAATTATGGCGCAAGTGATACAGGGTTTGCTGATGGTGGTGGTAATTATGTTGTTTCAAGTTTTGATAATGATTAAAAATAATAGGAGTTAAAAATGATGAAAAAAAGGATAATGAACTTAGCAGTTATAGGTTCTATGCTTATGTTGGCAAGTTGCTCTAGTACTAGACCAGATAATAGTGATTTAATCAAAGATAAATATGCTGGAGTAGATAGCTCACAAGCTTTAGAGATGTCTTCGCAGATTTATGGTTCTGATAAGCTAAGCTCAGATCAAGTTGAGCAAATGAAAAAAGAACTTATGAATATTAATTGTAGATCAGTATATTTTGGTTTTGATAGCTATAATATTACTGATGACGCTAAAGAATGCCTTGATAAAACGGCAGACTATTTAATAGCTCATCCAGATCAACCAATTAAATTATCTGGTAATACTGACCCAAGAGGTAGTGAGAAGTATAACTTTAACCTTGGTCAAAAACGTGCTGAAGCTGTGTATAATTACCTACTAGGCAAGAATGTTAATAAAGATCAAATCTGTGTAGTAAGCTATGGTAAGCTAAAACCAGCTGCAGAGCCAACGCAGTTCTATGATGAGTTCTGTAAAGATGGTGTAAATGATGCATGTATGTACAAGGCATCAGAGAAAGCTTTCTACTTAGACAGAAGAACAGAGATTGATTTTGGTGCTAAATGTGATGAGAGCAATTCATAGAACTAATAACTAGTCTAAATCTAATCTTACAATTTTATCTTTTACTATTTTTTTATCTTAAATTGTTCTAAAATAGTCGCATAATTTTTTGTTTGAATTAAGTACTATGATTAAAATCCCTAAAATTGGTTTTGTCAGCTTGGGTTGTCCGAAAAACCTTGTTGATTCTGAGCGTATCATAACTAAGCTAAAAGCTGAGGGTTATGACCTGGTTGATAGCTATGATAACGCTGATATGGTTATTGTTAATACTTGTGGATTTCTAAACTCTGCTATTGATGAGTCTCTAGAGGTTATTGGCGAAGCTATCGCGGAAAATGGTAAGGTGCTAGTTACTGGATGTCTTGGGAATAAAGCTGATCTTATTAAAGAAAAACATCCAGAGGTTTTAAGTATTACAGGACCTCAAGATTATGAAAATCTAATTGAAGCTGTGCATACCCATGCACCAATTTTTGCTAATGATTTTGTATCTTTAGTACCGCCACAAGGTATTAAGCTTACACCGAGACATTATTCATATCTGAAAATATCAGAAGGGTGTAACAATACTTGTACTTTTTGTATTATTCCGGATATACGTGGCAAATTAAAAAGTCGTTCTATAGACAATATCATGAAAGAAGCTGAAAAGCTTAAAAATGCAGGCGTTAAAGAGCTATTAGTAATATCTCAAGATACTTCTGCGTATGGCGTTGATATTAAGTACAAATCAGGTATTTGGAATAATAAAGAATATCAAAGCAACATTATTGATCTTGCTACTGCTCTTGGCGATTTAGATATGTGGACGAGACTACACTACGTTTACCCTTATCCTCATGTTGATAAAATTGTACCACTTATGGCTCAAGGAAAGATACTTCCTTATCTAGACGTACCTTTACAACATTCATCTCCAGAAGTTCTAAAGAGAATGAAACGCCCAGCTCATACACAAAAAACTCTTGATAGAATCAATAAGTGGCGTGATATATGTCCGGATATAACTATTAGTAGTACATTCATAGTAGGTTTCCCTGGTGAGACAGAGGCTGATTTTGAGCATTTGCTAGACTTTGCTGAAAAAGCTCAGCTTGATAGAGTCGGTTGCTTTAAGTATTCTGAAGTAGAGGGTGCAAAGGCTAACCAGTTTGATAATCTGATTTCTGAAGAGATCAAACAATAGCGTTTAGATGAATTTATGGGGTTACAAGCACAAATAAGCGCTGATAAATTACAACGATTTGTTGGAACAGAACAGCAAGTAATCATAGATGTCATAAATAAAGACGAAAACTATGCGATTGGTCGTACTAAATATGATGCTCCAGAAGTGGATGGACAAGTAATTATCGGCGATGCGCTAGAAAGAAATCTAAAAGTTGGTGAATTTGCTAATGTTGAAATCACTGAATCTACTGAGTATGATTTGATAGCTGATTAGTTTCTGTATATTAAACTTTCTTAATATTCATTTATCGGTATAAAAAATCCATAATCTTATTTGTATACTTGTAGTACTAGAGCATAATTTTGGGGGAGTGCTATGAGTGGTAATTTAGTTGTTATAGGTGGCTCTGGTGCTATAGGTAACGCGGTAATTAAAAGACTAAGACAGTTATATCCTAACGCGAATATATATGCATTTTCACGTGCTAAAGTAGTTGATTGTGTAGAGGGTGTAGTTTATGAACATATTGATTATACTGATGAATCAACAATCGAAAAAGCGGCAAAATATGTTTATGATAAATCAGGTTCTATTAATCTGATTTTTGTTGCTACTGGCATATTACATACTCAAGATATAAAACCAGAGAAGTCGCTAAAAGAACTATCAGCATATAAATTTATTGAGCTTTTTAAAGCAAATA